>NC_006624.1:348122-696245 GCF_000009965.1 Thermococcus kodakarensis KOD1
AGATGATGGTGGAGGGCAAGTCCATGGACGAGGCCGTCTATGAGATGCAGGAGCCTCTCCACGCCCGCTGGCGCCTGAGGAAGGAACTGCCGAAGAGGGCCACCCGCTACATGGTGGAAGGGAAAGTTTACAGGGTAGTCGAGAAGGAGCTTTTCGACGAGTACTCAAAATGGTTAAAAATCCGCTGGGAGGACTTCGTGAAGGTTCTCCGCGAGCTCGATCTGGTGGCGCTTGAGAGGAAGCGGATTCATCACCTGAATAAAATATCCAATGCCAGGATAATCAACGGCAAGCTCCACCGTGTCATACTGCTGAAGAGGGCGGCAATGCTCTGCTACAACTGCTGAACGTTGCATTAGGATAGTTTTTACAAGTTTTTCCACTGTTTTACAGCACTTTAGAAGTGGAAAAGAAAAACAAAGATCAGGCAACTTAAGTTTGCACCGCAGTTCATCTGAGCGTCTTAACGACAAAGGCCAGCAAATCCGTAAGCTCCCTCGCCCTCGTCTCCGGCGATGCGCCCATGTGCCCGCTCTTCGTCTCAACTCTGAGATAGACCGGTGCTCCAACTTCTCTCAGCTTCATGAAGAACTTGAGGGCGTGAGCAGGATGGACTCTGTCGTCGTGTAAACCTGTGTAGATGAGCGTTGGCGGGTAGCGCTTGTTCGGGTCAACGTTGTGGTAGGGAGAGTACTTCAGCAGGAACTCCCTGTCCTTCGGGTCGTCTGGGTTTCCGTATTCTGGGATCCAAACGCTGCCGATGTAGAGCTTGTGGAAACGGAGCATGTCAATGACGGGATACCCAATCAGGGCCGCGTCCATTACGTCTGGCCTCTGAGTGAGAGTAGCTGAGACGAGCAGACCGCCGTTGCTCCTACCCCATGCGGCGATACGGTAGCCCTCTTTCTTGAGCTTCTCAAGGACGGCTATGAAATCATCGAAGACGTTCTGCTTGTTCTCCCTCATTCCCGCCCTGTGCCACTCCTCGCCGTATTCACTACCCCCACGCAGGTTGGCCATTGCAAAGGTTCCGCCGCGCCTTATGAAAGGAATCGCCTGCGGGAAGAAGCGGGGTGTAAGCGAGATGTTGAATCCGCCGTATCCGAAGACCCAGACCTTTTTATCGTCCTTCTCACCCTTGACGTGGAAGTAGTGAATCTTCGTCCCGTCCTTTGAGGTTGCAAAGTCCTCTTCAACCGTGAACTTCCCTTCGACCTCTTGCGTCCCAATGAGCTTCAGCTCGCCGTCAAACTGATAGAGTCTGTAGGGAACCGTAAAGCTCTCGTAGCGGAGGAGGGCTTTTTTGCCATCAGAATCGAGGGGATATACACTCCCGGGAAGATCAAAGGCTATCTCATCGAGCTTCTCACCGTTGAGCGAATAAACTTCAAGCCTGTGGCTCGCGTGGACGAGCCTACCCGCGAGGATTCTGTCACCAACAATAACGGCCCACTCGAGCGGGAACTCGCCCTCTGGAACGACTTCGATGGTTTTCTCGCCCTCTATCGCAATAACCTTGCCTAAACCTTTCCCTTCCCTCGTTAGGATGTAGAGTCTGCCGTTTACGACGTCAATGGGCTCCGCCGGAACGTCCGCGGAGTAAACCTTCTCCCAGCGGTCTGGGGCTTCAATTGGCCCTATGTAGATATCGGCCCTGTTCCAGCCAAAGGTCACTGTTAGCATCGCCCACTTCCCGTCGGTGCTCTTTCTGAGCCCCATGAAGTAGCCCGAACCGAGACCCTGGCCAAAAACCATTCTCTCTCCTGATTCGTCCTTCCAGAAAAGCCTTACAGCTGGAGCTTTGACTCCGTCTGGAGTCTCCCCGTGCCTGTAAAAGCGCGAGAAGTAGTAGCCGTTCTCTAGGAAGGTCACGTTCCACACAGAGGGCCTGAGTTCATCTATGAGCTCGCCACTCTCGAGGTCAATTATCCTCGTGACGCCCTCGTCCGCCCCGCCGATTGAGAAGCTGTATGCGAGCCTTTTGCCCTTCCCGTCGGCAGTAAATCCCTGAAGAAGAACTTCATCGCCGATTTCAGCCTCAAGGGCCTTCGAGTCAACTATGACATCGCCATTAAGCCACCTTATTACCTGCCTATCCCTCTCCTTGAACACCGCAATGATGCCTTTCTCCGTGAGTCTGGCACTGTGAAGAGTTGGAAGTGAATACAGCCCCCATACCTCCGGGAACAGCTCGTCGCTCAGCTTCCCGATGAATTCCCTAAAACGCCTGTTTTCTTCCTCGACGAGCTTCAGAACGCGCTCATCCTGAAGGTTCTCCATCCAGATGTAGGGGTCTTCCATGAAAAATCACCATTTTAACGTTGAGTTTCCAGCAATAAAAAGGTTATCCAAAGTCGGCAAATGCCCGTTGTTCCAACCTTGGAACAAATTCTTATAAAATTCGGTATAAATCTGCGAACATGAGGGACGAAGACGAGAAGTTCATGAGGCTCGCCCTCGAGCTGGCGAAGCGCGGAGAAGGTTGGACAAACCCGAACCCGATGGTAGGGGCGGTTATAGTCAAGGATGGGAAGATAATAGGCGTGGGCTGGCACAGGAAGTTCGGCGAGAAGCACGCCGAGATAAACGCCATAGAGGATGCAAAGGCAAAGGGTTACGACGTTAGAGGGGCCACGATGTACGTAACGCTCGAACCCTGCTCCCACTGGGGGAAGCAGCCGCCCTGCGCGGATAGAATAATCCAAGAGGGCTTTAAAAGGGTTGTCGTGGCCATGGAGGACCCAAACCCGCTTGTTGCTGGCCAAGGAATAGAGAAGATGAGAAAGGCTGGAATAGAAGTAGAAGTTGGTCTTCTGGAGGAGGAAGCGAGGAAGCTCAATGAAATCTTCCTCAAATACATCACAACTAAACTCCCCTTCGTCTCGATAAAACTCGCCCTCACGCTCGACGGCTTCATAGCCACTGAAACTGGTTCCTCAAAGTGGATAACTGGTGAAAAAGCCCGCCAGAGGGTTCAGGAGCTCAGAAGAAAGCATATGGCGATAATGGTCGGTTCTGGGACGGTTTTAGCTGACAACCCGAGGCTCAACTGCAGGCTTGAGAACTGTCCCGAGAAGGTTAAGGTTATCCTCGACCGCTCCGGCAGGGTGGCAGATGAGATGAGAAAGGGACGGAAGTTCCGCCTCTTCGAGGACGGAAGGGTTATCTTCTTCACGGAAAAGCCGGAGAAGTTCAAGGGAATAGCAGAGGCATACCCGATAACCGAGCCAGCCAAGATCCTGAAGAAGCTCGGCGAGCTGGGGATAGACAGTGTCCTGGTCGAGGGCGGCAGAATAGCCTGCCAGTTCCTGTCCCTGGCCGACAAGTTATACCTCTTCTACGGGCCAAAGCTCTTCGGGAGAGGGATAAAGCCCTTCGAGTGCCTCAAGGTCGAGAACACCAAGGAGGCTCCCCTGCTGAGAATTGAGTCGATCGAGAGGCTCGGCGAGAGCTTCCTCGTTACCGCTTACCCAGGGTGGTGAGTATGTTCACGGGGATAGTTGAGGGAACCGGGAAGGCCCGCTATTCAGCTGGAAAGCTCTACGTGGAGCTTCCCTTCGAAGTGAAGGAAGGGGACAGCGTGGCAGTAAACGGGGCCTGCCTTACCGTCGTCTCCTTCGACGGGAAGACGGCAGTCTTCGACGTTGGTGAGGAGACTCTCGCGAGGACAAACCTGAGGGAGGCGAAGGTTGTCAACCTGGAGAGAGCCCTACCCGCCAACGGCCGCTTCGACGGGCACATAGTTACCGGTCACGTTGACGGGACGATAAGGTTCATAGCGAAGAGAAAGAGTGGAAACACGACCTGGATGGCCTTTGAGATGCCGAGGGAGAAATGGGGAATTGCGGAGAAGGGTTCAATAGCCCTCAACGGTGTCTCCCTTACCGTCGCTAAGGTCGAGGCAACCCGCTTCTGGATTCAGGTTATCCCCTATACCCTTGAAAAGACGAACCTGGGTCTCCTTCGGCCTGGGGAAAAAGTCAACTACGAGATAGACGTCCTAGCGAGGTACATGAAGATGATTCTAGATAAATCATAGTAATTGGTTATAAAATCCAAAAAGTTTTTAAAATAACTGTGTACTATATTAGCGGTGATTGAATGGCCAAGACTGGATACGCCTTGTTTGGCCTGTTTCTTATTTTGCTTTTCAGCAGCCAGTACGCCCTCGGTTCCCCTGAAAAAATTGCCGAAGATGTTGCACTACCCTCGTGGACCGCTCCCCATGGATTTCCCTACCACAGCAAAATGATTCATCCAACAGCGGTTTGGCCAGGGTATGGTGGTGGCTCCGACTCCGCGGTGATACACTATGTCAGGGACTCAGACGAGAATTATTATCATTCTGACTTAGTAATGGGCATCCTGGCCAAACATGGGTATTCAGTGTATTACTGGGACGCCTATTACCATGGATCGCACGGGGATCCGATTCAGAGCTATTACAACCTGTTCCGCGGAAAGAAGATTAAGGTGTTCTACTACTACGGCCATACAGCTAAAATCCTGCCGTCCACTGAGGTGAACGGTTTTATGATACTCCAGAACCCCAACTTTGGGGATACGGCCAAGGTGTTCTGGGGCAGGATAACGGGAGATGCAGACATGCACGACGCGCTAATATTTGTACTGGGATGTGATTCGTTCAGACTCAGGGTGGGAGCAACATACAGGACCTACATAGGAACAGACAGGCCGATAGACGTTAGACTGATAAAAGACAAAGGAACAACTTTCTGGAAGAAGCTTGATGAGGGCAAAACCGCTTATCAGGCCATGGAGAGCATCCAACCAAGCTTCTGGGAAAAGCTAACCCATAGATATTGGGCCAACCTCCAAATCGATGGGGACAAGAACTGGAGGCTCTGACATGCCCGACGGTAATCGGGCCGGTTTTATTTCCGCGTTTCTACTTTTTTTAGTTCTTGGAGTGCTCATTCTTTCCCATAACCCCCACAGGAACCAAACACCCCCTGACACAGCCAGGTTCGCAACGTTCAACGGCAACATGAGGGTCTTCTCTGTTGAACGGCTTGATAACACTGGGTATTCAGCGGAGTTCCTAGTCTGCTCCTTAGCAGAGCAGAGGTTGCACATTGAGCTAGAGGTTCCAGACTGGATTGACTCAAACGTCTCCTTCTACATAATCTATCCTGAGCTGGACTACTTCAACCTGCAGTGGAGGGGGATAAAGGAAAACATCCTCAACTCCACGGAGGGACTCTACAACGTTCAAGATCTAAAGTTGGTTGCACCCAACCCAAAGGCGGTTCACAGCTCCAGCAGGAAGTTCACGTACGAACCAGAACTTGCGGCAGGCCAATGTACAGGTCTGTCTGTTAAAGGGGTCTTCAAAAGATCTCCAAGAGTTATTTATCTACGTAACGGAACCCCCATGGAGTTCGAGTCTAAAATGACAAAAATTTCCGATGAACAGTGGGTCTTCACCCTTAAGGTTCCCGAAGGCTTTAGAGCCTGGAACGCCTCCGTTCTAGTACCAGAAAAGCTGGGAAGAGACAACGAATTTCTCAAGGCGTGCCAAGAATACAGAGAGAGTCTCTTTTCCTTCGTGAAGAAAAGAGTGCTGACACTCGAAGAACTCTCTGGACTCAAGATTCCTGCGGAACCCATCCCCCCAGAGAAATACTGTTCCGAACTGAAAGCAAATGGAGAGAGGATATCCTCAACGAGACTTCTGGGCGGTTCATGCCTATATGGAAATGGGAACTACTACATCAGGGATTACCAGGGAGGCACATCAAGAACTATAGAGACCAACTTTAACTCAACCGGCTGCAAGCCGGCTGTGTGGGTTGTTTTTAACGGACTTCTAGAGGGATCGAGCGACCGCGTTGAGGTTAATGATCATTCAAGGGCCGTGTTTGGTGTCTTCGGGAACATGTCCGTTTACAATGGGGAAGGTGAGGGGCCGCTGGCCGTTGATTCAGCCGGGTATATTACCCTCGACATAACAACCGAGCCTTAGGCGTTTCTTTGATTCCATTTTTGGAACAAATTTTTTAAAAATTTAGAACATTTCTTTGGTGGGGAGGATAAATGAACTGGGACAGAGTTAGGGGTCTAGTCCTTGAAGGAAAGCCAGTTGTTCTCATAGACAATCGAAGGGAGTTCGAGGCTGATCTAATTTATCCAGCCGAGATAGCTTCTCCCGAGATCGTCAACTTCATGCTCTCCATGAAAGGCCTCCTCTGCCTCACGATGGACATGGACGAGGCGTTGAAGAGGGGCTTCTTCCCGCTTCCCAGCAAGGAAGGAGAGACGAACTTCTTGGTTCCCGTTGATTACAAAGAAACTTTCACGGGAATAACCGCTGAAGAGAGGGCCTTAACGGCCCGGAAGATTGCTGAAGGGCTTGGTGTGGGGGCCTTCCGCTATCCTGGACATCTCCACCTCCTTGGCGGCATCGGCCTCAACAGGAGGAGGGGGCACACGGAGAGCTCTCTTGAGCTGATGGAGATACTCGGCTTCAAGAGGTACGCCCTGATGGTTGAGATACTCGACGAAAAGGGCGACTCTCACAACAGGGAGTACGCCTTGAAGCTCGCGGAGGAGCACGGCCTTCCAGTCCTCACCACGGACGATGTCTGGAAGGAATTCGTGAGGAGAAAACAGCTGATGAGAATCTACGCCAGCGCGAGGCTCCCGACGAGGTACGGCGACTTTAGAATAATAGCCTTCGACAACGAGCTGGACTTTAAGGAGCATGTGGCAATAGTCAAGGAGCCCTATGGTGAGGTCCCACTTGTCAGGGTTCACTCAAAGTGCCTCACAGGAGACACATTCGCTTCACTCAAGTGCGACTGCGGGAGCCAGCTCGCCAACGCCCTCAGGATGATAGCCCAGGAGGGCGGGATACTCCTCTACATGGACCAGGAAGGCAGGGGAATCGGCCTGAAGGAGAAGATAAAGGCCTACGAGCTCCAGGACAAAGGCTTTGACACCGTTGAGGCCAACAAAGCCCTCGGCCGCGGTGAGGACGAGAGGACTTACGAGGCCGCCTTCCAGATGCTTCGTGCTCTGGGAGTTTCAAAGATCAGGCTGATAACCAACAACCCGAGGAAGGCAAAGGCCCTTGAGGAGTTCGGGATAGAGGTCGTTGAGACGGTTCCGGCTCCGGGGGAGGTTACTGAACACAACAAGCCCTACCTGAAGGTCAAAGCCGAGAAGCTCGGTCACAAGCTCCCCTTTAAAGTTTAGGGAATTGTTTAATTGTTCTATTGATGAATTACACAATTAAATAATTACAGAAAACGGGGTGAATGGTATGGAGGTTCGCGTGATTGAGGGCGAATTTAAGGGAGAAGGTGTAAAGATTGGCGTCGTCGTCGCCAGGTTCAACGACCTCTTAACCAACGAGCTCCTCAGCGGTGCCCTCGACTGCTTCGAGAGGCACAGCGTTGAGGAGGTTGACGTCGTAAAGGTGCCCGGAAGCTTTGAGATACCTCTGGTCGCCAAAAAGCTCGCCGAGAGCGGGAAGTACGACGCGGTTCTTGCCCTCGGAGCAGTCGTCAGGGGTGAGACAAAGCACTTTGACCTGGTTGCCAACGAGGTCGCAAAGGGTGTCGCAAAGGTCTCCCTCGACAGCGGCGTTCCGGTTATCTTCGGCGTGATAACAGTCGAGGACGAGCTCCAGGGCTTCAACAGGGCAGGGGTTAAGAGCAACAAGGGCTTTGAGTACGCGATGGCCGCGCTGGAGATGGCGAATCTGATGAAAAAACTCAGAGAGAAGGAGTGAAAGAAAGCTCCCACCCTTTCTCATTTTCCACTATCCCAATCGCGAGCACCTTGTGCTCGAAGGGAAGTTCCATAACTTTTTCAGCGAGCTCTTCTGGAGTAGAGAAGGCCAGCTCAATGCTCTCAAAGCCCTCCATGTTGTACGTCGCCGTCAGGAAGGCTTTGCCCTCCTCAAGCTCAAGTTCCCTCATCCAGAGCATATCTCTTCCCACAAAGCCGAGCCAGCCCCTCCTTCCCCCGTGCTGGATTATCCCCGCTATCCTCGGAGTGCTGTAATCGTCCCTTTCGTAATCGAGGGCATCCAGGACATGAACGAGGGCCTTCCTTGGCCTCTCCCACTCAAGGGCCTGGGCTATGAAGTCCGTGTGGAGGCCGTTGGTGACGACCGCGTAGTCTTCCATCAGCCTCACGACGGGATAGCTCACGTAGGGGTTCTCCGTCTCCGTCTGATTGAGGATGTAGACCCCGTTTCCCTTCACCACTGCCCTCCTGTTTGGGAAGGATCTGGAGCAGAGGAGGTAGAAGGCGAATGGCTTCCCATTGTTCAGCCCTATTCCGAGCGTCCTTCCCACGTACCTCACGTTACCACCTCCTCAAGCCTGTCTTCCTCCTCGGCAAGCCTGAGCTCCCTCGCTATTCTCCTCCCCATGCTGAGTCTCTCGCCCCAGTAGAGCTCCGAGTACCAGTGGTCAGCGTTACTTCCCCCGTCTATGCGCGAAGCTATGCCGATAGCTTTGAAAGAACCGTCGTAGGCGAAGTGGAGGGCGAACGGCCCGATAACCCCCGGCGGCTCAAGCTCCCTCATGGTCCTGACGAAAGCCAGCCCGTAGTCGTAGAGCTGCGGGAGGAGCGATTCTCTAAGGGCAATCGCCCTGTTGCCAACTATTGTGTACGGGAGAGGCTTCACTGGCCAGCGGGCGTTGCCGTCGGCTATTAGAACCCTCTCGTCAACGCCGAGGAGCTCAAGCCTCTCCAGGATGGGCGAGTAGAAGAAGTGGACGTAGAGGTAAACGCCCGGGATGAAGCGCTCAACTCTGTAAGGTTCTTCAAGCGTTGAAAGCCTCTCCTCGAGCTCACTGCCCTCTACAATGAAGTGGCCGCTCCCTCCCCTAGGCCCTTCAATCCTGACGAAGTATAGCTCGTCCGGCTTGGCATCCTCGGGCTCGACAACCTCAACCCTCGGAATTCCAGCCCCCTCAAGGGCCTTATCCTGGAGCTCAAAGGTCGTCTCCCACTTGAGGAAGCGCCTGTTGCCGAAGAACCTAGCTTTTGCCTTTTCTATTGCCTCAATTCCGAGGTAGGCGACGAAAGAGCCATGAGGAACAACTATTCCGTCATCGTTCAGGATGGAGGTCATCTCCTCTGCAACTACGAGATCATCAACAATCGGAAGTGAAGAGTAGAAGGGCCTTCTCTTAGGCGAAACGTAGAGCCTCGTCTTAAATCCTTCTTTCTTCGCCCCGAGGAGTATCTGGAGCGAGGAGTGGGACGCTATGGTTGAAACGATCATTTTATCACCTCCCTAAGCTCCTCCTGGCTCAGGAGCTTCCCGTCCTTTATAACGCGCATCGTGTCGCCGCTCAGCTCGTCTATGACGATGAGCTCGCCGTTTCTCCGGCCGAACTCCAGCTTGAAATCAACGAGCTGAAGGCCCTTCGAGGAGAAGAACTCCCTTAAAATCTCGGCGACCTTCCTGGTTTTCTCCTTCATCTCTCTAACTTCCCCTTCGCTTGCTATCCCGAGTTTTACTACGGCTTCTTCCGTTATCAGCGGGTCTTTAAGGGAGTCGTCCTTCAGCGTGAACTCCACTATCCCGAGCGGCTTCAGCTCCTTTACCCAACCTTGATAGCGCCTCAGAAAGCTCCCGTAGGCAAGCTCGCGGTAGATGACCTCTAGCGGTATCCTCTCCGCCCTCAGGAAGCGCGCCCTCCTCTCGTCAATCCGCTCGACGAAGTGCGTCCTTATTCCCTTCTCTTCGAGGAGGCGAAAGAAGAACTCAGTCTCATCAAGAACGATACTCCCCTTACCCCTCCTCTCACCTACGATCTCGTTGCCTCCAGTGTCTTCCCTTCCATCCTCGCCAAGGACTGAGTCTTTGAAGTAAAAGACAAGGTAAGGCCCGTCCTCGTACACATCTTTGGTCTTTCCGCGGTAGATGGGCCTCACTTCCGCTCACCCGCGAGCATGTCGTTGATGAGCTTTATCGCGCAGAGGTCACCGCACATCGAGCAGGCCTCGGTCTTCGTCGGCCTCTCCTTCCTTATCTCAACAAAGCGTTCCTTGTCCATCGAAAGCTCGAACTGCCTGGCCCAGTTGAGCTTCCCCCTCGCCAGCGCCATGAGATAATCCTTCTTGAAGTCGGCCTCGAAGCGGGTCAGGTTGACCGCGTGGGCTGCAATCTTCGCCGCTATTACCCCCTGCCTAACGTGCTCCACGTCTGGAAGGCCGAGGTGTTCAGCGGGGGTCACGTAGCAGAGGAAGTCAGCCCCATTGAGGGCCGCTATTGCCCCACCTATCGCGGCCGTTATGTGGTCGTAGCCCGGGAAGATGTCCGTAACTATCGGGCCGAGCACGTAGAAGGGCGCGTTGTCCGTTGCGACTTTGGCCAGCTTCACCTGGGCCGCTATCTGGTCTATGGGGACGTGGCCAGGCCCCTCAACCATGGTTTGAACTCCAGCCTCTCTAGCTCTCCTCACGAGCCTTCCGAGCGTGTAAAGTTCAGCTATCTGGAGTTCGTCCCCAGCGTCAGGAAGGCCGCCGGGCCTAAGTCCGTCGCCGAGGCTCAGGACAACGTCGTACTCCCTGGCCAGCTCAAGAAGGTAGTCGTAGTCCTTGTAGAACGGATTCTCCTCGCCCCAGTGGAGTATCCAAGCTGCCAGAAACGTCCCGCCGCGCGAGACCATTCCGACGGCCCTCTTAGTTCTCTTCATTTTTTCGACGACTTCTTTGGTGACGCCGACGTGGATGGTCGTGTAGTCAACGCCGTCCTTGAAGTGCTTCTCAACTGCCCTCCACATGTCCTCCTCGCTCATCTCGATGATGGCCTTGCCCTTAGCGAGCATCTCCTCCGCGGCCTGGTAGATGGGAACCGTACCCACTGGGACGTCCACGGCGTGCATTATGGTCTTCCTTATCTCGTCGAGGTCTCCTCCTGTGGAGAGATCCATTATCGTGTCGGCGCCGTACTTTACTGCCACCTTCGCCTTTTCTATCTCGGCCTTAACGTCAACGATGTCCCTTGAGGTGCCTATGTTAGCGTTCACCTTGACTCTAACTCCCGCACCCACGGCAACCGGCTTAACCCAGTCGTGGCGGACGTTGCGGAAGATGACGGTGTATCCCTTGGCGACGTTCCTCCTCAGCTTCTCGGCGTCTATCCCTTCCCTCTCGGCTATGAACTTCATTTCTTCCGTTACGACGCCCTTCCGAGCTTCCTCAAGCTGGGTCATGTCCATCACCCGGTTTTATAACCCATTTCATAACAAAGTTTTTAAATCTCAAAACTTAGTTTTGAGCGCGGTTTAAAAGGTTTTAGGTGGTGGGCATGAGGGAGATCGAGATAAGCAGGGCGATAGTTGAAGCCTACTTCAACGACCTCCTCCAGAACCTTCAGCTTGATATTGCCATAGTCGGTGCCGGTCCTTCGGGAATGGTAGCTGGCTACTACCTCGCCAAGGGCGGCGCTAAGGTGGCCATCTTTGAGAAGAAGCTCTCCGTGGGAGGAGGAATCTGGGGCGGGGCGATGGGATTCAACCGCGTCGTCGTCCAGGAGAGCGCGAGGGAGATCCTCGACGAATTTGGGGTGGACTACAGCCAGGTTGGAAACGGCCTCTACGTTCTCGACTCGATAGAGCTTGCCTCGACGCTCGCGAGCAAGGCGGTGAAAGCAGGGGCAAAGATATTCAACATGGTGGAAGTGGAAGACCTCGTGGTTAAGGACGGCAGGGTCTCGGGACTCGTAATAAACTGGACTCCAGTTATGATGACCGGCCTTCATGTTGATCCGCTCACGGTCGAGGCGAAGTTCGTGGTGGATTCAACGGGCCACGGGGCGCAAATCAGCCAGCACCTCCTAAAGCGTGGACTCATAAAGGCCATCCCCGGAGAAGGGCCGATGTGGGCCGAAAAGGGTGAGGAGCTTACCGTTGAGCACACGAGGGAGGTCTTTCCGGGGCTGTACGCAACTGGAATGGCGGCCAACGCCCTGGCTGGAGCTCCGAGGATGGGTCCGATATTCGGCGGCATGCTCCTGAGCGGGAGGAAGGCGGCACTTGAGATTCTCCAGAAGCTCGGAAAGTGATGCCCATGGCCGTGCTTATAATAGCGGGCCTCGACACGGGCGGTGGGGCGGGGCTGAAGGCGGACATCGAGACGGTTTCCGCTTTGAACGAGCACCCGCTCCCAGTAGTTTCCGCGATAACATATCAGAACCCCAACGAGGTTAGGGGCGTCTTTATAGCACCACCAGAAACTATCAGAGAGCAGATAAGGGCCGTCAGGGATGCCTTTGACATCAGGGCCGTTAAAATCGGCCTCATCCATGGCGGTGCGATAGAGGCCATAGCCGAGGAGACGAAAGGGCTGAGGAAGATTCTCGATCCGGTTATGGCTTCTACCTCTGGCTTCCAGTTTTTAAGCCCGGAAGATGTTGGGAGGCTGAAGAAAAGGCTCGTTCCGGGCTCGATAGTCACCCCGAACGTCCCTGAGGCAGAGGTTCTAACGGGAATTAAGATAAACTCGGTAGAGGACATGAGAAAAGCCGCGAGGGTTCTCGTGGAAGAGCTGAGCGCGGAAGCGGCGGTCGTCAAGGGCGGGCACTTGAACTTTACCGACGTCCTCTACTGGAATGGAGAGGTCTTCGAGATTCCGGGAGAGCACGCTGAGGGCTTCACACACGGGACTGGTTGTGCCTTCTCGACGGCCCTTGCCGCTTTCATTGCCAAAGGCCTAAGGCTTCCAGAGGCCGTCGAGAAGGCAAAACGCTTCGTCGAGGGGGCGATAAGGTTCTCGAGGGGAGAAGGAAAAGCAATCAATCCTATCTGGGAGCTTCAGAGGGATGCTCAGAGATGGAGATCTAAGGAAGAGCTTGGAGATGCAGTGAACAGGCTTGTGAAAATGGGCGAGCTTCTGAATCGGCATGTGGCTGAAGTAGGCACGAACTTCGCCCTAGCAACGGATTTCAACGAGGTCTTTGCAGTTAAGGGCCGGATAGTCCGCTACGATAAAACGGTGAAGCCAGTAGGTCCAGTTGAGCTCAACGCCAGCGACCATCTGAGAAGGGCCCTCCTGAAGATGAGGGAGTTCTACCCAGAGGTCAAAGCAGTACTCAATCTCCGCTATTCAGAAGAACTCGTCGAGAAGGCGAAAAAGCTCGGGCTCAAGGTTTCCTTCTACGACCGCAGGGAGGAGCCGGAGGAAGTCAAGAGGGCCGAGAGGGGCACGATGGAGTGGGGCATTGAGACCGCAGTCAAAAGGCTTGGAGAGAGGCCAGACATAGTTTACCACCTCGGAGACTGGGGAAAGGAACCGATGATACTCGTGTTTGGCAGTAATGCAGAAGAAGTCGTCGAAAGGGTGAGGCTCCTCATTAGCTAACGTTATAACCTCTCCTCCCTATTTTTATTGGTGGCTCTCATGATAGTGCGGGGAAAAGTGACAGGAAACGAAATCCCGCGGTTCAAGCACCGGTGGTTCGGCGTTCTTGAGGTTGATGCCGGGGAAAAGTACAGGCTCTATATGACGGGCAACGCGGCCCAGTGGTTTCTGACTGGGGACGAGGTTGAGATTGAGATTCTGAGCAAGCCAAAGGAGAAGAACGGCTTTAAGGTTCTCGACTTTGATGACTACCGCCTGTGGAAGTTCTACAACGGTGAAAAGATCCCGGTCTGGCCCCTCTGGGAAAAGGAGCTTGAGGCAAAGCGCTACTCTCCGCTGACGGGTGAGCTCCTCTACACATACAAAATCCAGGCGAGGGAGGCCAAATACGAGTCCGACTTCGAGGCGATAGCGGAGCTTGAGCAGTACCATTACGCGAGCCAGAAGGAGAAGGTGGCGCTGTGGCGCTGTGAGAACGGCCACATCTTCGAGGCCAACACGAAGGGGGCCTGTCCCGTCTGCGGGAGCGAGGACGTCCACATACTCGAAATCAAGGGCTCAACTCCGGCCTCGCGCTTCCTGATCCTTGAGCTAGTTGAGAGGGAGGAGTACGAGCCGAGGATTCTCAGCTACGTCCGCGTTGACCCGCCTATACCCCTGATGCACCGCAGACTGCCGAACGGAGAAATCGAGAAGAACATCCGCGAGAAAGTCTTCCCAGAGGACTGGTTCCACCCCGCATTCTGGCCGGAGAGGATAATGCGCGAGCTTTACGAGGAGCTGAAGAAGAAGTACAAGAAGAGGGTTGCCCGCTCGTACCTCTGGGAGGAGGCCAAGTGGAAGGCCCTAAAGGAGACGAACACAGCTGGGGCGAGGATAGCCAGGGTTGTGGTTCACCCCGACTACCGCTCCGACGGCCTCGGTCAGCTGAGCGTTAAGGCCGCGCTCGAGTGGATAGCCGAGCGCAGAATTCCGGAGATGAGGAAGAGAAAGCACATAGTAGAGACCATAGCCCAGATGGCCCGCTACAACCCGTTCTTCGAGAAGGTGGGCTTCAAGTTCCTCTGGGAGACTGCAAGCGGGAGGCCCGTTCTCTTCTACCCTCTGACCGAGGAGGCGAAGGAGTACATAGAGCGCTTCCTTAAGGAGGATCCGTACGCCCCAAAGGACGGAAGGCTCTGGCGCCCGAGCTACGGAAAGGTCGAGCCTCTCAGCGGGCCGATAGTATTCAAGGATGTGAGCAAGGTCTTCGAAAGCGAGCTCGACGTGAAGGGCCTTCCGGATGAGATAAGGGAACTCCTGGAGGCGTTCGGCGTCAGGCACCGCGTCATCCAGAGGCCCGTCCTTAGGAACCTCAACTTCGAGATAAAACCCGGCGAGCTCATAGCGGTCGTGGGTGCGAGCGGAGCTGGGAAGACCACCCTCCTGAGGCTAATTTTGGGGGCGGCCAACGGCTGGTGGGAGGAGCGCTTCAGGCCGACGACTGGAGAGATAGAAGTTCCCAAGAACGTTAAGGTCTCCGTTATGATACCCGGCGAGTTCGAGCCGAGCTTTGGGACTGAGAGCATACTTGAGCACGTTTACAGGAAGATAGGCGACCTTAACGCGGCAGTTGAAGTTCTCAACAGGGCTGGACTGAGTGACGCAGTCCTTTACAGGGCAAAGTACTCGGAGCTCAGCACGGGTCAGAAGGAGAGGGCCAGGATAGCCTCGCTCCTCGCTGAGAAACCAAATCTGCTCCTCATAGACGAGTTCGCGGCACACCTTGACACTCTAACGGCCATGAGGGTCGCCAGAAAGGTTGCCGAGATAATCCGCGAGGCAGGGATTACCGCGCTCATAATAACCCACCGGCCGGAGGTCCTAAAGGCCCTTGATCCGGACAGGGTGCTCTTCGTCGGCTACGGAACCGCGAGGGTTCAAGGTAAAGAAAAGAGTTAGTTCCAAGGTGTTTCAAAGCTTAATTTTGGCTATATTTTTTATATCTTCAACGAATTCACCAAGATCCACAAGGTTCCAGCCATTTTCCCACACGAGAACTTTGAACTTTATCGGGACTTCCCCAAACAGCTTATGCCATATCTTCTGGCGTAATTTGATTTTATGGTGGTGTATGAGTGCGGACACCGGTCTAAGGACTATCCAGAGTTCATTTTCAGGAAGTTGCAACTTTCCACTGACTACGTACTTTTCAACGGTGTGGTCAATTTTCTTTAAGGGATTCTCTGTTCCGATCAGAGTCTCGATTTCAATCACTGAGTGGTCTGCCCATTGAATATCAGGAATTATGCCTGTTTCTAGAGGTTCTTCTATCTTGACAATTTGGTTTGAGATAAGTTCAATAGCCTTGTCTAGTATCTCCGACTCTGCGTACTCTTCGATCTCCTGAGAAAGAATATAAGAGAGAACTGCACACTTCAGCTTATAGTGGGTTCCCTCCGAGGAAGTTTTTGGCACCAGTGGAGAGAACACTTTGGTGGTCTCGATTAAATACTCGTCCATCTTTTCCTCAGCTTTTAGGAAATCTTCGTCCCGAATTCCAGTTACCCCATAAACAAGTGCCCTATATCTCGGCAAAATCTCTGAGCTTTCCGTTTCTGGAAGGATTATCGTATGCATTATCCCTCTAAAGCTGGACATTACATCTTCCAAGTTCTCCACACTAAGCCTATCAGTTATCGTTACTAAAAAGCCGAGACCTGTTAAATAACTGGTCTGGAGCCTGCCTGCAACTTTGTATATGAACGTCTTGAGCTTATTAAGTGAAACTCCTCTTGAGTCAATGACCTCTATCTTTGATGCGGGTGAAAAGGATGTCATTAGATAAACATCCTTAGTGGAATCAACTCTCTCAATACCGTCCATGTATTCCTTGAGGGTTCTATATGTCGGTCTAGGTCTTTCTCCCTTATACTCGAGGTATATCTCCGAAAGAATGCGCAGGAGTGGCCATTGCCACTCTCCTAGTTCTTGACCGAGTAGAATGAAAACGGGTTTGTCAGTGATTTCGTCTGCCCCATGGGGGAATTTTCCCCTCACTCCAAGCAGGGTATCTAAAACGTTGCTCATCTTTCGTACCTCCCACTCAACGAATCCGGAGATATCTGCCAAGTAGGGATTTATTTCAAAATTCAAATCCAGCTGTAAGGGGGCAATAGCGTTTCTTTTTAGGTCAATGAGCTGTATTGACCTTTGATCATAATAAGGCAAAGAGACTTTGAATTCAGCTTTTGGAAAAGTCTCGGATTTTAAGGGGAACTCCATTCTACCAACATTTGAGCTCTTGGACACTCTCAAAGAGACTTTAAGCTCCTTTGGAACCTCTGTATTGGATAGAGGAATCTCTGTAATTGTCCTAACTTGATGTTGAGTAAATTCGAGGGACAGGGAAAGACTATGTGAGACCATATCGGCGGGGACTCCACGTCCAAACGGGGGTGGATTAGAGTGTTTGCTGGGAATTTTTGAATGAACAGTGATTCTAAGCTCCTGTGGGGGCGAAAGGGTAAACCTAAAAGAAGGTTCTTCCCCGGTTTCGGATGTTCTAATGTCTATACTTAAATCTCGTGGAAAGTTCTCTTCTTGGAAGAGTAGAGAAATCTCGTGTGGAGCCGTTACAGGATTTACATCGCTTTCCAGTGAAATACCCTCCATTGCTGAATAAGGAGAGATCAGTTTAATCTCGCTAAACTTTCTCTCAGAAGTTTTTCTCTTTGGAGAAATTGGTGTTCTGGCAATTTGTTCCTCATTTTTTGACGTTTTGCGGGTATCCATTGAGCGAGGAACATTCCCACTAGAGCTTGGTTGTTTTATAGTGCTTGGAATTTTCTTGACTTTGAGTTTTTCATCTTCCTCAGGGGCCTCTTGGATCAGCGGCTTTTTCTTTTGAATTCTCCTCATATTCCCACCTAAAGAAGCCCTTTGATGACCCAAGACCCACCATCGTAATAAAACTGCTTTCCATACCTGCTTTCGGTTCTGTTGACCTTTATCTTGAGATATCTCTTCTCTAAAGGAGTCCCCGACTCATTGCCCACCCAATTGGGTGTCCTGATGTACCCCGCGGAGATGAGGGGGAATATCTCCTCGATGAACCTTGAGAGAGGAATAGTGGCTGTATAGGTCTTATAACCAGCATTGTCCACAAGTACAAATGAAGTGCCTGAAGTGGGGACTAAACTGTATTCATCACCATTTTGAATGTATCTTAATATCCCCCTGGTATCTTCCGATATGTCCCAACCTTCCAAGTTATACGTCCTTGTTACAAAGTTGTACTTGTCCTTCCACCACTCTTTAAAGGCGCTCCTTACATCTCTTGAGAGCCTTGAAAGAATCGCAGAGACATCTCCAAACTCCCCAAAGAGAGCGTTTATTAAGGCTGGAATGCTCGGTGGGGAAGGGTTAAAATGACTTAGCCAGAAGAAATCATCCACATCTTCTTCACTGGCCTTCTCAAGATCAACCTTTTCGAGCTTTGAGTTGTAAATGTACCCAATGCGCCATAACGAGGAGAGTTCTCTTAGGCTGTGGATGTCTCCATTGAGTATCTCCTCAATGTGTAACAAGGGAGCGGTGTCAAGATAGTACGAAATTGCGGAGTATGGGTTAAACATGGGCAGCAGAGCGCATCCGGTTCTTAGAAGATGATTGAATTTCTCCACAAGCTTCGGCTCATCTGGAGAGACCCATGAGAGAAACTCTTCCTTGGGAATCTCTGGTACTTGGCCCCCGAGACTGAGAATAAGATCCTTAAGCTGGTTTAGGATTTGTTCAAAGTTATCATGCGAGGTACCCAGTACTAGATCACCAACGACGAACGCCACTCTATCACCTCTTCTTTTGTAGAGGGTTAGTGTATCATCATAGTCGTTCGCCCCAAGGGCGCGAACCCCGAACAAAGAATACATAAATCTTCCTATGGCATTTGGAGAGTCTTCTCCACCTATTAGAAGCATTCTTGCGGAATTCTTTAGGTGATCATCAAGAAAGGCTATTCTTTTTCCATGAAGTTCAGTTTTCGTCCACTTCCAGAAGTTCTCGAACTGATAAAGAGCCACATAGAGCTCAGAAAGCTGGTTGGTGTATTCTCCCCAGTTCTTTCTGTTCCATAGTGCTTTTTCACGAGCCCACGATGTTAAATCCATAATCCTCACCGTTTATAATTTTGCTTAGGAGTGTTATAAAGCTTTGTTGTGGAGAGTCGCTCGTCAAACTATATTCTGTTGGGATTTAGAGCGCGCAGAGCACGTCGAAGAAAGCCGAACCGAGCCAGTGAAGGAGGAAGCTTGGGACGAAGCTCTCTCCTTTTAAGTCCATTTTTGCAAAGACTATCCCGGCTATGAAAGCGTAGGGAACTTCTATTCCGGGCTTTCCGATGTGGACTATTGTATAGGGGATGTCCTGAAGGATTACGGCCAGCCACTCGTTCTTTTTTGCCAGAGGGAAAAGAAGAAAGCCTCGATAAAAAGCCTCGTGGGCCAGCATTGTAATCCCCATGGCAAGCTCACCCAGAACGAAGTCAAAGGCGCTTGAATACGGAAAAACCGGATAGTAAGACCTCATCTCGGGGATGCTTCTCCCGTAGATGCTCAGTGGAATTGAAGCCAGAAAGAGAACGGCAAAGAGCTTTAGACCAGTCCTGTTTGGTAGGCTTATGCCGACTTCTCCCCACTGGAAGCCCATAAGTCTTGAGACTACCGCCGGAATTAGGAGGTAAAAGAGGCCGACTATGGCAACGTGGTCCCAGAAAGAGGTATGAATAAGCCATGGGACGAAGCTAAGGGGCAGTAAAAGTATGAAGAGCAAAACTTCCCTCAAGGCTCACACCATGAAGCTTATGTGCGCCGTTCTGACGTACCTTCCAATCTGAATGCCGCGGTTTGTGAACGCTATCTCTATCTCAAGCGGCCGGTGGGGGTTTCCCCTTCTGACAACCCTGATTCCGACAAAATCACCAAGTCTGTCCTTGTTGAGTCTGTTCACGTGGGAGTATAGAAGCCTGAGGAAATTGCGGTAGTCCTGCATCTCCTCGAAGAACTCCCTCTGCTCGGGGTTCAGATTGGGATAGACGTATTTGTGGAAGAACCAGTCGAAGGAGCCATACGTGCTCGTTGCATACGTGAAGAGAACCTTGTAAAACTCGATGTTCTTGTTCCCAAAGGCCGAGTCCATGTATTCAACGGCCTTTCCAAGGTAGCTAGCAGCCTCGCTGAGCTTCATTCTGATAAGCCCGAGCTCAATGTCGTTGCCTCTAAGGGTTACGAGTATATACCTGCCGCCGCCGTAGTCCAGATAGACGGAGCTGTAAAACAGGACGAGCTTTCTCGGCCTAACGCTCATGTACTGGGCTATTCTCCTGAGGGCGTCCCCCATTCTGTTCAGGGTTCTCGGGTCGCCGATAAGCACGGCATCAACCCCGAGAAGGCTTTCGTGGACGGCTATATCGTTGTCCAGCCAGAACTCCACGACCCTCTTCCAGCCGGGCATGTTGTAGCGGTTGAGGATCTTCAGCTCAAGCAGGGAAACCGGGACTTCCTTGACTACCCGCCCAAAGCGCTTTTTGAACACGACAACAGGATGGTAGCCGCTCGAGGGATTTAGATACGAAACGGGGAGCTCCATCACTTGTCTGAGAGCGAGTACGGCGTCGCGTATCTTAGGCACGTCATCTTTCGTGAACCTTCCGCCGAGGTCTTCAAGGAGAACGTCAAAGCGAGACTTCATAACCTCTCCCCACAGTATAATAAAAAGAACGGGGGTTAAAAACCTCACTCAGAGGCCTCGGCGTTTTCAGCCTCGGCTTCACCATTCTCTTCGGCTGCTTTGGCTTTCTTCTTGGTTGTGCTCTTCTTCCTTGTGGTTCTCCTAGTCTTCCTGCTCTTGGTGCTCTTCTTGGGCTTTTTCTCCTCAGTCTCTTCAGCCTTTTCTGAGGCCTCCTCAGCTTCCGACTCCTCCGCACTCTCCTCGGTCTCCCCTTTCTCCTCGCTCTCTTCCTCAGGGGCCTCCTTGATTGCTTCCTGTTCAGCTGCCTTTTCGGTTTCAGTTTCCTCAGGAGCTTCGGTTGTCTCACTGGCCTCCTCCTCAGAGGCCTCGCCCTCCTCGGCTTCCGGCGGCTTGAGAAGCTCGTCAACGCTGGGCCTGAACTTGACTTCCTCGTAACCAAGGAACTTGAGGTCGCCCTCGAGGAGGAGCTCGCCGAGAACGAGGGTGCCCTTGTCAACCTCCTCCCTAACCGGGGTGAAGTCAACGACGACGTCCTTCTCGCCGACCTCTATGACGACCTTGTTCGCGTCAAGCCTGGGCAGGCGAAGCTCGATGAGGGCCTTAACCTTCTCAATCGGGTCGTCAATCTTCTCAACGACCTCGACCTCGTAAACGAGGTGCTTGCCTGCGTAGGGGTGGTTGAAGTCAACCCTGACACGGCCTCCGCTAACGGTGAGAACCCTGCCCCTGAGTTTCCTGCCACCCTCGGTCTCTATCTCGACGGGCATCCCAGGGAAGGGTATGAGCCCCTGCCTCCTGAACTGGCCGAGGGTGAAGGTCTTGATGAGCTTGGGATCGCGCTTTCCGAAGCCCTTCTCGGGTGGAACCTCGATCTCGTACTTCTTTCCGACTTCAAGACCCTCAAGCTGCTCGTCAAGGCCCTGAATCACGTGACCAGCACCGACGGCTATCGGGACGGGCCCGTAAACGCCGTT
Source organism: Thermococcus kodakarensis KOD1 (assembly GCF_000009965.1). Lineage (NCBI taxonomy): Archaea > Methanobacteriati > Methanobacteriota > Thermococci > Thermococcales > Thermococcaceae > Thermococcus > Thermococcus kodakarensis. The sequence goes on from NC_006624.1 coordinate 369,173, forward strand.
CTCCTTGTAGATTCCAGCCTGCTTCGCGATCTCTTCATCGGTTGTGTCGAATATCTCACCGGTCTCCTTTATCCTTCCGGTGTACTTGAGCCTGATAACGTCACCCTTCTGAACCTTGGTCATTTTCGTGACCTCCTTTCCTTTTCCAGACCCAGTTGGGTGGTCGGTTTTTAAGCTTTTGCAGATTTTCAGAAATAGTGCCTACTGAAGAATTTTAATACTAAGAAGTTATATAAATAATATCAAAAAGTTTATAAGTAGAATATTGATATTGAATAATGATGATGCTACATGAAATTCGGATTATGGTATATCAAGTGGGATAGTTCGACTGGCAAGTACATCTCAAGGATACGAACACTAAGCAAGAATCCTGCAACAGTTTATGATTTTAAAGAGAGATTCGATATTGCAATCTTTACAACTCGAGAGGGACTAGATGCAAATTACAGCGGTAATGGATATAGGGATGGAAAAGAGCTTGCAAGTTTCACAAAGTTAATGGCCAAAAGGGAGATAGAATATTACGTTTCAATACCATATTACATGCCCTCAAAGGATATTCTACTGGGAAGAGGGAATATTCAGACTGGGGATTATTGGCTTAGTTGGGTTGATGGGGTTCTATCAGTGGAAGAAGATAACCTTTTGGGGTTTTACTGGGATCTAGAATATGCATGGATGTTCAAAGATTACTGGAAGGGGAAACAGAACTCAGTGATAAATCCAGAGGCACTTTTGAGAATAGCCGAAAAAATTCACGATCACGGATTAAAATTCATCTGGATACCATCAGCACATACATACGCGTTAAGCAATACTGACATTTGGTCACCTCAATCTCTTGACGCCTTTGATCTCATTTTCGTGCAACCAAATTACTATATGAACAATTCAGGAAGGTATCCTTTCTCATTTTACGAATTTAAAGAGTGGTTAAGGACTTTAAAAAATATGAGTTCCTCTAAAGTACACATGGTGATGGAAGCCGATGAATGTATATTAACAAAGGGCAATGGAAATTGTAGGACCTGCGGCAATCATGAGCAATGTCTTAAACTTGCCAGTGATTATTACCTCGTTCAAAGAGAAGTTCTTCGTAGACTGGACACCAATTTAGCATACTATTTCGGGATAACTCTAGATGTAGTTGATATCGTATTTGATTACTATCTAAAAAGAATGGGGGTGCTATAGGCAGTGAAAAGTTATCCCAGAAATACTCACTCAAATTTTATTGAATTGATGCTAGTGCTTTCTTTGTTTTTCCTGATTTTTATCCCTTCCTCAAAGGCAGACCCCACTCTAACCATTAGTTTCTGCTCCTCGGGCTTCAGAATAATCATAATGCCCACCAGTGAAGGTTTCATCTACGTATCAACTGGATACTACGGATTAAAACCCCACTCATTGGGACAGTGCACCGTTGAGTATGACCCGACAACCCAGTACGACAGGTTCTACCTCGTGAACTCGAGCGGAGCCCACTACATCGGCGGCTACTACGAGTACGAAGGCCAAAACGAGAGCCTCACCAAAATCCTGAATTCGATCTCAGAACGGAAGACGACCAACCCAGTGCGAGGGAAGGTAGAAGGGGACAGTGTGGTGTTCCAATTTAAAAATCGGACTTACGCTATAAAAATAAGAGAGATAGCTCCGTATCTGTGGGATGAGAAGGAGCTAAGCAACCTGATCGCGTTCTCCCGCGGAAACGACATCGTCATAGTTCCAGCCATTGAGATGGACGTGATAGAGAACAATTTTACCCTGAACGCAGTTCCAGGGGAAAAAACAGGGACGACTCGGATTGAGCTCAATTTCACCTATAAGCTCTACCTGGGGTATCCCTTCCTTCTAAATGGCTCCACTACAGGTATTATCGAATGGGCAAACACCTCAATGGACTATGACCAGATACCCTGGGAGAAGCTCAAGGATATGTTTGAGAAACCCCTCTACGTCTTTTACTTCAATGAGACATCAATAATTCCGCTACCCATTCTGAAAGTGACGCCAGACATGGTGCTAAAAGACTTCGAGCTTTCTCCAGAGTACGGTTTTGAGAACCTGGCGGACGTCTACATCCTCAAAGATAAAGCATCCTCAACGAGCCCGACGTTCAACGTCTCCGAGGGCACACATTCCTCACTGACGGCATCGTCCATGGTCTCCAAAGGATCGCAATTCAATGAGAACACTGAGCTCTTAAAAGAGTTCTTCCTGGTTGCGCTCATAGTTAGTATGGCGGTTATGGCACTCCACCGACACCTGCGGCGATAAGCTAATAAAAAGCCACTCCCAAAAGCGCCCGGTGGTAGGAATGGGGATCAAAATCTACAACACCCTGACGAGGCAGAAGGAGGAGTTCAAGCCCCTGAGAGAAGGCGAGGTCAGGATGTACGTCTGCGGGCCAACGGTTTACGATTACACACACATCGGTCACGCGAGGACTTACATCGCCTTCGACGTTATAAGGCGCTACCTTGAGCACAAGGGGTATACCGTTCTCATGGTCATGAACTTCACAGACATAGACGATAAAATCATCAAGAGGGCCAATGAGACCGGCGAAGACCCGAAGGAGCTGGCCGAAAAATTCCTGAAATACTTCCTTGAGGACATGAAAGCTTTGAAGGTCAAGCCGGCGGACATCTACCCGCGCGTCACCGAGCACATCCAGGACATCATAGACTTCATAAGGAAGCTCCAGGAGAAAGGCTACGCCTACGAGGGGAGCGATGGCGTCTATTTTGAAGTCAGGAAGTTCAAAGACTACGGAAAGCTCAGCAAGGTAAAGCTGGAAGACCTCGTCAAGGGCGCGCGCGTTGAGCCAGGAGAGGGCAAGAAGAACCCCGAAGACTTTGCCCTCTGGAAGAAGGCCAAGCCAGGGGAGCCCAAATGGGAGAGTCCCTGGGGCGAGGGAAGGCCCGGCTGGCATATAGAGTGCTCCACGATGAGCACCAAGTACCTCGGCGAGAGTTTTGACATCCACGGCGGGGGAAGCGACCTCATCTTCCCTCACCACGAGAACGAAATAGCCCAGACGGAAGCGTGCACCGGCCACGAGTGGGTTCGCTACTGGATGCACACGGGCTTTCTCATGGTGAATGGCGAGAAGATGAGCAAGAGCCTCGGCAACTTCGTGACGATTAGGGAAGCACTGGAGCGCTACGACCCGGAGGTAATAAGGCTCTTCGTCCTGCAGAGACACTACAGGTCGCCGCTCGACTACACCGAGGAGGGCCTCGAGCACGCCAAGAACAACCTTGAGAGGCTCTACAACACCCTCGAGAACATCCGCGTGGCGATGGAGAGAGCGGAGATATCCTTCAAGTGGGGCGAGGAGGAGTTTGAGGCCTACGAGGCCATAAGGGACGGCAGGAAGAAGTTCTACGATGCAATGGACGACGACTTCAACACGGCCGAGGCACTCAAAGCGGTCTTCGAGGTCAGCAACGCGATTAACCGCTACCTAACGCAGGTCGAAAAGCCCAAGGAGAGCATTCTCAGGAAGGCCTGGGAGTTCTTTAAGATGGTGAGCGAGGTCTTCGGCATCTTTGAGGACTACTTCAGGGAGCAGAAGGCTGGAGAAGAAGAGGCCCTGATAAAGCTCCTCATCGATGTTCGCGCCCAGCTCAGGAAGGAGAGGAAGTTCGACCTCGCCGATAAGATAAGGGACGAGCTGAGAAACCTCGGAATCCAGCTTGAGGACACGCCGCAGGGAACTGTTTGGAAGAGGATCAAGGTCTGAGGATCTTTTTCTCGGACTTTCTCTTTCTGAATTCATTTTGAATTTTTCTCAGAGTTTTTATTGCAACTGTGCGGGATGCATTCAGGGAAGCCGTGGCCATGACGTACTTTCAATTCTCTTAGAGTCTTATTGCAACGGGCGCTCCGTGACGTCACCGAGGCACCTAACACCTAATTTCAATTCTCCTAGAGTCTTATTGCAACACGGCACCACCCCTGCAAACACCACCAGCCAAAGCACGGATTTCAATTCTCCTAGAGTCTTATTGCAACTTTTCCGAAGTTCACTCCTGAGGCCGAGAGGAGGATTGATTTCAATTCTCCTAGAGTCTTATTGCAACACATAGATATAGAGAAGCCCGCAGACATCAAGAAGGCGATTTCAATTCTCCTAGAGTCTTATTGCAACGTGATGGAGGTGAAAGCCGATGTCTGATGTCCAGATTCATTTCAATTCTCCTAGAGTCTTATTGCAACGAATGGCGATGAAGAGCAGGCGAAGATTGACGCTCAAAATTTCAATTCTCCTAGAGTCTTATTGCAACTATCCTCCTCACCGCTGGCCTCTGCGCCGTACCCTTATTTCAATTCTCCTAGAGTCTTATTGCAACCAAAGAACCCGAACCCTACCACCCTCGCGGAATTGATTTCAATTCTCCTAGAGTCTTATTGCAACTTTCGCGGAGTATTTGCCTTAAATCCTCCTTGATAATATTTCAATTCTCCTAGAGTCTTATTGCAACTTTCACGTTACCTCACTCAGAAAGCCCTCGCAAACTCGTTTCAATTCTCCTAGAGTCTTATTGCAACAGAAAGCACCAGTATGAGATAGCTCCAATGAAAAACCTGTTTCAATTCTCCTAGAGTCTTATTGCAACTCGTTGAACCCGTTAAAAGCCATCTCCCCATCTTCGTGTTTCAATTCTCCTAGAGTCTTATTGCAACTTCTCGACATGAAAAGGGAGATGGGCAGAGTCATTGAGTTTCAATTCTCCTAGAGTCTTATTGCAACTTGAGTTTGAAGAGCTTTACCTTTTTCTTTGCGTGGACGTTTCAATTCTCCTAGAGTCTTATTGCAACTACCCGAAGCAGAACATGAAACATTTATCGCCTTAACGTTTCAATTCTCCTAGAGTCTTATTGCAACAGGGCGGTTTTTTCCTCCTTTCTCCCTACAAACTACTAAGAACGCTCGGATCTTATAAGCTTTTCCGCAAAGGGTGCTCTAAAAAGCCCCTAACGGTCCCCAATTAAAAAGCTTTTGAGCGGTTTTTTTCAGCCAGAAACAAGTTCTCCTCCTTCCGTTAAGAGCATGCACAACAACGTTCAGAAGACTTCCCAGGCATCTTTAGAGTCTTAAAAAGAACTTTAGTGGTTTTCAGACGCTTTTTGCCAAAAATATCGTGTCAGAATTAGGAACGGGCACAAAAAGGCCCTAAAGTGCCCCCATTCAGAATTCCGAAAAAATTTCGTCACGATTTTTGCTGAATATATAACTTTTCGTTTGATAGTAACCAAACGTTACTAAAGACTTCCCGAGGCTGATCAGCAAATATTTTGAAAATTCAATGGCTAATACACCTCAGTTCAGACAACTGGACGATTTAAACGTGATAGGACCGAAAATATAAAAGGAACTAACCGGAGTTTGTACGGTGGTGGCATGTACATCATAGTGGTCTACGACGTCTCGGTCGAGCGCGTGAACAGAGTCAAGAAGTTTCTCCGCCAGCACCTTCACTGGGTCCAGAACAGCGTTTTTGAAGGCGAGGTTACTCTAGCAGAGTTTGAGCGCATAAAAGCCGGAATAGGAGAACTCATAGACGGGGATGAGGATTCGGTTGTCATATACAAACTTCGCTCGATGCCAAAAAGAGAAGTAATGGGAGTGGAGAAGAACCCGATTGAGGACATTATCTAGACTTCTCCCATGGCCTATCTATCGCGGCGCATATGGGTCTGAATGGACAGTGGTTGCAAACCCACGTCTTGTTGCCGACGGTGGATATCCACTTTGGGAACTCCCCCCTCTCCAAGTCCTCAACTGCCTCTATAACTTTCTCCGCCCTCTTGATGAATCTCCTGAAGAGTCTTTCGTTAAAGGTCACCTCAAAGACCCTGAAGTCAAGCCCGTTCCTGTCGAAAATGTAAATGTACCCTTTTTCCTTCCCGAGGATGCCCATGTATGCGTTTATCTGCTCAATCGATTCTTTGGACGGCTCGGCGTGATCTAAGTCGATGTTTTTCTTTGATTTTTTCGAATTCTTCTTCGAATCGTTGTTCTCGAAACCCCTGAACTTAAACTCCAGGAGGTAATCGCCTTTCACGGCATCGACCTTTCCAACGAGCTTCCAGCCGTCTTTGAGGTCGTGCTCAACGGGAATCTCGAACTCCGCGCCCCTAACGACTTCCCCGAGCCAGCCGTGGAGGGCAGTACCTATCCTAGCCTCCCAGCTTCTGGAGGGATTGTACGTGTTGAGGTATATCGAGAGCGCCGTCTTCCTAAGGCAGTGGCTCAGCGAGGTCACCCATATCTTCCTCTCCACTATAGGGCTTCCACTCACGGCGCGGCGGATTCCCTCGTTGAACTCCTCTATTTCTGCAGGGAGGGACATTTAAATCACCTCAACCATACCAAACCCGTGAGGGTTCCTCATTCCGATTCCAAGCTCATACGCAACCCGAAGGAGCTCTTCCTCGCCCCACATCTTGAAATCAAACTCCCAGACGCGGGCGTAGATTGGCTTTCCTGTTCTCTCATCTATCTTGACGAGAAGCCTGCGGCTCTTCGGCTTCTTTGTGAGGACTCTAATGTCAAAGCTCCCCTCATAAGGCTCGCCGTAAACCATCATGTACTTTGACTTAAGGTTTTCAAAGAGAAGCTCCTTCCAAACCTTAGGCTCGTTCTCAAAGGGGCTGTTTGGCGGACCAACTGGAGAAAGATCCCACTGCCGAAATCCATTTGGAGGATTGTTGTGGTAAACACTGACGGGCGAGAGGGTTTTAAAGCGCTTTCCAGAGAGGTGTTTAGGGATCTCTTCGAGCTCGGCCTCGTAGCTCAGGAGTCTCTGACCCCTTACGTGGAGCATTCCTACTCCCTGCCCGAGGCCTCTAACAAGAGATTCAAGGATGATGTCCTCCGTGGAACCCACGTAAAGCTCCACGGTTCCTGACTCGACAAGAAGGCCCTGTTCAAGCCTTTTTGTGCTCCCAATAGGCATGAACTTAGAGGCCACGAACTTGATGTCTCTCTTGTTGTTGTGAATCCTGCCCGCGACTTCCTTATCGGCGAGCTCAATGGCACGGAGGAGGAAGGAGTAGAGGTAGCGCGGGTAGTTGTAGGGGATAAGAAAGGGAGGCTTGAAGCGGAGGAGCAGTTTAATCCTCATGGCAGTTTTCCCCCTTGATCTTCAGGTAGAGCCTCCCGGCATTGGTTGCTTTATATCTTGGAGCCCTTCCATCGAGCTTTTCGGCTTTAACAAGGCCGTATTTTGTCATTTCTTTCAGCTCGTTGCTGATAGTTGCTGGAGAAACCCCAAGCTCCTCGGAAATCTTCCTCACACTTTTACCCTCAAGGAAGCCGCAGATTATCTTTGCCCATCTTCTGTTGGAAGGCGCCAGAAAGAGCCCCAGTTCAAGAGAAATATGTCCTGAGAGGTTCTCGAAGTCACTTTCCACTATAACCCTAACATCCTCAATGTTCAAAAGTGCCAGGAGCGTGGATACGATGAGTGGCCTCATACCACCTGAGAGAACCGCTAGGATGAGACGGTCGTCGGTTAGGTTGTCCTTTATGGCTTGGGATATCCTGGTTACTATCTCCTCGCCGTTAAGAGGAACTTCCAGAATCATGATGTGCTCTTCTCCAATTATAGGGGAGGCTATGTTTTTTATTGCATTGATTGCGTTTGTGGTTCTTTGCTCACTCCGATAACCTTCTGGAACGATTGCCAAAAGCGTATCTCCCGGTTCGAGTCCATCAACATCCTCTCTCTTCCTCACTAATGCCCTAATGATAAATCTCTCATCAAAGCCCACAGGAAAGACCACCAGCAACGTCCCACCCCCTAACTTTTAAGACTTCAAAAATTTCTTCTACAAGTGTGCTGCCCTTTCCACCCCTATTTAAGTGCGCGGCGTAGTTGTCTGCAACAACCAGAGGAAGAAGGAGTGAATAAACGCTTCTGAGATTTCGTCTCATAACTTCTTTTGTTTCTTGCATAAATTCATTCCACTCCTTCCATTGGATTTCCCTAGGTAGCTTTTCTCCTGAAAGCTCCTCAAGCACGGCTATACAGTCATCACAAAGCCTAAGATTCCCTGGTCTTTTGGGACTTTTACCTCTAATCCAATCGTGATGGTGAAGTAGTATCGCAACGGACATCACATTCCCTATGGCCCCATATTTTCCAAAAACGTTTCTCGCCACAAGCGCGGAGTAGAACTCATGGAAACCAAAGCTTGCCCTTCTTTTCTGGAATTCTTCAAGGCACTTTCCAACGTCGTGAAGGATGTAGGCCTTTCTTAGAAGCTCTCCCGCAAGCTTGGGATCTACGTCCAAAATTCTGGACAGGAAGCGAGCATAGCCCCTACGAAGGTATAACCCGTCGATAATCTCAAGGCCCTTTCTTATGTGGGCTTCCATCGGTTCCACGCAGGCTCCATTCTCAAAAAATGCGCACGTACTCATGGGATACCACGCTCCCAGTCATACTCGCCTATAAAAACGACCTCAACATTTTTTCCGAGTGCAACGGATTTCGCCACGTTGTAGGCATCGTTTAAGCTCCGTATATTCCCCTTCCAACCTCTTATCTCCACGACTCCTCTGTAGTAAAGCTCCACCAGCTTGGAGGGGCTTATCAGCACGGCTTCTCCCCCTACTGAAAGCGGAATTAGGAAACCTCTCATGATCGGAGTGCCACTAGCTGTTAACCGCTCTATCGAGCTTAAAACATGGGGTGCTCTTTTAGTAGGATCTGACATAAGCTTGAGAAGCGTTCTCTTGAGCTCTCTATTAACGTTCTTTTTGACAGATATTGGCTTTTTCCCGTGAACCTCAGTAACTATTGCCTGATATGTGTCTGGCACCCGTGGGAGGATCTGGTGTTCCTTCATCAAGTTCACAGTCTTTTCGACTTTATCCTTTGGATATGGCCCACAAGGTGCATCTTCAAGGACAAATATATTAGCTTTCATGTCACTGCCATATCTGGCCACTCTCCCAAAACGCTGGAGGAGGGAATTTATGGGCGCCCTATCCGTTATCATAAGGTCAACTGAAAAGTCAACGCCGGCTTCGACTGCCTGTGTTCCGATGAGGAGGAAATTTTCCTTCTTTGTCCACTCTCTTAAGCGTTTGATAAGCTCCCGCTTGTGACTTGGAGTCATCCTGCCATGGATCAGCATAATTCTCTCGCTTTCAGGCCAGATTTCTGGATTGTTTTTGGCTTCGTTAAACAGATCAACGGCTCGTTTAACTGAGTTTACTATAATTGCGTTTCTTCTCCCAGGCTCTATAAAATCAAGGGGATTTCCTTCCCTAAACTCAATTTCAACTTCTTTTTTCAGCTCTCTCTCGATGAACGGATCATCTTCTTGGGGACATAAAACATAAAAGTTATAGCCGTTTTTCTTTGCATATTTCTCGAAGATTCCTCTGTGGGCTTCCGATAAGGTGGCTGTCATAACCACGATGGGAACTTTCTGGGATGTGAGGAACTCAATAGCTGATAGAAATGCGGTCACCATTGATTCATCCTCAAGAAGGAAGTGGGCCTCATCAAAGATTACCAGCGAGGTCAGTATTGAGGCCTGGGTCAAGTAATCGTAGCCGAACTCTAAGCCAGCTTTAATCCTGTGCCTCTTCTTTGTGTTGAGCTTTAGCAAATCCCACGTGAATGTGTCCGCGGTGGTTATGTTGAGCGGAAAGAGGTGAAGGAATTCACCGCTCGAACCCATCATCTTGGTTCTGGAGAATCCGAATGCATCCTCCGCTGTTTTCTGGATGTCCTCTATGATTGAACGCATCGGGAGAACATGAATCACCCTGTCAAAGATGGAGGCATCCCAAAGGGAGTGAACAGCCAGGGCAAAGCTTAGGAGAGTTTTTCCGTAGCCTGTTGGTGCCTGGAGGATTAAAAAAGGCGGATTCTCGGAGGGGGTGATAAAATGAAAAGCCTCCTCTAGTAGGGGCCTTTTTTCTGGCTTAAACCCCTTTGCCTCCGCGAGCTTCTGGAGTGCCTTCTTGAATGCCCTCAAAGAAGCACCTCCAGGTGTTCCTGCCACATGAAGGTTTTCATGACCTTCCGAAACTCTCCGCTCGCCCTACCGCTTCCCTCCAGAAGGGCCCTGCCCTGACGGAACAGTCTGAAAACGGCGTCTCTGATTAACTCTCTCCTTCCGCTGTTAATGGCCCTGTACAGGTCTTTGACAAAGATATATGCTAGCATCTCGCCGTCACCGTTAACACCCTTCCAGAGTTCTCTTTCTGCAATATCCACAAGGGCCCAGAGGGGGTACTTCTGAATCGTGGCGTTTCCCGCTTTAAGTTCCACGAGAATGGGCAAACCACCCATACTAGCAGACTCTATTCTATTCACGTATTCTTCCATATACTCGCTCAATCCAGTCAAATTGAGCTGTGTGGTCTTGAGCTCGGTGTAAACCTGCCCCTCAAGGCTTATCAGATGTAGTGTCACGGGATAGACTTCCTCAATGACGTCGCGTCCCTCCTCGGCGAGCTTCATTGCCAACTTCATCTCATAGAGCTCCTCCGTGCTCAGAGAAATTCTACCCGATGCTCCTGCACCTGTTAGCGGCAGGATGCCCTTCTCGATGATCTCTTCAACCTCGTATGGCCAGAAAACCTCAATTCCAGGCTTCGTCATTAGGTAATACTTCCCCCCTATGAATCCCGCAAAGCTCGTGAAGAAACCGAGGGCCATGAAAGAGAACCAGAGGGGATCCATGCGTATCTGGGCTTTCTGGCCGGTAGTCGGACTTAGAAAACCGCTCTGGCGCTCGTAATACTCTGGTTGCTTGATTATTGCTGGCAGGATGGCTTGCTCCCCGTTGTACGCTATTCCGAGATAGGTTCCGTTTTTGTCTGTTTTTATTGTGGATAAAGACTCCCCAGGGTCTATATTCCCGTCTCTGAGCAGCTTTATGGTCTCAGTGACCACAAGTTCAAAGAGTTCACCGTAAGTTTCAGGGGCACTCCTCCCGAACCATGCCTTTAGAACCTTGTCAAAGGAACTCCTGTCGTTTCTGCCCATTTTTGATGTGTGAATCTTCACCCTACTACCGAGGGATTTCAATGCCCCTTCCAATGTATCGGCGAGTTCTTCTTCGTCAGGCTCAATACCTGCGTCCATTACAACCCACGACATGCCTAGGGAGAGCAGTTCCTTGGTCAAACCTTCGTATGGATAGCTTGAGAGAGCCTCAAGGAGCAAGGATAACCACCTCCCCGTCGAGCTCCACAATCGACAGTCCCCCCTCGACTTCAACTGTTTCTTCCGGATAAAACATTACCATGCGCTTGGCATTGGAGTAGTCGCCGATTCCTAAGCGCCAGTCTACAACTGCCTGGAGGGTTCCTTTTCCATGCACGTTGACTCCCTTAAAGGGAAACGCGTACGCTGTTCTAACCTTATTCGCCTCCCGAAATACGGCCTTTCCCATCTTAACATCCTCAACGCTGACTATGGATTCCCTTGAGCCGAGCCTCGTTATTCCCCATGCGGCTCTCTCTAAGTCTTTTGCACTGTAGGTACTCTCAGAGAGAGCGTCCTCGTCAACAAAATAAGCGGCTGTGAGTGAGTTGGTAGACTCTCCATAGAAAACTGCAAATGGGAACGAAGTCACTGCGCTCTGAACTTTTCCGCGGTAAATTGTGTTGATCTTCAGTAGAGACCCATAGAGCTTTGGTCTGCCCTCTGTCTTAATGGTGACCCATTTGAAGAGGCCAATTACTGATTCTGCTTTGCTCTTGAAAGTTTTCTTTTCGTAAATTGTCTCTCCTCTGTCGTCGCTGATGTGGAGAAGGGGGTATGATATTGCCCCTATTAGCGTAGTTGGTGGAACGTAGCGTAGGGCAGTGCGCATCTTGCTCTGGGGGAGGGCACGGAGGGCTATTATTCCCGTGGGTCTTAGCTGAACCTTCAAAAATAAAGTCAAGGGAACCACCTCAAAAGGCTTCCTTCTCGTGGAGGTAGTCAATTGCCTCCTTCAGAGCCTCTTCTGGGACTTTCTCCTCTCCCGCCACGACGAGAAAGCTCTCCTCCCCAAAGCTCTTAAGGACTTTCAGCCGTCTCTGAGTTTTCTCAATGTAGTCGTCGTAAATCGGGGAGGTAACGACAAAAGGATGATCCGTGACTGCCACAATAAGCTCCGTTATTCCCCCAACCGGGAAGAAGCGGGAGAGTTTGGCTCCAAACTGGCTCGAAGAAAGCATTCTGAAGAGCGCCTTTAGAGACGCCTCACGTCTCTTCTTTATCTCATTCTCATCGAGTATTGGCTTCGATGTTATCGCGCTCACACCTATTGCGTCAAGGTCGAGGTTGAACGTGAAACCGTAGAGTGCGGTGCCAGTTTCAACGTAGTATATCATCTGCTCGGAGGCGTTGCCCTTCTTGCTCGATGCATCCATCTGAGCGTGCCTAGCGTGGAGTTGCGGCTCGGAAGTGGCGAAGAGGGCGACCGACTTGACTGGGAGGGCGTAGCTTACTTGGAAGGCTGAACTCCGTCTTATGGGTGCTGAACCAGTATATAGGAACCCTCCAACATCTTCTACGACACAGCTCTTGACAATTATGTCTTCTATCTTGACAGGAGGCAAATCTAAGATGCCTTTTTTGATTACATAATTGCCAAAGACCTGTGAAGCGAGTGAGAGGTTTTTGAGGATATAGTCTCGAGGCTTCTCGGACTTCACTAAGTTCTCCATGAACCCTCTGAATTTCTCAAGTTCTTTGATCTTATCTTCGTTCTGTTTCTTCTTATTGCGCTCTTTTTCAATCTCTGAAGATAAAACGGAGATTGTGATATCCACTACTTCTGACAAGTTGGCCAGAACACTCTCAAATACTTCTTCTCTATTGAATAGCTTGGGGGCGAAGTGGACCTCGTCCATGGACTTGTAGAACTCGCCTCTCTGACAGTCATCACAGACAGGTAGACCTGCCGAGAGGGCCTCCCTAACGAGGTGCTCCTGGTATGCGTGGGCTAGGCTTTCGCCGCTCATGGCGGGCACGTAGACCGTTTTCAGCTTTCCGTCTTCCTCGACTAGGTAGGGAACACGCCTGTGCTTGCCGTAGTTTCCGGCTGTTTCGACCATGTTGAGGGCCTCAACATTGGCCTCAAACCTAACTCCAACGCTCAAAAACATCACTCATCACCTCCAGAGTTTTCTTTCTTTGAGGGATACGCGAGGGCAAGGGTAGCCACGAGTTTTGCAACTCCCATATCCGAGCGAACATCGTCGAGGAATATCTTTACTTCCTCATCGCTTGGAATTCCCGGCATGGGGATTTTATTCCCATCCTTCTCCACGTACCTCCTTCCATCTCCTTCAATGGAAGCACTTTCTCTGATCGATCTAAAGGCCCTGAGAGCCTCGAGAAGGGCCACTTCAACAGGTTCCGGGTTCAGTGCGTTTCCAATCCTGTCCACATAGCTGAAGTTCTTCGTCTGGACAAAGAACCTCAGCATTTTTACGATACCTTCATACTCAGTCTTTACCATACGGTTCACCTCGATTGTAGTAAATGCATTACAAGAATTTAAAGTTTACGTTTAGTTAGTGTTTAGCTAGGATTAAAAAGATGTTTAGAAAAAGTCAAACACAGATCCCTCTCCTACAGGGTGATATATCTACCATTTTGCGGGCGGCATCTAACTATGTCTGTTTAAAGATTATCAATCACCTCAAAACCATGCCACCAGTGGCTCGTAGTCCTTAACCCCAACGAGATGCTTAATCAGCTTGTACGCCTCAAGGCGGATAAGTCTCTGCTTTGTAACGTTCTTCTTAAGTCCTGGGTGCTTAACGCTTCTGCCCAGCTCTTCGTTGTAGGCCTTCAAAACAACCTTCATACCCTCCTTTGTAAGCAGGACGCCGTTCAGCTCACCCCTGAAGTGCTCCCTCTTTATTATTCCCTGCTTCACGAGTCTGTTCGCTATCCTGTCCGCTATTATCGGCTTGAATATCTCGCTCAAATCGAGCGCGAGCGAAAACCTCCTCTCGCCGGGCTCGTGGAGGTAGCTCACCGTCGGGGCAAGCTGGGTGTTGTAGAGCTCGCTCACGATGGTGGCGTAAAGGCGAGAATTGAGAAAGCTTATCAGGGCGTTCATCTCGTTCTCCGGTGGTCTTCTAGTCCTTTTCACGATCTTAAAGCCTTCAGGCAGGGCGTTGTCCCAGCGGGTGTAGTATTCCCCCCTTATCCTTGCCTCGACGTTCATGACCTCAGTTATCTTCCTCGCGCTCTCAAGCTCTTCGAAGAGTTCATCTAAAAGCCCCGAAAACCCATCGGCAACCTTCCAGCGCTTCAAGTTCTTCTCCATATTGAGAGCGGAACCTCTCACGAAGAGTTTGGCAAGGATGAGGCGTTTTTCTTGATCGAGGTAGTGTTTGGCCTGCTTGATTATCAAGTCCCCCGAAAGGAGGCTTTCCCGCGGATAAAATGAGCCATCGTAGTGACCGTAGTGGTTGAAGAAGTGGACGGGTATCCCCTTCTGGGCCAGAAAATGGAGGGCCTGCGAGCTTATGTTGACGTGGCCGTAGACGTAGATATCGTAGATGCCCTCAACGGCGAGGGGCTTTCTTCCCTGCGCGTTCTCGAAGTAGAGTGTGTTCTCCCGCCGGAAGAGGTTCCCGTCGGAAAAGAGGGTGAGAGAGCGCTTTCTCATTCTCACCACCAATTATACTTTCGCTGGGAGAACCTCCACGCCATTTTTAACTGCCAGTTTTCTGAATTTTTTGTCAAACGTGGCAAGGGGATAGCTCCTTTGGAGAGCGTGATACAGGATTATAGCATCGTTAAAACGAGATAGTGACAAGGAGTTCTTTTCTATAAGCTCAAGTGCGTAGACTATAGACTCCCCGTTATCGTTCAACCTGTTAAAGCGAGGATCATCTAAATACTCACTAAGCATGGACCTTGCAAGCTTCACGGGTAGGTTTTTTCTCCTGAAGAACCAAACGTATTCCTGCAGAACTATTGGGGGTACGTACCAGCGATCCAGCGAATCCAAAAGCCGTCGGGCTTTGTGATGAAATGGGAGATCTTCAAATGTGTCGTACAGGAGCACGTTGGTATCTATCACTGCATGCATTCTTCCATGCCCTCCTCAATGACCTTCTCAATCTCCTCGGGCGTGAGCCTCTCTCCTAGTTTGAGGGTTTTCCTCCTTCTCTTCAGCCTCTTGACTACGATTTTTTCCCCTTCAAGCTCAACCTCCAGCAACTCTCCCTCCTCAATTCCGAGGGCTTTTCTGATCTCCGCGGGGAGCGTTATCTGATAGTTCCGGGTTACCTTTGTCACAGGCATAGTATCACCTCCTTGTTAGTAAGTTAGAGTATCTACTATATTAGAGTTTCTACTACTCAAACCCAGCACAGCTCGTAGTAGGCGCACTTTTTGCACCTCTTTGATTTCACCGGCTCGGGTGGAGCCTGGAGTGATTTTATCCTCTGGACTTCTCCAATTGCCGCCTCTACTTCTTCCTCCCTGCCGTCGAGGGTTATCACCTTCGTCTCGTTGAGCTTTGGATAGTGAAGAACTGCTTTGGCTTCGATACCGAGCCTCTTGAGGTAGTAAAGGTAGTAGAGCGCCTGCATCTCGTGAGCCTTCTCCATGCTCTTGCCGAGCTTGACCTCGTGGACTTCTATGTAGTCCTTTTTCCTGATGAAGTCTATCTTTATGCTCCCGATCTGGACTTCCTTCTCCTCGCTGGCATAGCGCCTCTCGTGGAGGAACTTTCCGAGATCAACCCACTCGTTCTCCTGCTCCATCGTGATGCCCCTGGAGAAGTACCAGAGCTTGGTCGGGCAGATGAAGAGGTAGTTGACCTCGGTGCCGCCGATGAGGAGCTCGTCGAGAGAATACTTATCTTCCACTTCCAAACCTCCAGAGAAGCCAGTGATGGAGGAAGGGGTCGCTGATCTCAAATTCTCCGTTAATGCGGTGTATCAGCTCCTTCTCCCTGAGGGCCTTGATTGAGTATTGAACTGAGGAAGCCGAGCTAAACCTGTACCTTATAAGGAACTCAGAAGAGTACAGATCCTTTTCTCCCCGGGCTATAGCTAAGAGAACCTTCCTCTGGGAGAGCGGCAGGGAGTCCCATATCTCTATGTAGCTGGCTTCGCTTTCTTTAACGAGTTCTTCAAACGTCTTTTCGACGTCTTCCATCTCGAGGCTTCCTTTGAGCTTTCCGACGTACCAGAGCCGGTGGCAGAACTTTTGAGTGTAATAGGGATGGCCCCCAGTTAGCTCAAGAACCATATCCACGATGTTCTCCCTGACCTCGATCCCCGTTTCCTTGAATTTCTCCAGTATAAACTCTTTGAACTCGTCCTTCGGGATCTTTCCAAGAACCATGTGCCTCCCGAAGTTGTAGAACGGGCTCTGGGCCGAGCGGAATATTCTCTCCATCATGCTCCTCCTGCTCCCAATGAACACGAAGGCCACATCCCTCTGCCACTGGAACTTCGAGCGCATTTTTTTCAGGACGTCCTCCCCAAGTTCAGCAACTTCCTGGAACTCATCGAAAACAACCACTACCCTCTTCTCAAGATGCTCTGCCAGCCGCTGGGGGAGTTCGAGAGACTCCTCAAAGGCAGTTTCCTCTTCCCCAAAGGTGAACTCGACCTCAAGTGCATCTCCGAGACGGATTTTTGGAGTAACTTTTTTGAACAGCCTTTTGGCACTCTTCAGAAGGTTTTGGAACTTTAAATGCTTCAGGGATTCAGAGGCTATCTTCTCCGCAAACTCCTTCTTTGTCAGCACGCCGTAGCAGTCTATCCAGAGGGGAACAATCCGGTCTCCTAGGGAGAGAATGGCGTTGTAAACGAGTGAGCTCTTCCCGAAACGCCTTGGGGAGTAAATTATCACGTTCTGGCCGCTCAGCATTTCCATTTTCAGCTCTTCAAGCTCCTTTTTTCTGTCCGCAAAGTCCTTACCGACGACCGGTTCGCCGTATCTGAAGGGGTTCTCCATTACAGTCTCACCTGTAACAGTTTATACTGTAATGATTTTTATAGTTTTGGCTGTAATCACTCAAATAATATCGCCCTCACTCAACGGGACTCTCTGGAGTCCTTTATTGGGATCGTACTCAAGCTCCGCAACAAGAATGTATTTCCCATAGCCCTTATCGGAGAGCCTGTGGAAGTTTTTCCGCTCAGCGTGATAGAACCACATAGGGATTGGAATAAGATATCTGTACAATTCCATACCCATTTTCTTATCAAGCAGTTCGCTGACCCTCCCTTGATAAACCCCAGGAACAGCTTCGAGACCGTTAAACATCTGATAGAACTTTTGTTCATCTTCACCTGTCCTCATAGGTTTCACATTGTTGAAGACATCTTGAGCTGTGTTTTGATAGTCGCGAACCTTTTCTACAAGCTCGTCGGAAACGGGTGCGTAAGCCTCACTTACTAGCTCAGGGATTAAGGATTCTCTTAGTTCTTTACCATCGAAGTCTTGGAGTATCTTTAAGCTCTCCTCAACAACATCATAGGGATTGTAAATCTTTCTATCAGCGTCTGCGCCTTTGGTTAGGACGTAGACGTCCTCAATCCGCCCCTCCTTCCAACCTTGCCTATTCACGCGTCCAAAGCGCTGTATTAACGCGTCTAGAGGTGCCGGCTCAGTTAGTATCGTCGAGAAGCTGAGGTCAAGGGAAACTTCCACAACCTGGGTGGCAACAACAAAGTCGTACTCGGACATCTTCTCAAGGAGTAACTTCTCCTTAGTCTCTCTATCGCCGTATGTAAACCGGCTGTGAAGAAGCAGAACTCTATAATCTTCACTCAGCTCTTTGTAGACTCTAACCGCTTGATCTACGCTATTGCATGCTACCAATCCAGGCCTTGAAGTTTCCTCGACCTTTTTGTGAATTCCAAGATCAGCTATTAGCTCCCCTACAGACTCCATTCCCCCATCGATAACATGAACCCTATGGCGGGTAAACTTGTCCGCTTCTTCTGCAGAGGTCTTGAGCTCTCTAAAATCAGCAGTATCCGTGATAAGTTCTTCAAGGAAGTCCGGTAAGGTAGCTGTCATTACCATTGTCTTTGCTTTCAGACCTTCGAGTTCTTTAAGCATTGCAAGGATTATGCCGAGAACGTTGGGCTCATAGGCGTGGATCTCGTCGAATATGATGAGGGATCCTGAAAGCTCGGTTTTCAGCATCTCGTGGAATCCAACCCCAAAGAAGGCCTTCATAAGCTGAAATGGCGTGGTGACCTTTAGCGGAGTGTAAATTTTATGGTACAGCGAGCTCAGTCGCTTGTACTCAAGGGCAGATGTGTAAAGATAAAAGCTCGCAGAGCTGTGTAGAACCCCCACCAAGGATGGGTCGGAAAATATATCCATCATTCTCTGGTGCATCGCGTTTATGCTGGCTTTGTAGGGCAGGACATAAAAAATTCTGCTCGTTATACCTTCCTTGTTTCTGAAAGCGTTCCTGTTAGCCCACAGGAGAGCCGCTTCGGTTTTTCCGTATCCTGTAGGTGCTCTTAGGAGCAGGTTTCCCTCCGAATTGGAAGCCGCAACCTGAAGAGGCCTGAGCTTCCTCATTGGGATTTTTAATTCAAGCCGCTCGACAATGTCGGGGAGGAGGAGTATTTCTGTTTCGCCCGCAGATGCAAGATGGTCTGACGCATTAAGGAGGCCGCGCATGAACGTCAATGTTCCTCTTTCAGCTTCGAGGTTGTTCTCATACCATTCAGTCAGCTTTTGGAAATCGAAATCTCTAAGCCGTTCTTTCCAGTCTGGCGGAAGGTTAAACCTTTTTGGCAGTTTTGTCGTACCAAAATAGTAAGCCTCAATGTTCGGAATCCGTGATATGAACGTCTTCTCTATGTACTCAGCTCGTTCAAGGAGTTCATCAAGCTTTTCGTCGAACTCGAGGGGACCTATGTTGTCAATACGAACTGGGAGAATCTCTTCAAGTTCATCCAGAGTTTTATGGTGGGTTAATATGGCGAGCGCTATCAGGTTGCGTTCCCTCTCCGAAAAGTCCAGAAACTGCACAAACGGAACCGAGAGTATCTCATGGCGGTAACCCCACTTGTTTTTCTTTTTCTGAAAGCCTGAAGCACACTTCCCGATATCATGGAGGAGAACGGCATAAAATGAACGTTCAAAGATGCCAGGCGAGAGCTCCTCAAGCCAGGGAAAGGAGTTCTTTATGCTCTTCAGCACGTTGATTGCATCGAGTGTGTGGCACTCAAGGTACTGGTGCGGATTGAATTTGGCGTAGCAGAGCTTCATCTGCTCCACCTGTGTAGGTAGACTCCAATCCCAAGCTCGCTGTCATAGAAACCTCTTGTGGTCTGTCTCCTTTTTTCTGCCGCTGTTTTTGGATACGGTAGTACTACAAATGGCTTCACGAGCTTTGCTCTTCGTGGAACTGTGGAGTAGTCGTATTCAACAACGAGCGCATGAACCATTCCAGGGACTCCAAGCTCGATAGGCACTACGGTTCCTCCAAGGGGTGCCTCTTTTTCGTCGAGTGAAATGTTTTCTTTGATCTCCTCGACAATCGCCAGGTCACTTGATCTGCCAAGCAGAAGCTGATAGCGAGGTCTTTTGAAATATTGCTTCCACTCATCTGGAAGATAAAGGTAGAGCTCCGCGTTGTAGTGAAACTCGCGCTTCATGATATCGGTCTCGACCTTTCCAAGGGCATAGATCTTTTCAAGATCCACTCCCTTTCCACTGCTTTTGAAGATATAGCCAACATATGGAAGCTGGGTGAGGTAGACTGGTTCCCCTTTTGCGGCCGAGAGTATGCCCTGAATAGTTGATGGCGGCGGAACTGGCAGAGTTGGCTGGTACCCCGACTGAAATGTTGGGAAGCGGAAAGATGCCGTCCACGCCCTTAGTTTCACCCGTATCATGGGCTCACCCGTAGTACGCCTCGACTTCTTTCACGAACTCCTCTATAGCTTCCTTCACTGTTCCGAGGAACACTTCAATACCGCTCTCCTCAAGCTTCTGGACGATATCGTTCATATCCCAGCCAAGGGACTTAACGAAGCCCTCGTCATAGCCAAGGTAGAGCTTTGCTCCCTCTGGAATGACATCCCTAAGGTCGCCCAGCCTCTTCGATAGAGCTTCTGCGTCAAACTTGATGTCTCCTTTGTCCTCGAAGACTACGTCGCTTATGAACGGATTTATTCCTGCTTCAACATTAAGGAGGAGCACAAACTTGGGTGTTATGTCCGTGTGGTACTGCGTCTGCTTAGCTCCACCCGAGAGGAGGCGAAGGGCTTTTATGGCTTCACTCGCGCGTTTCTTCCTTATCTCAGAGGGCATAACCCATTCTTTTTCGTTCATCTGGACTCCAAGCTCTTTAGCAAGCTTTTCCATTTCCTCGACTTCCTGGAATATCTCTTCGTTGTTTTTGTTTCTGTTCTTAGGGAGATCTTCTCTCGTGAGAAGGTTCTTGAAGCCCGCCTTGCTTATGATTGTGAAGCGCCCAACTGCATCTAAGTCTAATGAGAATGCACCCTTGAAGACCGTGGAATAGAACTCTTGGCTATAGGGAACGGGATCGCCCTCGTGTCTTGAAGCATAGCCTTCGTCAACTGTTAGGGAGTTCCTGTCAGGGAGAACCGAAATGAGTGGGGTGTTCTTAAGCGGAGAGACTCTTGTGACTGTTACGTTAACGCCGCCTTTCTTGAAGGCCCTCATATAGCCAAAAACGTCATCGTCAGGGTACTTGAGTGGGTTTGCTGCCGTAAACACCTGCTTCTGCTCCCTGTAAAGCGGTGAAAGCTCCCAGTTGAAGTGCTCTTTCAGAGTGGAACGCCACCAGTAGCGCCAGGCCTGCGAGGAGACGTAGGGATAGCGCTTTCCGCCGCGTTTAAAGGTTTTGACCCTCGTAACGTTCCTGTCCGCGAGGCTTTCATCTATGCCAAGCATGTTCAGCGCCGAGTGGGGTGCGTCTATCAAAACCAGCCCTGTTGCGAACCTCATTCTTCACCACCCTCCTCAAATTCTTCTTCGTTCTCTTCGGCTTCGACCTCCTCAGCGGAGGCCTTCATGAGCCTGTCATGGAGCTTTTCATAGATGCGGAAAAGGAGAAGATTCTTAACGGTCTTCCAGGAGACGTTCAGATCTTCGCCGTAGCTGGTCAATATTCTTGCAAAGTCATCAAAGCTCATCAGAGCCTCGGGAATGCCAAGCTCCTGCCGATCTTTTTCGACTCTTATGAAGAAGCTTTCGAACTGGTAGAGCTTCTCTGCCCTCTCAAGCTCCCTGATGCGCCTTGAGAGCTTGTTATCGGGTAATTTCTCGACAGTTTCCACAATCCTGTCGGCAATCCCTTTAATAAACTCCAAGGCTTCTCTATCCAAACCCAACACCTCCGAGCAGTAAAATGAGAGGAGCCTCCAACTTGCATTGACCTTGCGGTTTTGGAAATCGATGAAGTAGGGTAGAATGCTCCCGCCTGAAAGAAGTTTTGAGTAGACATCATTAGAACAAGACTTAGGAATTTCCTCTGGTTTCTTAGAGAGCCTTTTGGCACATCCTTTGTTCCATCCCATTGAGACTATCTTCTTCCATCCTGCCCTGTCCACTCTGGCCGCAAAGGCGACGAAGCGGAGAACTGGGTTGGGGATGTATATTACTTCCATTTCTTGGCTCTGATTGTTGTTAACGAAGTAGTAGAGCGTAATCGAGGCATTTTCGAGTTTACCGATTTCGAACTTCGTTCCTATCTCTGTGAGTTTCTCAAACAGGAAGTTTTCAGGCCTCTTGAAGTCCCGGGCAGTAGAAGCAAGTTCGCTCTTTTTGATGTCTTCTATAGCCTCCTTGTGGAACTCAAGCATCAGCTGGTATGGATATGCATGAATTATAAGAACCCTAGAGAGCCTATATGCAACTAATGGCATCATCTGGGCTAGGAATAAGCAGTGGGAGCAGATGTTTGCCCCATCTTTCCCAGAGGGGAAATAGTTCGGAACTCCTCCAGTGCCTACAAGTGGAAAGTCGGAGCGATATACGGGCTTAATCCTAGCGTGCCTTCTTCCACAAATCTCACATATTGGGGCTCTTGGGTCTTCTTTCTCATTGAGCAAACTGAGGAGATTCTTTTTAATTGCTTCTGGTGTTCTTTTCTTGGCCATACTGGGGTTTGCCATAAGAATTCCACTGTTTGGGAGCATCATTGCGTGTATGTACCCTGAACTCCATTCTTTTCGAGCATATAACCTAGAAGCAAAATTTACAACATTTTCAATGTCCTCTTTACTCAGCTCTTCGGGCTTTTTCTTCCCACTTAAAAGCAACAGTGCAACAAGTCCTGCGTCAGTAAATGGATGTCCTGTCCACGTGAAAAGCGATGATGTAGTTGTCGTATCTGTATCTTTGCTCTGAGTTTTTTGCTCCTCGGATTTTGTCAGGAACTTATCAAGCCTCTTTTCCTTTCTGATGGTCCGCACCTCCTTTCCATTTCTTCTTCACCCTCTCCTTCCGCGCATCAACCTTCACCATCCCAAACCCTATCGAGTTCTTCTCGCCGAAGCCAGCAAGATAGCCCGTCCTCAACAAGCCTTCGTCCCCGTAGGCCCTGAACACGAGATGCCACGCTATCTGGAAGATTCCCGGCTTGACCTCGAAGCGCTTCGGCTTGGCGTTGAGGACTCTCATTTCAAAGTCTTCAGGCGGTTTCGACCCATAGATGAGGACGTACTTCTCCCGCAGGTTTTCCCTGACAAGTTCGTAGAACTCGGGTTCTCTGGGTGATAGGTCGTAGCTCCTCGGCTTCCCGAACTGGATTCTCTTCGTCGTCACGGCTATCGGCGAGAGAGTCACGAACTTCTTCCCGCTCAGCCTCTCGGGCTCAGCCAAGGCCTTGACCTCTTCCACCGTGAACTTCTCCCGCCACAGCTCGACCTCAGGGTTTTGAAGGAGCCCCCCTATGAATGCCTCCGCAATTTCTGGAACGACGGTAGAGAAGTAGAAGAAGCCCTTTCCGCGGCCGAGCAGAGAACTCTTATCCTCGGCAAGCTCTCTCCTCTCCCCCATGAAGAGAGAGTACGTAAATAGTTTTGGAACTTTAGGGTTGTGTAATCTCAGGCTCAGGTCGGGATTAACGCGCTGAATGCGGCGGTATATCAGCCCTTGTAAGTAGTGCTGGTGGCTGAATGGTATGCGGAACGGCTCATTCTCAGGATGAAGTCTTATTAGGAACCTGACCATTGCTACCCCTCGGAGAGCTTTAATGGCACAGGAGGTACATTCTCGAACCTTATAAGCTTTTCTCTGGTATGAAGTAGAAAACGTAATGAGCATTATGTTTAATGTCGGCTGAGTTATTGTCGGTAATCCTGGAATTTGGATGTACATATTTGTCATGACCGTAGCATCGTCGTAAACTATGAGATAGCGCAGAAAAGAATCTTCCACGGGAACAGCACAATAAGATGGGAAGTAGAAAAGGGCCAAAAGCCCTCAGAGAAGCATCCTCGCGTCAACGGCAACGGCGCCGTCCTCGTAGGCGAAGATCGGGTTGATGTCGAGCTCTCTG
The DNA here is from genome assembly GCF_000009965.1 of Thermococcus kodakarensis KOD1. NCBI lineage: Archaea > Methanobacteriati > Methanobacteriota > Thermococci > Thermococcales > Thermococcaceae > Thermococcus > Thermococcus kodakarensis. The sequence goes on from NC_006624.1 coordinate 392,696, forward strand.
ATCTCCGGAAGCTCGAGGGCGAGCTCGCCGACCTTGACGATGATGTCAGCGAGGGCCTCGATGTCGACGGGCTTCTCGCCACGCGCTCCGGCGAGGATCGGGTAGGCCTTGATCTCCTTTATCATCTCAAGGGCCTCGTCCTTGCTTATCGGGGCAACGCGGAAGCTGACGTCCTTGAGTATCTCGACGAAGATTCCACCGAGACCAAACATAATGGCCGGGCCGAACTGCGGGTCGCGGATCATACCGACTATAACTTCTTTGCCGAGCGGGAGCATCCTGTAGATGATGACGCCCCAGAGGTCAGCATCGGGCTTGTAGTTCCTCGCGTTCTCCATGATGGTCCTGAAGGCCTGTCTAGCTTCTTCATCGTTCTTGATGTTGACCTTGACACCACCGGCGTCGCTCTTGTGGATGATCTGCGGAGAAACGATCTTCATAACGACCGGGTAGCCGATTTCGCGAGCGAACTTTACAGCTTCTTCCTCGTTGGTGGCGACCTTGAAGTCCGGAACCGGGACGCCGTAGAGCCTGAGAATTTCCTTCGCCTCCGGCTCAACGAGCGGCCTGTTTTCGGCCTTGGCCTTCTCAATTATCTCCCTAGCCTTTGCGATCCTGTCCATACCAATCACCTCATCAGCTTGACATTCCTCAATCAGAGCGGACGGTTAAAAGGGTTTCCATTTGCAAACCTTTGGGTTCGGCCTGGATTGAACCGATGGTGGGGGTATAAATAGTTTGAAGACGATTCCTATTGAGGTGAAAATTATGGAGAAAAAGTGGGTTCTTGCCGCTGGCGCCGTTGTGATTCTTCTGCTGGCAGTCTTCTCGTTTCAGGGTGAAAGGGCAGTCGAGGGCACGACAGCGGTCGCCCTTTACAACTCCGTGGGTATAGGAGTCGTTGAAAAAACGCTGACCCTTGAGTTGAACGAGGGCCTAAACAACGTTCCCCTAAAGGAGCTGGAAGGGCTCAACGTTGCGGAAGTCACGATTATGCCCCCTGAGGGGGTTGAAGTCCTCGGAATATTCAGCAGGGGAACAAACGAAGATGCCTACAGCGCCAACGTTGGAATGGACGTTGAGGTAAAGCTGGACACCGGGGAAACAATCCAGGGAAAGTTCTACGGCCTCAAAGACGGAAAGCTGGTGGTCGAGGGTGAGGACTACTACCTGATCGACCCGGCAAAGGTCGTTTACTTTAAGGCCTCAACCCTTGACGAGTCAAGTGTCTACGCCGTTCTCCGTGCCGAGAAAAAGGGCGAGTACAACGTCACCTTAATCTACCGCGTTGAGGGGATGAACTGGAAGAGCAGGTACAAGCTTTACATAGGAGAGAGAGCGAAACTCCAGGGATACGTCGTCATAACCAACCCGACGGCGGTTGGGCTTGAAAGCGCGGACGTTCTCCTCGTTGCGGGCGATGTTCAGCTCTACCAGACCCTACCAGGGCCGAGGGTAGTTTACTCCCTCGACGAAAAGGCATCCCAGGCCACCGTCGGAGAACCTCAGAAGCTCGAAGCGTTCTACGTCTATGCACTTGGAACGGCCAACATAAACCCGTCGAGCACGATGGTTTATCCCTACGTATCAATGGAAGTCCCGTTCCAGAGGGAGTACCTCTACGAGAGCTGGGTAGCCGACGGAGAGCGGCCGGTTTACGAGTCGATCTCCTTCAAAACGGACAAAGTCCTCCCGGCGGGCATCGTGGAAGTCTACCGCGAAAGCGAAGGAAGAGCCCTACTGATCGGTGAGATGAGCATAGAGCACACGCCGAGGGATGACGTTGTGAGAATAGGCATCGGCAGGGACTACGACCTGAAGGGAAGGACGACCGTGCTGGACGTCCAGCGGAGTGATGACAGGACGTATTACAAGATAAAGATAGAGGTCGAGAACTTTGGAAACGATACGAAAACCGTTATTATTAGACACCACAAGAGCGGGAATCTCCTAAGCTCGAGCGTTGAACCCATTGACGAAACTGCCAGCTACGTGGAGTTCAGCCTCACCGTGAACCCTGGAGAAAAGAAGGAAGTAGTCTTTGAGTACAGTTATAAATGAGATTTTTTTCTCTCTGTTTTTAGATTTAGGTATTCTTAATCCCTAGCACTTAAACATTATTTACAACTTAATGATTTTCAATATGACAGATCATAAACTTTAAATTGATACCTAGATTTATAGAGTGCCGACAAACTCCGGAGGTGGCTACAATGACCACAAGAAAACGTGCTAGCGTTCTGTTAGTGATGATGTTGTTCTTGGCAATTGTGCCATATAAAGCATCCGCAGGCAACAGCATCCAAGGTTACTTTACTACAATAAAGAGTACGGTGAAAACATTCTTCGGGGGAGATTACAACGGGTGGAACCCACAACTTAAGATAGTTCCCGGGTCAGAGGTCAGGATTTCAAGAGACGAGATACGAGTCGGTGCAGACTTCTTCAAAGAAGAGTATTCTGGCGTTAAAGGTGGTAAAGGATATTACCTAATCGCTTATGGCACCGTGAAGAGCTATCTAGACAGTATTGCCACAAACTGGCCCGGAGATGACAGAAGTCCTCTCTGGCACATGAACATCCAGACATACGACTCGGACTATTCAACAGATCTGTTCAGTGAGATCCTTGCAATCGAGATTCTAAGAACTCTGCTCCCGGAATACAACGGAGTTGATCTAAAGGCCGTGGCCAATGGTAGGTTTGAAGATATAAACTCGAAGTACTCAACCCTCGGCAAATCTGATGTCATGAAATGGATTCAGAAAATATCAAACCCCCAAGTTATGCAAGTGATCGCCCGCAGGATGAATGATTTTGCTGGCGGGATACCTAATAGGAATCTATCTACAATCCCCGACATCTATGGTGCTCCATACAGAACGGCAGTTTTGGTGGCTCTAGTTGAAGAAGTAGATCCTCAGCTTTCAGAAGAGGTTCCATTTGATATTCCCGGGGAAATTCTCGAACTAGCCAGAGTGTATGTTGGACAGAATCGGGGCTGGGACTACCTTAATCGTGCAACCATGGCACTTCCCATACTTCCCATAAAGCACCTAAGCATTACTATCCTTGGCACCAATTACACCATAGGAAACGGGATCGATGTTCTCATGATAGACACCACAAATAGAGAATACCTTCTTGGCCTCTGGAACGGGACTGACTACTCGGTTATCCTGAAGATAAAATACCTGAACGCAACTAACCTAGCAATAACACCCGTAAAATATGCAGAAAGAGCTGGGGCTATTCTCCATGCAGGAGAATACCCTGTCACACTAACTCCAAGTTCAATTGGCAGGACTATAAAGACCCCCCTCGCAGGATTCCCCTGGGAATTAAGTGAAGTTGTTATGTACTGGACAGGTAACCCAACCAGTTATCTGAACTACAACATCAAGAAAGAGGGGAACTCCTACGTTTATGAAGGCGATCCAGGAGGTCTCAGGATAACACCCCTTGCAGAAGGCTCGTTCCTTGTGACATTCACGAACAGGGATGGCTTTACATTCATATTTGGAAACGCCGCAATTAACGTAACAGGGGACATGAAAGGAAAGACGTACCTTGTATATCCAAGAGAAGGGGCCATAATCCAGTGGAACTCTATTCAGATGCCCACAACGGCTTTGATAAGTGCAAACTCCTTTGATAACTGGCATGTTGTGGGCAACGCATATGTGGATCCAACCATTAACGCCATCGTGTTAACTCCAGATCAGGGATACAAAGCGGGAGCAACGTGGTATCTGATCCCAGTAGATCTAACGATGACCTTCCAAGCTAGGGCAAAGTTCTATTCAGGTCGCTGTGGAGGGGGAGATGGCATTTGGGTTGGATTCCAGAACGCTGGTACTAATGTTGTTGGCGGAACCGGCAGTGGTGTTGGTATTAGTGGTATTTGGCCAGCAGTAGGATTTAGAATATGGGAAATCGGAAGAAGCGTTGATCTCTATCTAAACGGCAACTTCCAAGAGATTACAAGCGGTGTTTGCTTCGCAGACGAAAAAGAACATGATATGTTGTTCTATTGGGACCCCGATACAGAGACACTTGGCATCAAAATTGATAACACTTATGAATACACTAAGAACATAGACCTGATATCCGAACTGGGACAGACCGCATACTTTGGATTCACCGGTGGTACTGGCGGTGCCCGTAATCTGCACTACGTAAAGCCAATATTCGTTGGAGTATCTCTGGAAGACCTCAAAGACCTCATTGAAAGCACTCGCGAATTCCTTCAGAATGTCTCCTCCCTTGGTGTTGATGTCAGCGATCTCATGACAACGCTCAGCTCAGCGGAGGAATCTCTTCAAGGTGTTGATCCTTCAGACACACGTACGATTTCAAAGATTTCTAAAGAAGTAGCAGGAATACAGACCGAAGCTATAACAAGGCTCGCCAACAAAGTTGCAGATCTGTATTACAAAGTCTCTCTCGCCAGATCAGTTGGTCTGAGCGATATCTCATTGGATGTTAACTTTGAGTCAGGTAAGAATTCAATGATATCCGGTGACTTAACCAATGCATTAAAGTACCTTAACGATGCATTTAATGAAGCAAATTCAATGGCCAAAGAGTCCCTCGATGAGATAGAGCAGAACATAACATCGTTGATGTCAGAGGCCATCAAGTACGGAGTAGCTATAGGCGACCTTAAGGATAGACAAAAAATCATTGAGGCTTCGAAGTCTCAAGGAGACTACGTATCCGCGTACGTCGAAGCAATGAAAATATATAAGCAACTCTCAAAGAAAGTTGAAATTGCAAAGCAGAAGACCACAGAACAAACAACCACAACACAATCGAATAATAAAACTCTAGAACAGAAAACAGAAGAGACAACAACCACTCAAAGAACCTCTGAGAGTTCTCCTGAAAGCGCTACCACCGAGTATCCACTTAAAGTTGGAGACTGGGCAAAGTACAAACTCAAGTTCGAAGCATCAGGAGACAACGAGAAGATCTCGGGATCAATAGAGTACAAAGTCGTCGTCATAAATGTGGATGATCAGGGGTTCACCATTAGGTTTGAAGACGTCAAAGGAGATCTGGACAAATACAAGAAGTTATGGGGCGATGAAGGAAAAATCAAAGAAGGTGATACCCTAACCATTCCGTGGGATGTGGAACCAGGAGATAACAACATTTACGCAGACCCCAAAAAATTGCCAGAGGACGGAAAAGTTAAGAATATGATAGAAACATGGGAATATGATACGAGAACAGGCTTGCTAAAGAGTTACAAGGGATCAGTAGATCTATTCGGTGTAAAGATCAGCGAGGAGATTCATCTGGAATCATCCAACGCTGTCAAAGGTGGCAGTTCCGGCAGTGGAGGAATATGTGGGCCCGCAATGTTCATTACTCTAGCGCTAGTTCCTCTAATCCTCAGAAAAAAGCGATTTTGAATTTTTTCTCTTATTGCCTTTTTTCTCGATCCTCTTAACTAAAGGTATAGGGGTTAAGTAAATAGAGGTTAGCTCTTCCTCAGTATTATCTCAAAGCTCCTGTCTCCTTTCGTTATTTCCATTACAAGGCTCTTGTCGTAGTCTATGAACTTGGTGCTCACGATAGAATAGCCGTTCTGCTTGAGGAAGTCCGCCATCTGGAGGCCGAGATCTTCGAACATCTCAGCCGCCATTGTGGCGAGACTCGGTTCCTTTACCCCAAGTTCGTCGTGATAGCGCCGGGCGAGTTCAAAAACGTCCACCATGTTCACCACCAGGAATAATAAGTCATCAGAGCCTATAAACCTTCCCTCCGAAACCATTTTAAACGCCCTCTCCAATAACCAGCCTCAGTGGTAAAAATGGGAAGCGTCCTGTGGGTTCTGAAGAGCGGGAAAAAGATCCACGGCAAGGTGCTGGGCCTGTACCCGTACTACGTCGAGATTGACCTGTCCACCGGTGAAGGCCTCTGCACCTGTTCGAAGGGCGGCAACTGCGAACACGTTGAAGCCGTTAGGAGGGCGTACGAAAACGGTGCATACTTTTCAGAGAACTCCAAACTGGCCGAGGTTAACCCTGAGGCCGTTGTCTGGGAATTTCTAATTGAAGTGCCGACTCTCGCCGTCGAAGTTTCGGTGAAGGAGCTGATATCAGCCCTGAAGCGCGACGAGAGTGGAAGCGAAACGGCGAGGCTTTTCTTCAGGACTATGAAACTCATTGAGCTTTCCGGGCGGGAGGAATACCTCCACGTTTTGGAAGAGGCCTTTGAGGAGTTCGCGCGGGTGTTCCCTGATTACCCCCTGACTGAAAAGATCGAGAAAGAACTTGAAGCCCTGAAAGGCAGAACCAGAAAAGCCTTATAAATTCTCCTTTTCCAGAGAAAGACTTAGAGGGTGGGGCCATGAAAGCCGTATACAGGGAGATGTGCCCAAACTGCTGGGGGAGAATATCCGACGAAAGGCTCGTAATGAGGAACCCGTGTGAAGAATGCCTCGACGAACCCGTTCACGCTGACTCCTACTTCCAGCTCGTTTCTGCGGTGAGGAATGCGCTTAAACTCAGGGGCACTCTCAAGGAGTGGGAGAAAATATACCAGCTTGAGAACCAGACGAGGGAGATAGAGGAGTTCTTCAAGAAAGCCACAGGCTTTACGTTCTGGAGCGCCCAGAGGACTTGGGTAAAGAGGCTTCTCAAGGGGAGGAGCTTCTCCATCATAGCGCCTACTGGAATGGGTAAGAGCACCTTTGGCGCCTTCATGGCCGTCTGGCACGCTCTAAAGGGCAAGAAGAGCTACATAGTAGTCCCAACAACTCCTCTCGTCATCCAGACCGTCAGGAAGATAGAGGGTATAATGGAGAACGCGAACGCCGACGTCAGGCTCGCCTACTACCACGGGAACCTCAGGAAGAAGGAAAAAGAGGAGATGCTTGAGAGAATCAAAAACGAGGACTACGACATCCTTGTAACCAGCGCCCAGTGGCTGGCCAGGAACTACGAAGAGGTTCTGAAGGGCAGGCACTTCGACTTCATATTCGTTGACGATGTTGACGCTTTCCTTAAGGCGAGCAAGAACATAGACCGCTCCCTTTATCTCCTCGGCTTTACGGATGAGATAATCCAGAAGGCCTGGGAAATAATCAGGCTGAAGAAGCAGATGTCAAGATACCTGAACGGGAACTCAGAGGACAGAAATGAGAAGCTGAACGGGCTTAACAGGGAAATAGAAAAGCTTCAGAGGGAGATAGAAAAGTTCAAGCGGAAGAACAAGATTGGAATAATGATAATCGCATCTGCCACGGGTTCCGCGAGGGGCGACAGGATAAAGCTCTACCGCGAGCTTCTGGGCTTTGAAGTCGGAAGCGGAAGGAGCGCCCTTAGGAATGTCGTTGACAGCTACCTCAAGCCAACTAAAGACATTAAGGAGCACGTTGAGGAGCTTCTCACAAGGCTCGGAAAGGGCGGCCTGATATTCGTCCCAGTTGATCAGGGTCTTGGCTACGCTGAGGAATTAGCTAATTATCTCAGCGAGAAGGGCTTTAAGATAGAGCTCGTCTCGTCCAAGAACAAGAAGGCCCTTGAGAAATTCGAGAACGGCGAGGCGGACTACCTGATAGGTTCTGCCACCTATTACGGCTCCCTCGTCAGGGGTATTGACCTACCGCACCTCATACGCTACGCCGTCTTCACGGGCGTTCCGAAGTTCCGCTTTAGTATAGACCTTGAGAGACCAACCATATATCGTGCCCTAGGCCTGCTCAGCGAGATAATGGACTTCCTCAGTGAGGAAGACAGGAGGCAAGCCGAAAAGCTCCACGCCCGCTTGAGGAGGCTCATAAGGAACATCCCGCAGTTCGAGCTCCTAAAGATTGAAGAGGCCCTTGCCGAGGGTCTCCCGATAGAAAACGAGTTCCACAACCACGTCCTCGGCGTTTTCCGCGAGCTGGTGGAGTTCCTGAGGAGGGTTCTCAGAGACGAGGAAGTCCTTAGAAAGCTCGCCGAAGATCCGTTCATAAGCCTGGTCAAGGAAGAGGGCAAGTGGTACATTGAGATACCCGACGTCAGAACCTACATCCAGGCAACGGGAAGGACGAGCAGGCTCTTCGCGGGAGGAATCACGAAGGGTCTGAGCGTCCTCATAGTGGACAACGAGAAGGTCTTCAACGGCCTCGTCAGGCAGATGCGCTGGCGTTTCCAGGAGTTCAAGATGGTTCCATTCGAGGAGCTTGACCTCGATGAGATTCTCAGGCAGATAGACGAGGACAGAGAGAAGGTCAGGCTCGTTATGGAGGGCAAAATAAGCGCCAAAGTCAAAGACCTCGTCAGGTCTGCCCTCATGATAGTCGAGAGCCCGAACAAGGCCAGAACTATAGCGAACTTCTTCGGTCAGCCGAGCAAGACGAGGATAGGGGACCTGGTCGCCTACGAGATAAGCGTTGGGGACAGGATGCTGACGATTCTGGCCAGCGGAGGTCATATGTTCGACCTCGTCACGAACGAGGGCTATCACGGCGTTCTAATCCAGAACGAGGGTGACATGCTGAAGTTCATTCCCGTTTACGACACCCTCAAGAGATGCCGTGACTGCGGCCACCAGTTCGTGGACTGGGAGAAGAAAGGGGTGTGCCCGCGCTGTGGCTCTACTAATGTCAGGGACGCCCTTGAGAACGTCATTGCTATGCGCGAGATAGCACAGGAAGTTGATGAAATCCTCATAGCGACCGACCCCGATACCGAGGGTGAGAAGATAGCCTGGGACATCAGGAACGTCCTCGCCCCGTACACGCCCAACATAAAGCGCATAGAGTTCCACGAGGTAACGAGGCCGGCCATAATGAAGGCCATCCAGGAGGCGAGAGATGTCAACGAGAACCGCGTCAACGCGCAGATCGTTAGGAGAATCGAGGACAGATGGATAGGCTTCGAGCTGAGCCAGGAGCTCCAGAGGGTCTTTGAGAGCTACAACCTGTCAGCAGGAAGAGTTCAGACACCGGTTCTCGGCTGGATAATCGAGCGCTATAAGGAGTTCACGGAGAGCGAAGTTTACTTCCTCGGCCTGACCCTTGAGAACGGCTTACAGGTAACTATTGAACTCGGAAAAGACGGCAAAGACGTAGAGCCGCCTGAATACGTCACCGTCGAGGAAGTCCAGCTCGAGGAGAGGGAACTCAACCCAGCTCCACCATATACTACGGACGCGATGCTGAAAGATGCTTCGACCTTCCTGAAGCTTTCGGCTCCCGAAACGATGAGGCTCGCACAGGATCTCTTCGAGGCAGGTCTCTGCGTCACACCCGATACTCTCGTTAGCCTTGCCGACGGAAGGATCATGGAGATAAAGGATGCGGTGGAGAAGTCCGAGGGGAATCTGCTCTCAGTGAACGGCCTTAAGCCAAAAGAAGCAAAAGCCCTCAAGTTCTGGGAGATTGACTGGAACGGGCCTCTTAAGGTCATCAAGCTCAAAAACGGACACGAAATTAAGGCAACTCCCGACCATGGTCTCCTCGTGATGAGAGAGGGCAAGCTCGGCTGGGTCTCCGCCAAGAACGTCAGGGAAGGAGACTACGTTGCCTTCGCCTACAACACCGGCCACCGTGGAAGAGATGAATACACGCTCCTCAAACTCATGATAAAGCTCGGAATAACCGACGTGATGGTCGAGCTGGACGAGGAGTATTTCAACGAGAAGGTAGCTCCAATCGTCAGGGAGAGGATCTCAACGAGCACCAAGTACAAGTATCTCCGCAGGCGTGTCCTTCCCCTCTACCTTCTCCAGGAATGGGGGCTTGATGACTACGAGGCCCACGTGAAGTCCCTCTACCGCCAAAGGGCAGGCTCAAAGCCCATACCCAACTTCAAACTTGACGGGAGGTTCTGGTACGTCTTCGGCCTCGTCCTTGGCGATGGAACCCTAAGGGACAGCAAGGTCTTGATTTCCCAGACTCCCCTGAAGGACGTTAAATCCGTACTCGAAGATGTTTTCCCGTTCCTCCGTGTCTTTGAAACGACGAACCAGGTTGGCTTCTCGAACTCAATCATCGCCGAGGTCTTCAGGAGACTTGGAGCGAGAAAAGGAAAGCTCCACCCGCTCGTGTTTGGACTCCGTGAGGAGTACATCAACGCAATGATCGCAGGCTATTTTGACACGGATGGAACTTTCTCCATCCTCAACGACAGGAAAGGGCCGAACTTCAGGGGGATCCTGACTTCAAAGAGGGGCGACGTCCTCAGAATGCTCAGCGTTTACCTCTACCAGATCGGCATCATGAACTACCTCAGACGGGACGAGCGCACTGGGGTTTGGGACTTGATAATAAGCAACAGGAGCCTCGAAAAGTTCAGGGAGAAAATATACCCGTACCTTAGAATTAGAAGGGCGCAGTTTGACGAGGCGTATTCCGTTTACAGGGCATCGCGGAGGGCCTTTGAGGGTGACCTGCTCCCGGTCGCTCCCGTCTTCGGAAAGCTGAAGTTCAAAAACGGCACCAAGAACAGGATCCTGAAGGAAACTGGAATCGACGTTTGGAACTGGCTCAAACGTCCGGAGGGAGAGATTCCACGGGACAAACTCTCAAAGGTGCTTGAGTACGCAGAGGAAAGCCCAGAGAAGGAGTTCCTCAAGTCCCTCGTCGAGGCGGGGGTTACCTGGGTTAAAGTGAAGGGGGTTGAAGAAGAACTTTACACCGGAAAGCTCTATGACTTCACGACGACCACTGAGAACTTCCTCTCCAACGGTGCCGTCTCCCACAACTGTACCTACCACAGAACTGACAGTACACACGTCAGCAACACCGGAATAGAGGTCGCGAAGGAATACATAACCCAGGAACTCGGCGAAAAGTACTTCAAACCCAGGCCGTGGGGAGAGGAGGGAGCACACGAGGCCATAAGACCCACTAGACCGATAGACACCGGCAGGTTGATGCAGCTCATCCGCGATGGAATAATCCAGCTCCCGAGGAACCTTACAAGGAATCACTACAGGCTCTACGACATGATATTCAGGCGCTTCATGACGAGCCAGATGACCCCAGCGAAGATACTCTACGAGAAGGCCGTAATCAACGCTGGCGTCGGAAAGGCCGAGCTTGAAGGCTACGTTGAGATAATCGAGGACGGCTGGACAAGACTGCGCTCGCCGCCGCTCAGGGAGCTTCCAAAGCTTGAGAAGGGAATGAAGCTCAAGGTGGTTGAGGCAAAGAAGTGGAAGGCTCCAAAGGTTTCCCTCTACACTCAGGGAGACATAATAGCCCTGATGAAGGAGAGGAAGATAGGAAGACCGTCAACGTACGCCAAGATCGTTGAAACGCTCATGAGAAGAGGTTACGTCGTGGAAACAAAGGGAAGAAAGAAGCTCCTTCCAACGGAAAAAGGCATCAAAGTCTACCACTACCTCGTCAGCAAGTACAGGGACCTTGTGAGCGAGGAGAGAACGAGGGAACTTGAGGAAATAATGGACCGCATAGAAGAAGGGATTGAGGATTACATAAAGGTTCTCGGGGAGCTTTATTCGGAAATTCAAAGATACGTTTCGGGTTGATGGTGTTTTAATCGCTTGCCACTATCTTTTTATGCTGTCCCATTCTGTCTTTTTGAATGCTTGAGCCTTAGGGTATGTTTACCGTAAATAATCCATTATGTTATCTTGTTCTCTCTTGAGGTTCTGATTTCCAAAAACTTTAAAACCCCAGCTGTGGTAACCTGGTTGTATCCCCATACAACCAGAGTATAATCTAAGTAAGTTATCCAATCCAACTATGTCCGACACATGCCATGAACTTCCCCTGGGAGGAAAAGATTTATATTGGTTGGGACCCAATTTAGAAATAGAAAATTAGGTGGTGGTAAAGATGGTCAAGGACAGGATGGTGGAGCTCCTTCAGGAGCACTTTGAGTTGAACCTCTACGAGGCAAGGGCGTACGTGGCCCTGGTCGGTTTTGGTGTTCTTACACCGGCCGAGCTTGCCAGCGTCTCAGAGGTTCCGGCTCCAAGAACTTACGACGTCCTCAGGAGCCTTGAGAAGAAGGGATTCGCCATCAGCCAGCCGGGCAAGGTCAACAAGTACAGGCCGGTGCACCCGGAGAACATCCTCGAGAAGTTCATCGAGGAGTGGCAGGAGCGCGTTAAGGAAGAGCTCGAGGCCAAGAAGAAGGCCAAGGAGGAGCTCATCGAGCTCATGAAGCCGCTCATCGAGACCGAGATTCCGAAGTACGGCGTTGAGAGGGTCTGGGTTGTCAGGGGCATAAGGAACGCCACCCTCAAGACCAAGGAGATGTTCGAGGAAGTCAAGGAGAAGATCCTCCTCGCCGACGACGGTTACATCGCCATAAACCTCGAGAACGACCTCATTAAGGCCATCGACAACGGCGCCAAGGCCAAGATCATCGTGAGCAAGTCCCTCCTCAAGAGGCTTGAGGGCTCAAAGATCATGGAGTACGCCAAGAAGGGCAAGCTCGAGCTCAGGGCCCTTGACAAGTTCGAGCTCCCGATGCTCATCTGCGACGACGAGGTCTTCTTCGCCCTTGAGGACATGGCTGCAAGGTACTTCAACTACGAGACCCAGGTCTGGATCAAGGACTTCAGGGTCAGGGACCTCTTCGAGGCAAAGTTCAACGAGTACTGGGAGAAGGCCGAGAAGGTCTGATCCCTTCTCTCTGTTCTTGCTTTTACTGTTCTTTTCTTCGGTTGTTCAGAGAAACATTGTGCTACCTATCATAGGCGTTCAATCCCATACTGGGCCGAGAAGTCAAAAGTGGAGAGAATAGAGGTTAGTCAAACGTACTTGAACTCCTCTTCCTCCTCTCTCTTTTCCCGGATTTTCCAGAAGATTTTTCCTTCCCTCTGGAAGCTCTCCACCTTGCCCTGCTCGGCGAACCTTAGGAGGTAGCGCCTTACCTCCATCGGGCTGATTCCAGTCTCCTTGGCTATCTCATCAACGGTCTTCGGGCCGCTTTCAAGGGCCTTCAAAACCCTCTGGTTCTTCATTCAGATCCCTCCAGTCGTTTATACCTCTCCAACAGGTCGATTATCTTCTCCATCACCCTTAAATGTTTCTCAAGTTCTTCAATGTCCTCTGGAAGGGAGTTCGCAAGCTGGGTCAGCTTCTCCCTCAGCCTCTCTTCGACGTCTTTGACCTCCTCCTTCATTTCGGCCTTCCTTTTTCTTTCCCTGTACTCGCATACTGGACAGAAAACCCTACCGTCCTTCTCAAAGAGGGGCGAACCGCACCTCGGACAGTGTCTATCGAGCATCTTAGCGCCGGAAAGCATCAGAGGCATTATCACGTTCCTGATTTCTTCTTCGGTTGGCCCCTTCACTCCAATCCCTCCGTCAGGAGCTGGAAGACCTCAAAGAGTGCCCGCTTTCCAAGACGGGAGTGCCTTATTCTGTCCGAAATTTCGGCAATGTCAAACGCAACAACGTTGAACTCCCGCTTTATCGCCTCAAGTATCTCGATTAGCTCATCGAGAGTCAGCTCACCGTGCTGGAATCGAGCTATTTTGTACTCCGGCCTGAGAACGTCCATATCGACTGTGAGGTATATTTCATCGCCGAGGTACTTCTTTGCATCGGCTATTATGTCCTCAATGGAGTTCGTCTGGAAGTTCTTATAAGCCCTCCACTTTCCACCCCGTTTTCTGCTCCTCAACAGGGCTGGATATATCTTGACTCGCCTCGTCCAGAGCTGGGTTCTGTCGGTTGTCGGTATCATCAAGACCGGAGCCATCACGGCGGCCCTCTCAACGAGCCTGTTCTCAAGGGCATAGGCCAGCCACGAGCCGTGATCAAGGTAGTCGTGCATCAAATCTGTGTGAGCATCAACGCTGATCAGGGATTTTGGCCTCAGCCTGTCGATTATCCCGTAGGTTGCGAGGTGTTCACCGACCACATAGGCCCTGTCCTGGGGAATTCGCTCTGATAGAAGGTCAATCCTGCTGGCCTCGACGATGACGTAGTCATCAATGAGCTTGTTCCTTTTTAGGAGCTGGAGGGTGTAGAGAACTCCATCGCGGTTGGGCTTCTCTCCAAAGGGTATGAAAGTTACCATTCCTTCCACCAGCACAACATTGGGAACTTTTTTTAAAAGCGTTGGGAGGAATAATAGGCATTTTTATGTCAATCTTCACGGCCAAACCTTTAAAAACTCGACCCAAAACCTTCAACTGAAAAATCTCCGGAGGTCGTGTCATGATACTCCAGGTCGCTCTTGACCTTACCGATATTGAGCAGGCCATTTCTATAGCTGAGAAGGCCGCCCGCGGCGGGGCCCACTGGCTTGAAGTAGGCACTCCCCTCATCAAGAAAGAAGGAATGAGGGCAGTAGAGCTCATGAAGAGGCGCTTCCCGGACAGGAAGATAGTCGCGGATCTCAAGACAATGGACACCGGTGCCCTCGAGGTCGAGATGGCCGCGAGGCACGGCGCTGATGTTGTTTCTATTCTGGGCGTTGCAGACGACAAGACCATCAAGGATGCAGTTGAGGTCGCGAGGAGGTATGGAATAAGGGTTATGGTTGACCTGATCGGCGTCAAGGACAAGGTTAAGAGGGCAAAAGAGCTTGAGAAGATGGGCGTCCACTACATCCTCGTCCACACTGGAATTGACGAGCAGGCCCAGGGCAAGAACCCACTTGAGGACCTTGAGAAGGTCGTAAAGGCCGTCAAAGTTCCGGTTGCAGTCGCTGGGGGCCTGAATCTCGATACGATACCTAAGGTCATAGAGCTCGGCGCCACGATAATCATCGTGGGAAGCGCCATAACCAAGGCCAAAGACCCTGAAGAAGTCACCAGAAGGATAATAGACCTCTTCTGGGGCGAGTACATGATGACGATAAGAAAGGCCATGTTCGACATAACGGACCACATAAGGAGCGTCGCCGAAAACCTCAAGCTCGAACAGGTTAGAGGCCTCGTGGATGCCATGATAGGGGCCAACAAGATATTCATCTACGGCGCCGGAAGGAGCGGGCTCGTCGGCAAGGCCTTCGCGATGAGGCTCATGCACCTCGACTTCAACGTCTACGTCGTCGGTGAGACAATCACGCCAGCATTCGAGGCAGGGGATTTACTCATAGCCATAAGTGGTTCGGGTGAAACAAAGAGCATAGTGGATGCCGCTCAGATAGCAAAGGAGCAGGGCGGAAAGGTCGTCGGCATAACCTCGTACGCGGACTCGACACTCGGAAAACTCGCTGACGTTGTCGTTGAAATCCCGGGAAGGACAAAGGCAGACGTCCCCACTGACTACATAGCCAGGCAGATGCTCACCCAGTACAAATGGATAGCCCCTATGGGAACTCTTTTCGAGGACTCCACTATGGTCTTCCTTGACGGCATTATAGCACTCCTCATGGCGACCTTCCAGAAGACCGAAAAGGATATGAAGAGGAAGCACGCGACCCTTGAGTGAGGGTCGCGATGTTCTCCTTTACCCATATTTTTGCTGGAATTGGTAGCAATGGTTCAAGGATAGTCAATGGAATTGAAACGGACTCCGTGGTAAAGGTATCCTTGAATCCAGCCAGGTACATTCTGCGGCCTAAGGAATACCGGGAAAGGATTGTGAACTTCTTCTCTAACGTTCCCGAAAACAGCTTTGTGTGGCTCGTCTTTGATGACACAAAGACAAACAGGGAAATTATGGAGATAATCCTTGAAGCACTCCCCTCGGATTCTATAAGGCTCGCTTATGTACTCACGCCTAAAGTTGAGCTGATCAACCAGAAACCCGAATGGGCGGATAAGTTCGAGACGGTGTTCTACGACTCCCTCTGGGACTTCTTAAAGGAGGACGTGCCCCTTGGAAAGGCTTTTGAGGAAGCTTCAAAGAACATTTCTGATATGTTCTCAAAGCTCTACCGTTACCTTGAAAGTGAGATGCTCGTGAACATAGACTACGCGGACCTGTTCAGCATGATACGGGGAGGAAACGTCGGCATAATGCGCCTTCTCCGCGAGGTTGACTTCAGCTGGCACTGGGGCATCTGGGAGCGCGGGCTTGTTGGAATACTTGTCGGTGAAGACTTCCCGCTGAGCGGTGCTCACAGAATACTCTCCAAGTTTCAGGAGATACTCTCTGAGAAGGACATAATCTGGGGTGTGATCACCGACAAAAACGTTAAAGGCTCGGAAGTCCTCGCCCTGCTTGTGAAGAGGTGGTGATATGGGCAGGATAAAGGCCGTTCTCTTTGACATCGATGGCACACTGCTAACTGAAATGCCCCTTATTCAGCTCTTTCTCCCGCAGGTGTACGAAAAGCTGGCAAAAAAGCTGGAAACTACCAAGGAAGAGGCCAGGAACGTGTTTCTGTCCGAGATATTCTCAAGGCGAGACACCTACGACTGGCACGACTGGAACTTTTTCTTTGAGCTTTTTGGCCTCAATATGCGGTATGAAGACCTTCTGAGGAGGTACCCACACAAGCTCCACGTTTATCCGGACACCATTCCGACCCTTGAGTGGCTTAAAGGATCTGGATACCCTCTGGGAGTTGTCACGAGCGGGCCCGAATACCAGCGCCTTAAGCTCAAGCTGACTGGGCTCGAAGGGTACTTCGATGTCATCGTGACCAGGGAGGATGTTAAGGCGATAAAACCCGAGCCAAAGATATTTCTCTACGCCCTTGAAAAACTCGGAGTTGAACCAAAAGAGGCCGCTTTCGTTGGGGATTCCCTGAGCCAGGACGTTTATGGGGCGAAGCACGTTGGCATGCTCTCAATATGGATAAACCGTGAGGGCGAACCCGGGCATCACTTAGCGGACTATGAAATCAGGACGCTCCACGAGCTTAGAAAAATACTGGGGGTGGTAGAATGAAGAAGGTGTTCGAAGGGGAAGGGACGTTTGTTGAATACGAGGAGAAGAAGGTAAAGCTTGAGAACGGCCACGAGCTGACCCACAGGCGCGAAAACCCGACTGAGCTCTGGTGGAAGTTAAAGGAAGCCATCAAAGGCAGGAAAGTTAAGATCGTGGCCTACGAGCTGGAGGAGAGCGAAGACTGATGATCGCCCACCTTGTAAACACCGACGTTGGAAGCAGGGGAATAGGAAGGCTGTATCTTGACTACCGCACCAGAAACTTCCATTTTTTGGAGGACGCCGCTGAGACGTTTCTCAACAACCTTGAGAGAACTCTTATAGTAACCGGCTTCCCGATTCCGCCTTCTATGACTCCTGAAACCGACGGCCCACCCGGGGCATTGGCAGTCGCAAAAGCCGTAGAAAAGCTCGGGGGAAGGGCGGAAGTCCTCAGCTATCCGGAGGTAATGGGAGCATTGAGGCCGTTTGGCGTCACTTTTGCAAGGGACGGTGATGTCTCGGAATACTCGCTGGTCGTCGCCATTGAGACTCCCGGAAGGGCAGTTGACGGCAGGTATTACTCCATGAGCGGCATGGAGATAACGAGGGAGGCCTTTGACGGGCTGGTAATTGAGGCGAGAGAATATGGAATCCCAACAATAGCGGTTGGTGACGGCGGAAACGAAGCCGGGATGGGCAACGTCAGGGACCTAATTGAGCTGTACATTCCCCTTGGAGAAAAGATAGCCAGCGTTGTTGAGGTTGATCACCTTATAACGGCTGGAGTGTCGAACTGGGGTTCCTACGGGCTGGTGGCACATGCCTCGATCTTAGCCGGCACAAATCTCCTTGCAGACTGGGATGAAGAGAGGGCAGTAAAAGCCCTAACAAGCGCCGGGTTGATAGATGGGGTTAGAAAGAAATCCAGCGAGAGCGTGGACGGGATCGGCCTCGAAGTCCATAAGGAAGTCGTTGAGCTTTTAAAGGCACTAATTAATGATGCCCTAGGTGGTTGAATGAAGCTTGAGGAGTTCATATCTGACCCGAAGTCAAGGGAGCTGATAGAGACCGTCAGGGAGTTCGCCAAAAGCTTCTTCGACAGGGAGGGCACGCACGGCTTCAGCCACGTTGAGAGGGTCTTCAACCTCTGCATGCATATCGGGAAAGAAGAGGGGGCTGATTTAGAAGTCCTCGCCCTGGCGGCGCTTCTCCACGATATTGCCCGCCCGCTGGAGGATTCAGGGAAAGTCGAGGACCATGCCCTTGAGGGGGCAAGGATAGCGAGGAGGTACCTGAGGAGCCTCGGTTATCCCGAAGACAAGGTTGAAGCCGTTGCCCACGCGATAGAGGCCCACCGCTTCTCACGTGGGCCTGAACCGGCAACACTTGAGGCAAAGATCCTGAGCGATGCCGATAAGCTCGACGCAATAGGGGCCGTGGGGATAGCGAGGGTCTTCATGTACTCGGGGGAGCATGGGAGGGGCATAGACGCCTCAATAAAGCACTTTGAGGAGAAGATACTGAAGCTGAAAGACCTGATGTACACAGAAACCGCGAGAAAGATGGCCGAAGAGAGACACCGCTTTACCGAGGAGTTTATTGAGCGGCTCAGGCGTGAGATAGAGGGTGAAATCTGACCTTTTGGAGGAGAGCTTTTCTCCATAATAACCTTTTTAAATGCCTTCCTGAATTATGGGGTAGTCTGCTCAGGGTCATTCTGGGGGGTGAGAACGTGAAGGCGCCGATCTGTGAGGTGTGCTTGAAGACGGATGGTATTCTCTGTCCCGCCGATGAGAAAAAACTCCAGGAGGGTATAATCTCCGAGCTTGACGTTAAGGTCGCGAGGCTTCTCTACAAGCTTCTCGGTGACGCTGATATCGAGTTCAAGAATGCCGTCGAAGCTGGAGATCTCGTTGTCATCGTCGTTGGGGAAGGAGACGTGCCCGTGGTCATAGGTAAGGGTGGAAAGAACATCAAAGCCCTGATAAGGGAGCTTGGAAAGCGCGTTAGGGTTATCGAGGGTATGAAAGCGGAAAACCCGAACGAGCTGAAGAAGCTGGCCTCTGACCTGTTCTATCCTGCTGGAGTCTTTGGCGTTAACGTGGTCTACAAGGCCGGAGGAGAGAGGGACTACAAGATCCTCGTCTTTGGAAGGGACAGAAAGAAGCTCCCTGAGAAGCCAGAAGTTCTTGAGAGCATTCTCAGCCAGATAACCGGCAAAGACGTTAGGATATCCTTTGTTTGATGCTCTTTTCTGTTCTCATCCTGTTTTTGGCACTTTGCTTTTGAGTTTCTTCCCTCGATGTGAGACGATTCTGGTGGCATTATCCCGCATCACATAGCGACTTCTACTTTTGTTTCCAACTTTAAGTTTACGAAATTCTTTTAAAGCTGGATTATTCGTCCATAGTTGAAACCATCTGGAGGTGAGCGGATGAGCCGCCAGATGGTTGGAGCGCTGGTTCTCCTGCTCTTGCTGACGCTGCCCGGAGTCTCCGCCGTTTCCCTGCCGTGGTCAGGGCTTTCCATCTTTGGAGCAAGCTCAGGGGCCTACCCAATCCGCCTCGACGGCGTTGAACAGACCGGCAACATCGCGGTCGTAACATGGGACGTCCCGCCCAACTGCCTCTCCGGCTACGGCACCGTGTTCATCAGCAGGGATGGAAGAACCATCACAGAGCGCGTCAGCCTCGGCCGGCTGAAGCCCTGGGGCAAGAAGGTAGCGGTTTTCCTCAACGTCAGGGAGCCGGTTTACGTCAAACTGCGCATCACCTCTGGAAACGGAATCTTCATGAGCTCGTGGGTGAAGTTGAGGCCCCAATCCGTACCGAGAGTCTTCTCGACAGGCTATACGACCACTTATTCCTGGGGAGACGGGGAGATAAGGCCGCAGTTCGTCCCAATTCCAGCCATCATCGGGGCAATAATCTCGGTGGGCTTTGCGCTCTGGGACGCCTACGATGCCTATAATGCGTGTTCCGACTACGGGGAGGACTCAATAAAGTGCACCGTCGCCGCTGGTTCGGTGTTCGTTTTCAGCCTGGCTATGGAGGGCGATGAGCTGGTCGGCGTGCTCAGGCACGGTGATGAACTCGTTGAGGTTCCTGGAAAGCTATACAGCACGCTGAAGCGCCTCGACCTCGTTGAGGAGGTTGGTGATGGAGTCGTCAGGGCCAAGGAGAGGTTCGCCCACATATTCGACGACATAGTAAAGCACGGCGACGATGCCGCAAAGGCCCTCGACGACCTCGTCAGGGCTGGAGTTTCAAAGGAGGCCGTCGAGGAGACAGTCAAGCACGGCGCGACGATAAAGGAGATAAAGGAAGGAATTGAACGGTCGGAGAGGGCATTAGAAAGGATAGCAGGTGGAGCGGAAGGAAAACATGTCCTCGGAAAAGTACGGACGTACGACGTGGCCATAGAGAAAGGGAACGAAAAGGAGGGGCTCATTCACATGCTCCTCAGGCACGTGTGGGGATACGACATGGAAAACGTGGGAAAAACATCCTTCTGGCCGATGGGCCAGAAGATCATCGTGAGCGGTCAGGAGAAGCAGCTTCCCAGGGTTTTCAGGGATGAGGGGGAGCTGATGGAGTTCCTGAAGGAAGTTGTGGAGAGGGTGAGCAAGGATCCAGAGTACATATCTGAGAAATTCTTTAAGAATGGGGTGCCCAACAGGAACTTTGGGATTCCAGTGGATCTTAAGAAGCTTGGAATGCGTGTTGATGGGATTGATGTTGTTCAGCTGGAGTTTAGGTTCGAGAAGGGTGAATTCGTCCTGAAGACGGCGTATCCTGTTGATGGTTGGGCTGTTGAGACGTTTATTCCTGGTAAGGGTGGCTGGCAGTGAGGTGATACGAATGTGGGCCACCATACAAGGAAAACACTTGACGATAAAAATAGACCTAGATAGGTACATTCCATCTCCAGATCCTTTCTTTTCGATTTTTACGATAGGTGACCATTTACTCGTGGGGGCCTGCTGGAAGGGAAAACTCGAAGGAGATGAAAGTGATGTCTACAGAGTTTTTGAGAACTTGTTGACTGCTTGTTATTACTTTTTACAGCCAGAGCATCCGCACGTTCAGAAACTAACCAGGTTTGAGAAAAAGAATGTGGAAGAGGCAGGATTCAGATTAAAAGGGGAGGAGGTTGTTGTGTATCAGGGTGTTGAGAGGAACAGTATTTACTACGCTTGCTCTACAGGGAAGACCGCGAGAATTTACTATCACAATGGACTCCTTGAATTCACTGATTGTCCAGAATACAAGGGCAAGCACAAGGGTGTCGTTGAGCTCCCGCTTAGAGAGTTCATTGAAGACGTTCTGAAAGTCAGCAAGGAGTACTTGGAAAAATACGCTCCAATTATTGAGAAAATCAGGCTGGAGCATGGGGAAAAGCCTGACGACTATGACTTCCTCCAAAAGTTCTATCTGGAAGTTGAGAGACTGTATAAGGAGAAGTTTGGGTAAGAGGATCATCGTGAACGGTCAGGAGAAGCGGTTGCCAAAAGTCTTCAAGAACGAGAAAGAGCCCAGAGAGTTCCTTGATGAAGTGTTGAAGAGGGCACTTCAGGAGGAAGAGTACTACACAGAATTTAGGGGACAGAGCTTTGTGAAGCTAAGGGTAAACTTGGATAAGCTTGGGGTGCATATAGACGGGATAGATGCGGTAGAGTTCCAGTTCTCGTATAACCAAGCTAAGGGTGCCTATCAACTTATCACAGCGTATCCCTCAAAGGGTAAGAATGTTTTAGGGTACGTGTGGGACAGAGAAAAACAATCTGGTAAATGGATACGCATGGGGTGACTTCAATGAGGTGCAAACTTCGTGGAAAATTTATTGAGGTTGAAATAGATTTGGAATCCTTTGAGCCAGACCCATTTCCCGGCCGTTTTCCTATTCTTTTTTTGGTGGCTGGGCACGAAGTAGGTGGATACCACAATGAGGGATGGCTTGGCGACTCATATGGCCTCTTTCAGGATCTACTCCTCTGTACGAGAGATCTCCTAAAGTGCCCTGAAAGTTGTTTTAACAAAAGGAAAAACGCTGAGAGCGATGGTTTTAAGTTGTTACCTGATAGCTATGTCTGCGGACCAATACTTGACTTAGATTTTAACACGTATTATCTTGAAAGAAAGGGAGAATTGTTGCGTTTTCATTTCATAAATGAAGCTCCCAAGTATATTT
The DNA here is from genome assembly GCF_000009965.1 of Thermococcus kodakarensis KOD1. Lineage (NCBI taxonomy): Archaea > Methanobacteriati > Methanobacteriota > Thermococci > Thermococcales > Thermococcaceae > Thermococcus > Thermococcus kodakarensis. Next base: position 414,640 of record NC_006624.1, read on the forward strand.
CTTCGAAGAATTCCCTTCAGGGCACTATCGAACTACCGTTTGGGGCCTTTGTCGCCGATATTCTCAAAATAAGCGAGGAGTACCTTGAAAAATGTTTCCCAATAGAAATGGAGACTAAAGCCATGCAATATAACAGATTTACCGAGGAAATTTCTCGGCTTAGGCAATACTTAGAAAACCTCATACAGGAAATTAAAACAGAACTGGATTTTGGGCATTAATTGGGAAACATCCTTCTGGCTGATGGGCCAGAAGATCATCGTGAACGGTCAGGAGAAGCAGTTGCCCAGGGTTTTCAGGGATGAGGGGGAGCTGATGGAGTTCCTGAAGGAAGTCGTGGAAAGAGCTCTCAAGGACCCAGATTATCAAAAAGAATTCTTTAATAGACTTGGAGCACCGAAATCAAGCTTTGGGATTCCAGTGGATCTTAAGAAGCTTGGAATGCGTGTTGATGGGGTTGATGTTGTTAGGTTGGAGTTCAGGTTCGAGGATGGGAAGTTTGTCCTGGAGACGGCGTATCCTGTTGATGGTTGGGCTGTTGAGACGTTTATTCCTGGGAGAGGTGGCTGGCAGTGAGGTGATACGAATGTGGATCACCATACAAGGAAAACACTTGACGATAAAAATAGACCTAGATAGGTACATTCCATCTCCAGATCCTTTCTTTTCGATTTTTACGATAGATGACCACATACTCGTGGGAGCCTGCTGGAAGGGAAAACTCGAAGGAGATGAAAGTGATGTCTACAGAGTTTTTGAGAACTTGTTAGATGCGTGTTCTTGTCTTTTAGACCCGGAGCATCCGCATGTTCGGGCACTAACCAGGTTTGAGAGAAAGAATGCAGAAGAGGCAGGATTCCGGTTAAAAGGGGATGAGGTTGTGGTGTATCGGGGGGTTGAGAGGAACAGTATTTACTATGCTTGCTCTACCGGACGGATTGCGAGAATTTATTATCACAATGAGCTCCTTGAATTCACAGATTGCCCAGAATACAAGGGCAAGCATAAGGGCGTTGTTGAGCTTTCACTTAAGGAGTTCGTTGAGGACGTTCTGAAAATCAGCAGGGAATACTTGGAAAAATACGCTTCGATTATTGATAGGATTTTGATCGAGAATGAACACAATCCCGGTGATGACTATGAATACCTTTTGAACTTTTATCAGGAGGTTAAGAAAATGTACGAGAAACCCAGTTGCGGGAGCTCTAGCTTAAGCAAAAAAGAACATTGGGCGTGATCCCATGAACACGCTCAAATTATCTGGCAAGCACATCTACATAGAGGCTGACTTAGGGAAATTCTATGGGGGAGCATATCCCTTTCCCCTCATCATGTTACTGGATGACCATGTCATCGTGGGCATGTGCTGGAAAAAATGGAGTTCAGGGAAGCTGGTTGGGTCGCCAGGGGACCCATATGGAGTTGTGCAGGATTTACTGGACAGTGTGAGGTTCTTTATGGTGGCGAAGCCAAGACGGCTCGTTGGTGTTAAGCCGGACACTGTTAGAGAGTACGGATTTCAGGTTGGGGAGGACTCTTCGATTTACTCTGCAACATCGGTAGCGGACTCAGTCTTCATTTTTCTTGAAAGAAAGAATGATGTAGTGAAAATACATTACTATAACCAGCTTCTCTACGAAACAGATTGCCCGGAATTCAAGGGAATGGGCAGGGGTACAATTGAATTGCCTTTCTTGGAATTTGTTAATGATGTGCTCGAGATTTCGGAGGGATACCTCAAAAACTATGCAGGTGTCATAGAACGGATTATGAGAGAGTATGAGGAGGAACCGTATGACCATGATATCCTCTGGAGATGGTATCTGGAAATCAAGGAGGAAATTACAGGCAGGAGGATATGAATACATTGTCACTAGCTTGGAATACACGTTGATGGGATTGATGTTGTTCAGCTGGAGTTTAGGTTCGAGAAGGGTGAATTCGTCCTGAAGACGGCGTATCCTGTTGATGGTTGGGCTGTTGAGACGTTTATTCCTGGTAAGGGTGGCTGGCAGTGAGGTGATACGAATGTGGATCACCATACAAGGAAAACACTTGACGATAAAAATAGACCTAGATAGGTATATTCCCTCTCCTTATCCATTTTTTCTGATCTTTGGGATAAAAGATAACCTGATTGTAGGAGCCTGTTGGAAGGGTAAGCTTGAAGGAGCAGAAACAAACGTTTATGGGGTTCTCCAAGAGCTCCTTATAGCGTGCATTCAGATGCTTAACCCAAAGAGTAGCACTTCAAATTTTGCCAGAAAGGAAGCGAAGTGGCATGGGTTTGTTCTTAACGAGAACAATCCGTCTTATGAGCTCATTACGTCATCAAATCCATCTAGCATTCTTTACTTTGAAGCAGATGGGAATATCCTAAAAGTTTACTATTATAATGATCTGCTTGCATATACCAACTGTCGTGAATATGAGAACAGACATAGGGGTGTCGTTGAACTCCCGCTTAGAGAGTTCGTGGAGGATGTTCTGAAAATCAGCAGAGAGTACTTAGAAAAGTACGCTTCGATTATTGAGAAAATCAGGCTGGAGCATGGGGAAGAACCTGACGACTACGATTCCCTCAGGGGGCTCTATCGCGAGGTTGAAAGGTTGTATAGAGAGTCAGGATTCCGCTGAGGAGCTCTGGGGGTGATTCTGTGAGCTGGTGGCTCGGAAGTTTAAAGCCCATGAGGCTCGTTGGGAAGCACATAGAAATTGACGTGGACCCCAACGCCCCCACGTGCTTTCCATCTCCTATCCCGACCCTGATGAGAATTGACAGAAGGCTGATCATCGGCGGAATATTCAAATCCTCGGGATGCACTCCCTTGATGATGGATACAAACCTCCACGGCATGTTCCAGGACCTTCTCGACCTCTGCATCTCCTTTCTCGACCCCGACTTCGACGAGCAGGGGGAGATGGCGTATCCCAGAAGGGAGGCAAGAAAGTTGGGCTTTAAAATAGGGGACAGCACAAAGCTCTACCAGACGAGCCTCTTTGTGGACCAAGGGGTTACCACCGTGTTTTTTGAGCTCGTCGGGGAAAGGCTGAGGATTCACTACCTCAACGAGCTTCTCGGATGGAGCGACTGCGAGGATGCCAGGAAAACACACAGGGGGACATTCGAGGTTCCCTTTTTGGAGTTCGCGGAGGACGTTTTAGTGCTCTCTAGGAGGTTCCTAACGGAGGTAGCACCCATTATTGAGGAGGTCTGTCCCGAGCTTGACGATCCCGAGTACCTGTGGAAGCTGTACCTTGAACTGAACGCAAGGTTGGTGGGGGAGGATGATTAAGTGGGCGAAAACCTACTGGAAGGGCGGAGTGGCATCTATCTCCCTCACACGGGGCGGAGACATGATTGCTGCGGGGGTGGCGGAAAAGGAGCTGCATTTCTTGGCAGAATATGGCCCACGCAGGGTAATCCTCAGTGGGGGCTTCGTGGCAAGGCTCGGGAGAGATGGAAGCCTCAAGTGGTTTAGAATCATCCCGAAGGTGACCATAACCGATGCTGAAGTTACTGGTAACGGGGAAGTGGTATTGGTGGGGGTAACGAGGGAACCCCGCTCCATGATGCTGGGGGTGATCCTCAAATTCGATGGTAATGGAAACTTCCTGTGGGGCAGGAGGTTTAACGGAGGTGTGCTTGATAGCTTCAATGCCCTCACGACGACAAGAGACGGTGGAACTGTAGTTGTCGGCGAAACAAGAAGCTTCGGCGCGGGGGTCAGCGACGCCCTGGTCCTAAGGCTCGACGGAGATGGAAACTTTGTCTGGTGGGGAACCTACGGCGGCAAGCTGTGGGACGGGGCAGAGTCCGTAGCTATCGACAGAGAAGGGAGGATAGTGGTTGCGGGCTACACATACAGCTTCAGTGAAGGCCCATCGAACGCGTGGCTCCTCTGGCTCGATAACGAGGGTGATGTTCTTCTGGGGAAGACGTACGGAACGGAGAGCCTGGAAAAGGCCGTTAAAATCGCGCTGACTCCTGAGGGTGACCCCGTGGTGGTCGGGAAAACCTACGTTCCAATAAAGTCCCGCCACGATGCCTGGGCCATCCGCCTGGACGGCGAGGGGGAACCTGAGTGGGGGCTGAGATTTCCTGGGATGGAAGCCGTCGACATTGCGGTAAGCCCCAGCGGTGATCTGGTTGTCGCCATGGAAGATTTTGAGCTGGCCGGAATTGGCTCCACAGGAGAACCCTTGTGGGGAGAAAGGCTAAAGCTGAAAATGGACGGTGGACTGAGAACAGTTTTGGCGGATGAACACGTTCTCGTGGGAGGTGGAGCTCTCTGGGGAATCGGAGAAGCGTTCATCGCATCAATTCAGCCCGAAGGGGAACCTCCTGCTGTCCTTGACTGGAATCCTGAGGTGAAAGAAAGCGAGTGCACGGTTTTCAGGGCGTACGCTAACGGCGAGGCCTGCTTTAAGGCCACTCCCGTCGGAAGGTTCACCGAAGTGAGGCTAAAACCCGTGGAGTTCAAGCCAGATGTATTCAGCAGCTTCGAGGAGTTCGCAGAAAGCAGTTACGTTCGTCGTTGAAATGTCTGCGTTTCCATATTCCCTCACGAATACCTTTAAAAGGTGCCCGCGACTCTTTCTGGGGGGTTGCCATGTACAGGACGCACTACTCAAGCGAAATTACGGAGGAGTTGAACGGCCAGAAGGTTAAAGTCGCTGGCTGGGTCTGGGAAGTCAAAGACCTCGGCGGCATAAAGTTTCTCTGGATACGGGACAGGGATGGAATCGTCCAGATAACCGCTCCTAAGAAGAAGGTCGACCCGGAACTCTTCAAGCTCATTCCAAAGCTCAGGAGCGAGGATGTGGTTGCAGTTGAGGGAGTAGTTAACTTCACTCCAAAGGCCAAGCTGGGTTTCGAGATTCTGCCCGAGAAGATCGTTGTGCTGAACAGGGCCGAAACGCCTCTTCCGCTCGACCCGACAGGTAAGGTCAAGGCTGAGCTCGACACCAGGCTTGACAACCGCTTCATGGACTTAAGAAGGCCCGAGGTCATGGCCATATTCAAGATACGCTCAAGCGTCTTCAAAGCTGTGAGGGACTTCTTCCACGAGAACGGCTTCATTGAGATTCACACGCCCAAGATAATCGCTACCGCCACCGAGGGTGGGACGGAGCTCTTCCCGATGAAGTACTTCGAGGAGGACGCTTTCCTCGCTCAGAGTCCCCAGCTCTACAAGCAGATAATGATGGCCAGCGGTCTCGACAGGGTCTACGAGATAGCGCCGATATTCAGGGCAGAGGAGCACAACACAACGCGCCACTTAAACGAAGCATGGAGCATTGACAGCGAGATGGCCTTCATAGAGGACGAGGAGGAAGTCATGAGCTTCCTTGAGAGGCTTGTCGCCCACGCAATAAACTACGTCCGCGAGCACAACGCCAAGGAGCTCGATATACTCAACTTTGAACTTGAGGAACCCAAACTTCCCTTCCCGCGCGTGAGCTACGATAAGGCCCTTGAAATCCTCGGGGACCTTGGAAAGGAGATTCCCTGGGGAGAGGACATAGACACTGAAGGGGAGAGGCTTCTCGGAAAGTACATGATGGAGAACGAGAACGCTCCGCTCTACTTCCTCTACCAGTACCCGAGCGAAGCAAAGCCGTTCTATATAATGAAGTATGATAACAAGCCCGAGATATGCAGAGCCTTCGACCTCGAGTACAGAGGAGTTGAGATAAGCTCCGGCGGCCAGAGGGAGCACAGGCACGACATCCTTGTTGAGCAGATCAAGGAGAAGGGCCTCAACCCAGAAAGCTTTGAATTCTACCTTAAGGCCTTCCGCTACGGCATGCCGCCCCACGGTGGCTTTGGACTCGGCGCCGAGAGGCTGATAAAACAGATGCTCGACCTTCCGAACATCAGGGAGGTCATCCTGTTCCCGAGGGACAGGAGGAGGCTGACACCGTAAGGCCTTTATACTTTTCACCATTTAAACTGATAGCCAGCAACATAAACCTGCGGAGGTTGGAAAATGAGGAAACTCCTGGCTTTAATTTTGGGGATTGTTTTAATGGTTTCAGGTGGAATTACGTCTAATAAGGGCATTGTCCGCGCTGAAGAAACTAATTATGCAACCGTTGGGCCGTCCGTTCAGCTTAATCTAGGAGATTCTGTAACCCTTGGTGAGTACACTATCAAGTTCTCGGACATCAGCGTTGATTATAGCCAGGTTTCTCTGACGATTCAGGGGCCGACAGGGGCACCTTCAACTATAATAGTTCCCGAGGGCTCTAACGCGTACTATCCCAACAGCAAGAACCCCAAGCTAGTATTTGGAGCGGCTGTATGGACCAAAGACAAAAAGCCGCTCCTGTACCTTGACATAAAGTCCCCACTCAAAAAGGTAAACGGCGACCCGTTGATACTTTCCGCAGGAAAGAGCTACACCCTCCCAGTGGGTACAATAAAAGTCTATAAAGTCACTTCCACAGAGGTAACTTTCACGATTTACCTCCCGAACAATCCATCTAAGAGCATCACCCTCAAGGAAGGTGAAAGTGGGGGAGTTGCCTACGCATTCCCGAACACGGACTTCAAGTACTACGACTTCGTCTATGTTGAGCTCCTTGACATTACACCTGGAAAATCAGCGAAGTTCAACGTCTACATGCCGGCAGTTCCCGCTACAAAGATATCAGTGAGCCGCGCGGGGGGCTCGAGCTCAAGCTCGGGCTCGGGAACATCAACAACCCAAACCCTCATATCCCTGTACGATGGTCTCCTCTACACGAACGAAAAGCTGACCATCACCCAGAACAAGACCAAGTACGAGCTACAGCTCGTTTCGGCCGTCTCCACGAAGGCCAGTATAAAGGTCTACAAGGACGGCAAGGCACTAGACACTTACATAATCAGCATAGGTGCCATTAAGGACATCCCAAACACTCCCCTGAAAGTTTTGATATCGAAATCTGAACCGCAGTATGGAAGGGTGTCCCTAACGGTATATGGCCCGGAGGACGCAAAGGCGACGCCGATTCTTAGGCCGGCAACCATAGTGGCCTCGATAGACACCGTTCCAAAGACCGTCATGGTTGGACAGGACATGGTTATCATAGTAACGGTCGAGAACAAAGGCAAAGGCGATGCCTACGATGTTAACGTCGCAGCCCCAGTTCCGAACGGCTTCAAACTCGTTAGCTCAGTCAAGAGCTGGACGTTTAAGAGCTTTCCTGCATTCACAAAGATGCCCGCTTTAATATACGTTCTCCAGCCCACAAAGGTCGGAAAGTTCGATATTGGAAGGGTGATGGTAACCTACTACGATGATCAGAGCCTTGAAACTGGCAAGCAGAAGACCATATACTCCCAGCCCCTCAGCGGCATCATCGTGTACGGACTACCTGAGATAAAGGTCTCTGCGGTTGCCTCGAACGGTACTCATGAGGGCAACTACGTTCACACAGAGGCAGGCAAAAAGGTTCTCCTGAAGTTCAACGTAAGCGCCTCTGAGGGAGACCCCAACTACGAGTTCATAAAGAACGCGACGCTCCAGTTAGTATTCCCTGAGGGCATCAGCGGTGAAGCCGTTATTCCAGTCGGCGACCTTAAGGCAGGTTCATCAAAGCTCATACAGGCTTCCGTCACTGTTACGGAAAACGGCACCTTCCCGATTGGAGCAGAACTCGTTTACCAGGACCCGCTTGGTCGGGAACACCGGCTTGAAATCGGCAACGTAGTGCTGATTGACAGCATCCCACCGACGATCATTACAAAAGAGGTTAAGATCAAACTATGGCCGACCCCTGAGGAGCTTCCAGAATACATAAACAAGACACTCGCCAGCATGAACAACGCAACCCCACTAGCGGAGCAGATTCTCAACGTTTCCAAGGCATACCTACCACCTGAAGAGAAGAAAGGCAACCCGTGGAAACCTGCGGCAATAGTATTCCTGCTCGTTGCGCTCGTGGCAGGCGCTCTAGCAATCAATTACTGGAACGAGGCCAACAGACTCAAGGAGCAGCTGATGAAGAAGAAGCAGAGACGCCCAGGAGGACTTCCAAAGAAGGAAGAAGAGACCGAGGAGGATATCTCCAAATCTGAGGAGAAAAAAGTTATCTGAGCTTTTTCCATTGTTTCTTTTCTTACTTCATGCCAAGTTCATTCTTCTGAAGGGCATTTAACCCCTGTTGATCTCCTTCCCGCCGTAAACGGCGAGGCTTTCAAAGAAAAAAGTAACGATCAAAATAAAACCAAAAGCAAAAAAGAAGCTCGACGATCACTCGCTCAAAAACTCGAAGGCCAGGGCAACTTCCATTGCCGTTCCAATGTAGAGGACATCCTCATCCACGTCGAACTTCGGGTGGTGGTGAGGATAAATGATTCCCTTCTCCTCGTTTCGGATTCCGAGGGCAAGGAAAGCCCCGGGAACTTTCTGAAGATAGAAGGCAAAGTCCTCTGCGCCCATTGTTGGTCTAACCTCACCGTACTTCAGGCCATACTTCTCGGCAACTTTTCTGGCAAAATCAGCCATCTCTTTGGTGTTTATAGTTGGGGGTGTCAGCTCCTCTATGCTGAGCTCATACCTTGCTCTATGGGCCTTTGTTATACCATCGAGGATTTCTCTCATCCTCATCTGGATTAGTTCCCCAACTTCGGGCTTGAAAAAGCGGAAGGTCCCCTTGAACTCAACCTCCTCAGGGATGACGTTGAAGGCTGTCCCGCCGTGGACTGAGGTGACGCTGACAACACCAGTTTCAATTGGCTCGATGTTTCTGCTGACTATCGTCTGGAAAGCGAGAACGGTCTCGGCAGCAATTGGGATTGGATCAACTGTCTCGTGCGGAGAAGCCCCATGGCCTCCCTTGCCAATAATCTTTCCGTTGAATATGCCAGCCCCGGCAAGAAAAGGCCCGTCTCTGATACCGATAATACCGCTCGGCAAATCCATCCAAACGTGGAAGCCGAAGATAGCGTCCACTCCCTCCAAGGCGCCGCCTTCAATCATTTTAACCGCGCCGTTTCCACCTTCTTCAGCTGGCTGGAAGATAAGTCTGACCCGACCCTTCAGCTCATCTCTGTGTTCTGCTATTATCTTCGCCGCTCCGAGTAGCATAGCGGTGTGGGCGTCGTGACCGCAGGCGTGCATCTTTCCTGGAACTTTTGACTTGTAGGGAACCTCGTTCTCCTCCTGGATGGGCAGGGCGTCCATGTCCGCCCTGAGGGCTATCGTTTTTTCACCTTCGCCAATGTCCGCTATTATTCCAGTCCCAACACGCTTTATTGAGTACCCCCACTCGCGCAGGTGCTCCTCGACTATCCTGGAAGTTCTCTCCTCTTCGTACCCAAGTTCCGGGTGCATGTGGAAGTCCCTACGCCAGGATACGATCAGACTCCCTATCCTCTTCGCCTCGGAAACTGGGTCAAAGTTCATGGTCTCACCGAGAGTATTTGCAATAAAGGACGATATCAACTTTTTGATTCACATCTGGGCGAACCGTAAAATTTATAAACCCACCCAGATAGGTGATTACGGCGTCGATGGAAGTGGGCCGGTAGCTCAGCCTGGTATGAGCGCCGCCTTGGCAAGGCGGAGGCCCCGGGTTCAAATCCCGGCCGGTCCACCATCCTTGGGTTGGGCCCGTGGTCTAGACTGGTTATGACGCCACCCTGACAAGGTGGAGGTCCGGGGTTCGAATCCCCGCGGGCCCACCACAACAGCCCTTTCTTGCGAAAGCGCTGGCGGAAGAGGAGTATGCGCTTTTAAGCAGGCTTATTTTATGGGGGTTTACTTTCAATTGGCCAATTCAAAGGATTTTTCTCACCGTATAGTGCCCGAAGAGCGCTAAAAAAGAAAGTTCGAAATCACAATTACCAAGAGATTTTGAAAGTAAACCCGCGTGAAGTTGCTTTCTGGTAGGGCATACACTCTTTGACAGGAAAGTCAAAAGAAAGGGAGCACTTTTGGTCAAGCTTTTTCCAAAAGCTTCCTGCACGACGTTGAAGCGGAGCTTCAACGCACGGAACGATAGTTCCATTGAGTTTGATCAAGGCTCGCGGTTCCTTTTGAACTTGCCTTTTGAGACACCAGCAGAATGTCTTTTTGGACTATTAAGCCCCCTATCCCCGACTATTTTATCATGCAGGCCACAAAAGGTTTAATAAAATATATCTCTGCGCTCCATAATTGAAGTCATGAGAGCCCAGGGGGGTGAGTGCTTGGATTGGAGAGACTTCTTAATGTCACTAGACGATGGTATCAAAATAGTGTTCTCTGAGACGGGGTTGCTAGTAAGCAGTTTATTTTTTAGCGTTATTCTGACCTCCTCCCCGCCGTGAACGGCGAGGGTTCCAACGAGTCAACCCCTTGCCAATGACGGAGAGGTTTGAGGGGTCTCATTGAACCCAACTTTCAGCCAGGTTTTCAACCCCTCTGGCTCGGGCCTTGAGCCAGTTACCCCTCCCTTGGGCATACAAACCGCCCAAGTTCGGGGTTATGGTTTTGACAGCCTTCTTCAAGATGTTGAAAGCTCCAACTAAGTCGGCGTTGAAAATAAGCCCCGTTGCGGGACACTTAAACAATCCTCTAACAAAGCGAGCCCCTTCGTGAGGCTTCCCGCAAACGGGACAAGTCCTCGAAGTGAAAGCCTCATCAACCACCAAAACCTGAATACCATACTCTTCGGCGACTTCCTTGAGCCGTTTTATCACTGTGTTAAACCGCCAAACGTGAGAGAGAAGGTAATTTTGCTTTCTACCCTTGTTCGAGTTCCTCGCTATTCCCTTCGGATAACCGACCACAATTCTGGAAACTCCGCGGTGATAAAGCTTCTCAACGGTTTGTCTCACCGCCGTGTTAATGTAGTGCTTCGCCTGAAGCTTGGCCTTCTGGTGCATTCTTGCGAGTTTCTTGCTACTTTTAGCACCGCTTTTGTTAAGTTTGGACTGATACTCGGCAATCCTCTTCTGCCAGTAGAAATCAATGCTCTTGAGCGGTCTTCCATTGACTAAGAAGCTTTCACCATTCTCCACATAAACGGCCATTAAGTTGTTCACTCCCAAGTCAATTCCAGCGGAGAGGTTGCCCAAGGGTTGCCTTGGGAGTTCAACCCACTCACCATTGATTAGTTTCTCTTCCACCGTGTATGAAATATGAGCATACCACTTCCGCCTTATTGGGTTGTAAGTTATTTCTAACCGCCCTTGCTTGCCCTTCAAGTGAATTCTCCCCTCGAACTGGACTTCTAAGCGTTTAAACTTCCCAAGGCCTTTTAGGATTAACTTGTTCCCTTCAATTCTGTATTGGTCTTTTCTTAGAACGATTAAGCCTCTCTCCTTGATGTAGTTTGGAGGTTTGGGTTTGAACCATTTTGGTAGTTCTCCGTTCCGTTTGTTCCTGATGAGTGAGAAGAATGAACGCCAGCTTTCGGCGTTCTTTCTCGCTATTTGCTGGACTGTTGCCGAGCCTATCTCAGCCTTAAACTCTTCATAAACTATTTTCTCGGTTTTGTTAAAGTCTATTGGTTTGCCGTCAAAGAATTCTTGTCTCCTCAGATAGTTCACTTTGTTCCAAACTTTTGAACTGATTAGAGCTAACTCTTTGAGGATTTTCTCTTGGGCTTTTGAAGGTTGTAGCTTAATGGTTACTGAACGCTTCATTTCAAAGCATGGTATGTTTTTTAGGCTTTAAAATAGTTTTGCTTTCCTGCTCTCAGGCTGGTCTTTCGATTACTGCATCCCCGCCCTGAAGGGCGAGGCTTTCAAAAGAAAAAAGTAATGCTGTGGCGTAACAAGGATATTAACTGGATTATATCCTATTGGTCCGTTATTCTAACTACAGTGGGCTTTTTCGTTGGGCTGTTTATTGTTCTCCACAGTGTACGGAACTCGTACGAGCATGCCCGCAACGTAGTCTTAAGGGGAATAAAAAGCATATCAGGACTGCTGCTGGTGACATCAATGATAATAATACTAGGTCCCCTCTCATTAAGGACATTTATAATAACACTAGGCCCCATTAAAATAGGGGGTATAATTTTATCAATACTGGCCCTTGGTTTAATATCAGTTCCGTTTTACAGAGTATTTAAGAATCAAAATACAGGCGATTCATAAAAAATCTTTTAACTTCCTTCCCAATCTCCCCTCCGATGCTCGCCGTTAAAGTTCCAAAACGTGAAGCAGAAAAAATCAGAAGAAAGCTCATCGAGCTTGGAGTCTTAGCTAAAGGGTACTCCCCGAAACGAGAGGGAAATTTCGTGCTCTTTCCCGTTGAAATGCCCGTGGAGGGATTCGAGTTAGTTGAAGCGGAGTTCGAAAAAACTGAAAGGCGACCCCACAGCTACCGTGAGGTCGTTGAAGTCCCAGATGAGATTAAACCACTCCTGCCAAGCTCCTTTGACATCATAGGCGACATTGCGATAATCGAGCTTCCCGAAGAGCTCATGGACTATGGAAAGGCCATTGGAGAGGCTATTCTCAAAGTCCACCGCCACATAAAAGCAGTATTTGCGAAGGGTAGCAAGGTTTCTGGGGAATACCGCATAAGAGAGCTTATCCACCTCGCTGGTGAAAAGAGGACTGAAACCCTCCACCGTGAGAACGGAATAAGGCTGAAGCTCGACATCGCGAGGGTTTACTACACCCCTCGGCTCGCCACAGAGAGAATGAGGGTCTTTGAGAGAACCCAGCCGGGGGAAATCGTCTTCGACATGTTCGCGGGCGTTGGGCCATACTCGATACTCCTCGCCAAAAAGGCAAAGCTGGTCTTCGCCTGCGACATAAACCCCTGGGCGGTAAGGTACCTTGAAGAAAACAAGAAGCTCAATAAAACGCCCAACGTCATTCCCATCCTCGGAGATGTACGGAAGGTAGCTGGTCAGATTAAGGCTGACCGAGTGATCATGAACCTCCCCAAGTTCGCGGACAGGTTTTTGAAGGAGGCCATGATGAGCGTCAAATCCGGTGGAATAGTTCACTACTACGGCTTTGGTCCGGAGGAAGACCTGTTCTCCGAGCACGAGCAGAAGATAAAGGCCGTCGCGAGGGAACTGGGCTTTAAGGTCGAGCTTCTAGATGAGAGGAGAGTCCGTCCCTACGCGCCGAGGCAGTTCAACATAGCGATAGACTTCAGGGTTTGGAAATGAAGGCTTGTTTTGTGTGGAAAACAATGTTTATAAGGATAATGTTTTATCCATAAAACATGATTGAACAGAGGGTCTGGGAAGAGGTCATAGGCGATAACCTTGAACTCCGGGTGAAGTACGTAGAGCGCAACGTGAAGGTTATTTTTCCAAAAAGCCGAGCCCTGGCGGTTGTCGGACCGAGGAGGGCGGGAAAAACATACTTCCTCTTTCAGCTGTGGGATGCGATTGACAGCGAGAGGAAGAAAAGTCTTTACGTGAACTTTGAAGACCCGAGGTTAATTGGGGTAACTTCCAGTGACCTCATGGAGATGCTCAGGGTTTACTACTCCCTTCTGAACCACCCCAAAGGAACAAAGCTCACCCTCCTGCTCGATGAGGTGCAGGTGGTCGAGGGCTGGGAGAAGTTCGTCCGCTACCTCCTCGACAGGGGACACAGGGTAGTGGTGACGGGCTCCTCCTCAAAGCTCCTTTCTAAAGAAGTGGCAACTGTCCTCAGGGGAAGGGCAGTGACCCTAAACCTTTACCCCTTCTCCCTTCCAGAGGTTCTCATGGTCAAGGGGCTAAAAGGGGAGCTTCCAAGCCTGGAGACAAGGGGGAAAATTCGAGGGGTTCTGCGGGAGTGTCTCGAATGGGGCTCGTATCCTGAGACCGTCCTCCAGCCGGAGCTGAGGCGGGAAATTTTAAGGGAAATACTGGAGGTCACCATCTACCGGGACGTGGTCGAGAGGTGGAGGGTAGACAACCTCAAGGCGCTCCGCTTCCTCTTCAAGCTTCTGGCCTCTTCGAGCCATGCAACGATAACCAAGCTTCATTCCACCATGAAAAGCCTGGGAATAGCGGTTGGAAAGCCCACCCTTGCTAACTACCTCGAATACCTGAACGACGCCCTCGTGGTGTTTCCGCTCAGGGCGTACGTGAAGTCGGAGAAGAAGAGGGAGCTCCTTGGCTTCAAGCCGTATTTCGTGGATAACGGGCTACTCGCGGTGCTGGGCGTGAGAGACTGGAGCAGGTTGCTGGAGAACCTCGTTTTCACGGAGCTCCTAAAGCGCGGCCTTGAGCCGAACAGGGACCTGTTCTATTACGTTACCCAGGAGGGCAGGGAGGTGGACTTCATACTCCCCGGGGAGGAGCTTATTCAGGTCTCGTGGGAGCTCCACCCCGGAAACGAGAAGCGTGAGCTCTCCCCATTGGTGAACGCCGCGAATGAAACGGGAATTGAAAAGATGACGCTGGTCACTTGGGAGAGGTACCCGGCAGAGGGCATAAAAATTGGAGAAAAAAGCATCAGAGTTGTCCCGCTCGAAGAGTGGGCACTGTGGTGATCACTTGCCCGCTATCTTCACGTTCTCGAACTTTATGTGCGGCGTTATCATGGTGTTCATGAAGGGCATTACAGTCTGCTCTTTTGAGACCTCGCTTGCCTGCTGGAGAAGCTCGTAGACGTTGCCCGCTATGAGGAAGACCGCTGAACCCTTCACTTCGCCGTCCTCGATGAGGAACGCTGGATTGGCCGTTACCGCGAAGTTTCCGTTGTCCGGGTTGCTCGAATGCGCACCCTGGAGGCCGTCCACGAGGTATCCCCTGTCTATCTCCCCTATGATGTCCTCAAGGGAGCGCTTTCCGTTCTCGATGACAACGCTGTGGAAGCCTATGTTTATTCCGCCGCTCCTTATATCCCTCTTCCCGTTTCCTGTGCTCTCGGTGCCGTAAATCTTCGCCCAGTAGTTGTCCCAGACAAACCCCTTGAAGGCCCCGTTTTCAATGAGGACGTTCTTCCTAGTCGGGACGCCTTCATCGTCGGCTATTGTTGGCCTGAGGGAGAGCGGATGGAACGGGTCGTCATAGAGCGTTATGACCTCGCTCGCTATCTTCTCACCAACCTTTCCGGCGAGCGGCGTGGTCTCCTTAACAAGGCGCTCGCCGCTGAAGGCCGGGAGGAGGGTGTAGCTGAAGAGCCCAGCAATCGCCCACGGGCCGAATATTAGCGGAACTTCCTCATTCTTGCTTGGGACGACGTTGTAAGCCCACTGGACCTTCTGGACGGCTCTCTCCACGATCCCCTCAACGTCGAGGTTGAGGTCTCTGCGCGCGTCGAAGTCGAAGATTCCTGGTGTAACTACGCTTCCCTTCCTTCCAACAATCTCAAGGTACATGTACGCCGCTCCACCTTCCTGGAAGACGTCAAGACCGTGTGAGTTGAGGACGTGCCTCTCTTCCCATGAAACTCCTCCGGCTCCTCCAGCCACTACGGCGTTCTTGTCCTTCTCGCGGGCGAGCTTTATCCCCTTGACAAGCTTCTCGACCAGAATATCAGGAGAAGCCTCCTTGAGCTCGTAGTTCGGCTTCGGCTTTTCCCTGTACTTGCCCGGCTCCGGCAGGGAAACCCACTTCTCGTCGGGTGAGTTCAGCTTCGCCATCTTTGCTGCCTGTTCTATGGCCTCCTTCACCTTCTCCGGCTCGTCGCTGTCGACTATCGCTAGCCCGAGGCGCTTGTCCTTTATCCCGCGGATTATCGTCAAAGCCCCGCTTCTCGTCGAGGCCATCGAAATCTCGTTGAGCTCCACCGAGGCCTCGATATCCCTTGAGCGGTAAACGGCTATCTCAAGCTCGTCAAAAAACTTCTCGCCGAAGCGTATGAGGTTCTCCATACTTCAACCCTCCACCTCTGCGGTCTTAAGATCAAGACCAAGCTCCTTTATCTTCCTAAACATCTCCCCGAGGAGAACTTCCCGGGCACGCCATATTTCGATGCCGACGATGTTTCCTTTCTCGTCGTAATCCACCAAAAGGTCGTCGTCAATTTCCACAGTCTCAGCGGCCTTTCCGCTGGATACCTCAATGTAAAGTATGTCCCCGCGCGGGTCGTACCTGACCTTCATACTTCCACCCACCTACCTTTTTTGATGCGTCTCTCTATTTGAGTCTTTCTTGAGACCTCGTAAACTGTTACCACTTCAATGCCCTCGTGCGCCGCATCATAAACAACGACCAGCCAGCGGCCATTTTTCTTCACTGCTATGAAATGGCCCGTCAGCATGTCCACTGCCCTTATGTCGGGGTTCTGGAGTGCTGAGATAACGTCCTCCCCAGCTATTTCCCTTTTCCTGAGCGCTTCTACGGCGTGCCCAGTAAAGCGGACTTCAACCAATGATTATTCCTCCATCAAAGCGCATGTGCGGGCCGCCCGAGCTTACGAAGGCCGTCTGTCCCTTGCCGCAGAACCCTACTTCAAGGCCGAAGTCCTTGCCAACTGCTGAAATCTTCTTGAGGGCCTCGATAGCGACTCCCGTAATCGAGGTGTCCCTTATCGGTTCGGCTATCTCACCGTTCCTGATGACGTAGCCCTCCTGGATTCCAACCTGGAAGGCCGAGTTGAGCTGGGCCTGTCCACCGCGGAAGTCGACGACGTAGTAACCGAACTTGATGTCCTCTATGAGCTCCTCGAAGGAGTGGTCGCCTGGCTCGAAGATGGTGTTTCTCATCCTGATTATCGGTGGGTAGCGGTAGCTCTCCGCTCTTGCGTGTCCGTTCGGCTCCATGCCCCATTTGGCCGCGTATTCCCTGTTCAGCATTATCTCCTTGAGGATTCCGTTCTCAATGATGTGGATGTCCTTGACGGGAACGCCCTCGTCGTCGTACTTGTCGTTTCCAAAGCCGCCCTCAACAATCCTCTCGCTCATCGTGACGAACTCCGGAGCTATCTGCTTGCCGATTAAGTCCTTGAAGGGCGAGTTTATCGTCAGGTCAGCCTCAGCTAAATGTCCAAGGGCCTCGTGGGCTATGATGCCGACGACTATCGGTCCAGCCACGATGGGCCACTCGCCGCGCTTTGGAGCAACTCCCTTGAGCTGGCTCCACATCTTTCTCTTGAGCCTCTCGGCGACCTTCTCGTTCGGCTCCCTCTTAGTCATCAGCTCCCAGCCGTAGTCAACCGCGCCGATGCTGTCCCTCGCCATCGCGAGCTTTCCGTCGGCCTTTCCTGTGACGTAGGCTCCCTGGTAGAGGTAGTTGTAGTCCCACTCTATCCTCGTCCCTTCATTGGTCAGCAGGAGCTTTTTACCGCCACCGTCCTCGTAGCGTATCTGGACGCTCTTTACGGCTTCGTCCTCCTTGAGGATCTTCTCCAGCTCGCGGAGGTGGGAGACCTTCTCCTCAATGTCAACTTCCCTCGGCTTGATCTTCATCTTGCTCTTCACAAAGTCCTCAACGGGCTTTATCTCCGCCAGCTCTATCTTCTCCTTCTTCGTCTGGGCCGCGGCCTTGGCTAGCTTGTAGGCTTCCTCAATCTTCTTCTCGAGGTTGGTGAGGTCACTGGTTGAAGCAAAACCCCACGCTCCGTCAGCCAGAACCCTTATGGCGACGCCCCTGTGAAGCTTTCCAGTGAAGCTGGTAAAAACGCCGTCCTTGAGGCCGAGCGTTGTCTTTCTCAGGTCTTCATAGCGGAGCTCTATGTACTCCGCATTCAGGTTGTTCTCCGCCCACTTAAGGGCCCTCTCAAGCTCTTCCATGGCCATCACCGTTGATGTTTGTCCAGTATGGGTTCTCAACGAGATATAAAAGTCTTTTGAGGTAGATTGAACATTTCGATGAAATTCGAAAGCGAAGATTTTTTCAATACTGGAGATAATTATACCACGGGAGGGGTGGAGATAATATGAAGGCCGAAATCAAAAACCTCATAGACAGAGGCACTTATAGAAAGCTCCCACTCTTCGAGGGTGAGCTACCTGAGGGGAGCTACGCTCAGATAGTTGAAGTCAAGCCAAAGCAGACCGTCAAGAAGCATTACCATGAGCGCCAATACGAGCTCTTTTACATCATAAGCGGCGAGGCGAGGTTAGGCATAGGTGATACAGAATACCAGGCGAAACCTGGAGACATCTTCCTTGTAAAGCCGAAGACCGTTCACTGGGTAGTCAACGAAAAAGATGAACCCTTCAGGCTCTTCGTCGTTAAGCTGAACTATCACGGCGATGACTCAGTGTGGCTTGAATGAGCGGGTGGGAATATGCCCGAGAGGGTAATCGGAATCCTCGGTGGGATGGGCCCGCTGGCAACGGCAGACCTCTTCAGGCGAATAGTCGAGAGGACGCCAGCCAGGAGAGATCAGGATCACCCGAGAATAATAATCTACAACAACCCCAAGATACCTGACAGAACGGCCTTTATCCTTGGAAACGGCCCAGATCCGAGGCCCGAACTTATAGCCAGCGCAAAGAAACTCGAAAGCTGGGGCGCGGACTTCATAATAATGCCCTGCAATACCGCCCACTTCTTCGCCGAGACAATTCAGAGGGCGATAAACATCCCCCTAGTAAGCATGATAGAAGAAACTGCAAAGAAGATTGAATCAATGGGCCTCAGGAAGGTTGGCCTCCTTGCCACCGACGGAACGATAAAGGGAATGGTCTACCACAGGGCGCTCCTTAAGAGGGGCATCCACATAGCAGTGCCAAACAAAAAGGATCAGGGGCTCGTCATGAAAGCGATCTATGAAGGCGTTAAGGCTGGAAACCTCGAACTCGGCAGGGAGCTTCTCTTAAAGGTTGCGAAGAAACTTGAGAGGAGGAGTGAGGGAATAATAGCCGGTTGCACGGAGGTAAGTGTCGTCCTGAAGTCGGAAGACTTGAACGTCCCCCTGATAGACCCGATGGACGTAATAGCCGAGAGGGCTGTAAAGCTAGCACTTGGTGCCGAGGACTTCTAAATCCACCCCTTTCTTCTAAAGTAGAGGAGCATGCCTACCGCTATCACGAGCATCGTTGTTAGGACTGCAGGATAACCGTAGCGCCACTGGAGTTCGGGCATATACCTAAAGTTCATGCCGTAGAGGCCCGTAATAAAAGTCAGCGGAATGAATATCGTCGAAACAACCGTTAGGATTCTAATTATGTCGTTAGTTCTCATCGAGATCGTGGAGTAGTAGAGGTCTATCAGGCTGTTGGCGAGCTCACGCTGGCCCTCTAGGATTTCCAGAACCTCACGAACATGGTCGTGGAGCTCGTCAAGAAAAGGCCGTGTACCTTCACTGAAAAACCTTGACCCCTCAATTTCGAGCCGTCTGAACGCCTCAAGGAGCGGAAAAACAGTTCTCCGCATGAAGAGGATGTCCTGCCGTATGCGGTGTATCTTTCTAAGGGTTCTTGTGTCGCTTCTCGAAAGTATCTCGTTCTCAAGTCCCTCGATTTTGGAGCTTATGGCCTCAATTATCGGGACGTAGTTCTCCACTATTGCCTCTAGGAGAGCAAAGAGAAGGTAATCCGCCCCCTGTTCTCTGAAAAGGCCCTCTCCCTCGCGGATACCTTCCCTTATGGGGTCAAAAACGTCCCCGGGTATCTCCTGAATTGTTATCAGGAAGTTGTCTCTCAGGATGATGCCGACTCTCTCCCTTTTTAAGCCTCCCTCGCTCTCGTAAACCTGGTGGACGATGAGAAACAGATATTCTGGAAACACGAAGACTCTAACACGGGAGGTCTGTCTTTGAAGAGCCCTTATGGGCCTCTCGTGGATTTTAAAAACGTCCCTTAGCTGCTCCCCCAAAGAAAGACCGTCAACGTTGATCCAGACAACCCGATAATCTTGGAATCCAAGGGCCTCTTCTAGGTTTGAGAGTTTCCTGCTAACGAATTTGTCCTTTGAGTAAGCTATCGCAGTAATCTTAGACTCTTCCTGTTTTTTCATTTCTCTTCCTCCGTTCAACGGCACGGACAATTGGTAGAGAATAGTAAAAGAAGAAATTATAGTTTTCGGCCGAAAGGACTTAAAAGCCAGTGGCGAATTTGGGCTGGTGGTGGAGAACATGGAGATAGGCCTCGTTGGAAAGCCAAACGTTGGAAAGTCCACATTCTTCTCGGCGGCAACTCTCGTTGATGTGGACATCGCTAACTATCCGTTCACGACGATAGACGCTAACGTTGGGGTTACCTATGCGATAGCAGAGCACCCGTGCAAGGAACTCGGATGCACGCCGAACCCCCAGAACTATGAGTACAAGGATGGAAAGGCGCTGATCCCGATAAAGATGATAGACGTTGCGGGTCTCGTTCCCGGGGCGCACGAGGGGCGCGGCCTTGGAAACAAGTTTCTTGATGATCTCAGAATGGCGTCAGCGCTGATCCATGTCGTCGATGCTACCGGAAAGACCGACGCAGAGGGCCAGCCAACGGACTACCACGACCCGGTTGAGGACATCGAGTTCCTTGAGAGGGAGATAGACTACTGGATACTCGGGATACTCAAGAAGGGCTGGGAGAAGTTTGCCAAGAGGATAAAGCTCCAGCATATGAAGCTTGAGGGGGCGATAGCCGACCACCTCTCCGGAATCAGCGTGAGCGAGGAGGACGTGTGGGAAGCCATTCACAGGCTCGGCCTCAGCGACGACCCAACGAAGTGGACTGATGAAGACCTGTTCAACTTCGTCCGCGAGCTCAGAAAGGTGAACAAGCCGATAATCATAGCAGCCAACAAGGCGGATGCCGCAAGCGATGAGCAGCTAGAGAGGCTGAAGAAAGAGGGTGAAAAGAGGGGATACATAGTAATCCCGACCTCGGCGGCGGCCGAGCTAACGCTGAGGAAAGCCGCCAAGGCGGGCTTTATAGACTATGTCCCTGGAAGCTCAGACTTCAAGGTTCTCAAAAAACTGAGTCCAAAACAGGAGAAGGCCCTTGAGCTAATAAGGGAGAAGGTTCTCCAGCGCTTCGGTTCGACGGGTGTGCAGGAGGTAATAAACAGGGCGACCTTTGAGCTCCTCAAGCTGATCCCCGTCTATCCCGTCCAGGACGAAAACAAGCTCACAGACCAGTTTGGGAACGTCCTCCCGCACGTCTACCTGCTCCCGAAGGGCTCAACGCCAAAAGACCTGGCCTACAAGGTGCATACTGACCTTGGAAAGACCTTCCTCTATGCCGTCAACGCGAGAACAAAGAGGCGCGTTGGTGATGATTACGAGCTCCAGTTCAACGACATAATAAAGATAGTGGCAACGGCGAAGTGAGCTGCCGTTTTGGGTCAGTTTCCCCTTTTTCAATCAGCTTTTATCAGCTGGAGCTCGTCTGAATCTTTTCCTTCAGGAGCTCCTGGTAGAGCCTGGGTTCAACGTCCTTCTCACTGAGCCCGAGCTTTTCTGCAATCTCCCATATCCTTCTTTTGGCGTATTCAACGTCCTTACTCATGACTTCGATATCGAGAAAAGCGCCCAATCCTTCAACATCGCTCAGCTCGAATGTCACATCGTCAAGTTTGTAAACGAGCCTCCTCTTCCTTATCCAAACGTCTTCCTCAAACCCTAGTCTTTTGAGTATTTCAACTGTAGTCTCGAAGTCGGAGACCTCGACCTCAAGCTCGTCGAACTCCTCGTTTCTGCCAGGATCCTGTATGGACTTATACGTCAGAAAAGCCTTCCCAAGGTTGGGGATTTTTCTAACGCGGAGGAGGTTGGGGAGGGGAAGGGAAAAATAGAGGTCTTCCTGGACTTCTTCCCTGATGAATGATGCTCCAAGCCCTTCAATTTTTCTCCTGATGTCTTCAAACTCAACTCTGAACTTTATTTCAATCTCCATCAGACGTCCACCAGGAAGCCTATGACGTCTTCACCCTTTACGATGTTGGTGAACGGAAATACTTCTACCTTTCTGAGGCTCGGAAGGGTTCTTATCGTATCGTCGACGAACTTCTCTATCTGCTCCTCTGTTTCCCCGCCGATGAGGGCTATAATTCCGTTTCTGCCGCTCCTTGCAACTGCCAGAACGTTCGGGAGCATTGAGAGTGTTTTTGTGATGTGATTGATGTACTTCTCAAGGAAGTCCTCTATCACGGGAATCTCCGTCTCAATGTACACTGCAACTACGGATTTTGGCTTCAGCGGCTCTCCAAGGATTATTGTGTACCTATCGATTACACCTTTTTCAATAAGCTTTTTGATTCTAAAGTGGATCGTGGATTCCGGTCTATTTAACCTCTCTGCTAGCTCTGATATCGTTAGTCGGGCATCTTGTTTTAACAGCTTGAGTATAGCCCTATCAAGGTCGTCCAGCTGTACCATGGATCGTCCCCCAACGTTTGTATAATTCATGAGGTATTCCAAGAATATCTAAGATTCTGCCAATTATAAAGTTTATCATATCATCCACAGTTTTAGGTCTTGTATAAAATCCAGGGGATGCGGGCATAATCACAGCCCCCGCCCTGGCGGCCTTCATCATGTTTTCAATATGAATCATGTTGAGTGGAGTCTCTCTGACGAGCAGAATCAGTTTTCGTTTTTCCTTGAGGGCTACATCGGCTGCCCTCGTTATTAAGTTGTCGGCATAGCCGTTGGCTATCGCCGAGAGCGTCTTCATTGAGCAGGGGGCGACAACCATGGCATCGAAAGGATGAGAACCTGACGCGACCGGGGCGAATAGGTCTTTTTCGTCATAGTCGGGCTTTAACTTGATTCCAAGCTCGTGATATGTGACTGCTATTCCTGTCCTTGAAGCAAGAACAACAACCTCATGCCCAAGCTCTTTCAAAACTTCTACCAGCTTCACACCATAAACGGCCCCGCTTGCCCCCGTTATTGCGACAATGACTTTCATCCAATCACCTAACGTTCGCTAGGGACGCTTGTTTTAAACTTTTCCGGCAGATTTTTATACTATTTCAGGTTACTATCCTCGGTTGAGGGAGATGAGCGAAGTCATAAGAGTGCTTTTAGAGGAGGCAACAAAGGTAGCGGAGAAAATTGGGGCAAAGGCATTGGTCATTATGGAGGAGCTTCCTGAAGAGGAAATCCCTGACGTTGGCATTACCGTTGTTATAGTTGGCTCTACGTTTGATGTTGAAAAAGATAATGTCAAGAGGATATCAATTCCCCAGAACCTCGACCTCAACAACCTTCTCAACCTCATTTCGGCTTTTCTGCTTGAGCATGGAATCCTGTCAGAGGGCGACTCATTTGTCTACGTAACGGAGAACCTGATCGGCGTTCGTACAATAAAGAGGTCAATCGTTGCCATGAAGAGCTTCTTCGCCCAGAACCAGAACGTCCTTCAAAGGATGCTGGAGATTGCGATAGAGCTGAGTATAGAGGGGAGAGAGGGAAATCCCGTGGGGACGATATTCGTCATAGGCGACACGAGGAGGGTTCTTAAACATTCGAGACAGCTCATTCCAAACCCGTTCAAAGGGCACAGGATAAACGTGCTGGACAAGGAGAGCAAGGAAATAATAAAGGAGTTCGCCCAGCTGGACGGAGCTTTTCTCATCAGGGAAGACGGCAGGATAGTGGCCGCTGGAAGGTATCTTGAGGTAGAGCCGAGGGTTATAGACCTGATGCTTCCCCCCGGGCTGGGAAGCAGGCACATAGCAGCCGCTGGAATAACAAAGATAACCAGCGCGATGGCAATAAGCCTCTCGGAGAGCGGAACTATAAGGATATTCAAGAACGGGCTGATGCTCCTCGAATACAACCCGAGACTGAAATACTGATAAAAGAAGAGATCAAACGTTGAAGATGCGGATGGTGTTCGTCCCCGCGGTCTTTCCTATGGGCGTTCCCTTCGTCAGAAGTACCGTATCGCCCTCATCTACCAGTCCGAGCCCGGTTATCACGCGCAGTATCTCCTCTTCGCTGGTGTCCTCAACGAGGAACGGATAAACGCCGTAGGAGAACATCAGAGTGTTTTTGACCCATTCATCAGTTACAAATGCCAGTACCCACTGCTTTGGCTTAAAACGGGCTATTAGCCTCGCAGTTTGTCCCATCCTGGTCGGTGTTAGTATGTATTTAATGTCTATGGAGTTCAGGGCCTCTATTATACTCCTCGTTATTGCGTCCTTTATGGTACCCTTTGTCGGCCGTGTACCCCTCAACTCACTCATCTTCCATTCGACGGTTCTTTCAGCCCATTTGGAGTCCCTGTATGCCTCGGTAGTCTTCGCTATCCTGGCCATCATTTTGACGGTCTCAACCGGGTACTTTCCGACCGCCGTCTCCTCGGAGAGCATCACGGCGTCGGTTCCATCAAGGATTGCGTTCGCAACATCGGTGACCTCAGCCCTCGTTGGGAGCTTCTCGTGGGTCATGCTCTCTAGCATCTGAGTCGCTGTTATCACGGGCTTTCCCGCACAGTTTGCCTTTTGGATAAGCTTTTTCTGGAGAATCGGGAGCTTTTCTATGGGCATCTCCACTCCGAGGTCTCCCCTGGCTACCATGACCCCGTCCGCCGCCCTGAGAATCTCGTCGAAGTTTCTCACCGCGTCGGGCCTTTCTATTTTGGCTATCAGGAACAGCTTGCCGTTCCTTTCCTCGACGAATCGCCTTGCCTTTAGAACGTCGTAGGCGGAACCGACGAAGCTTATGCCGACGGCGTCAACTCCGTGCTCCAGAGAGAACTCCAGGAATTCTAAATCCTTCTCGGTTATTGCTTCGATAGCCAGGCGAGCCTTGGGAATGTTGATTCCTTTGCGGGAGAAGAGAGTTCCTCCGACGAGCACCTTACAGATGACATCCTGGTCCCTGACGTCTTCAACCCTTAGCGCTATGAAACCGTCGCTGAGATAGATGACGTCCCCCTTCGAGACGAGCCTTGGAAAGTCCTTGAACTCAACGGGTATAACGGCCTCGTTGCCGATTACGTCCCTCGTGGTAAGGGTTACCGTCTGCCAGCGTCTCAGCGTCACTGAGCCGCCCTCAATCTCACCAACGCGGATCTTCACTCCGGGCAGGTCTCCGAGAATTGCAACGGGCCTGTTGAGCCTCTCAGAGACCTTTCTCACGAGTTTTATCGACTTCTCGTGCTGTTTCAGATCACCGTGGGCGAAGTTTATCCTTGCAACACTCATCCCCGCTCGAACCATTGCCGTTATGGTCTTTTCGTTGAGAGACGCAGGACCTAGGGTGGCTATTATCTTGGTTTTCTGTCCTGGGAGCCGCATGATACCACCTAAGAAGAGATTATGGCAACATCTTAAATTAATCTTTCCCCTTGGTATCTGCTAAAAGGTTCCGTTCAAGCTTCCTGCGGCAAGAGTCGCAGTAGCCCAGAAACCTTGAGTCCCACTCCTCAAGCGTCTGTGGTGGGTTCATTACACAGTCGTTGGGACAGTGTTCCAGCCCGAAAGAGTGCCCAATCTCGTGGAGCATGCCCTTGATAAGCCGCGTCTTGAACGCAGGAAGCTCTCTAGAGAGGACTCTCTCCGCTAAGCTCCTTAGGTCATCATCGGCCAGGGGATTATCGAGTATCTTCAGGGCCATCCTCATGGAATCGGACTCAAATGGGCGCATGGAGAGGAGCATTACTCTCCTGCCAAGCCTCTCTGTTTGGAATCCCAGAAATTTTTCATAGAATCCAAAGTACTTATCCCTGGAAGCTAGGGGAAAGCTTGTTATCCCGAATATCTTATTCATGTTGAGCCCGTCGTTCTTTTCAAGTTCTACCTTAAGCCGGTAGTCCATAAAATCCACCAGGACGTCTAGCGGGAACAGCCTGACCTTTCCTTCTGGTGTTTCAAGGGTTATTAAGTACCCGGGCTCCAGAATAAGCTTGTCTAAATACACGAGGCGAATAGGAAGCCTCCACTCCTCTAAGAGCCTGTTTACGTCGTTGTATGCCTCGAAGAGAGCTTCCTCAACCCTTTCGGATACGAAGTTCGAGACGTATGTGAAGCCTATGTACTCCATTTTACTGCCCAGGGGATTTTGGGAGGAGCCTTATAAAGTTTTTAGGGGCGAACCGTGAAATTTTTAAACGACTTCATATAATTCAGCGCGGGCGATGGCGTCCGCCCGGGGCTTCGAGCCCGAACCGCTCGAAAGGGCTGATGACGCCTGTTCTACTCCATAGGAGGCGGTAGAATGGGCTCGAAGCTTGATGAGTTTGCACGCTTTGTTGATGTGCACAAAGCACTTGAGTACGTCGAGAAGAGAAGGCACGAAGACGGCGGCTACTGCTTCGTCAGCGTCCTGAACGACACCAACGTGAACGACACCTACTATGCAGTCAAGATGTACGACCTGCTCGGCCTCGGAGTCCCTGAGAAGGAGAAGACGATAGAGTTCCTTGAGAGGGCAATTCAGCCCCAGACGGCCGTTGTAGCCATAGCAATGGCCCTCGAAGGCCTTGCGATACTTGGAGCGAAGGACATCGCGAGGGAGCACGTGGGCATCGTCTATACCAAGTACAACCCCCTCGAAGATAAGTTTGCCGTTGGTCTTGGCGGCAGTGAGGAGTTCGGAACTGCGACGCCCCTTGAGGCAACATACTGGGTCGTTAAGGCTTTCAAGGCAATTGGACAGCCAATAAGCGAAAAGGAAAGGGAGAAGATACGGGCCTTCGTGATGAGGTTCAGGATGAGAAACGGCTTCGGCGTCAAGCAGCCGACAACGACGATGACCTATCAGGCCCTCTACACCCTCTACGCGCTTGGTTACCACCCACCCAGAAGTCCTCACTTCCGGAACTGTGAGCTCTGCGGCGACTGGGGCGGCTTTACGGAGGTTCCGTACAGCCTGCCACCCTATCTTGAGCCGACGTTCTACGCAACAAGGGGGCTTGAGCTCCAGGGAGAGACCCTAACCTGCCCGAGGAGGCACATCTGGTTTATCCGCCAGCTTCAAAACTCCAACGGCGGCTTCAGGAGAAGTCTTGAGCTTGGAATTTCAAACTTCCAGAACACATACAGGGCGCTTGCAGTGGTAGATGCCATGATGAGATATCTGTAAATCTTTTAAACAATCCATCCTTTCGAAAGCTCCTGTGTGTAGGACTAACGTGCGGGAGGAAGTACCATGAACCTCAGAATAGCGATGGCGATAGCACTGGGAGGCGCGTTTGGAGCAGTTGCAAGGTTCTACATCTCGGGCCTGCTCCCCGTCTACCGGGACTTCCCGGTTGGAACCCTGATGGTGAACAGCATAGCTAGCCTTATCCTCGGATACCTCTACGGACTCCTGTTCTGGGGCTTTGATGTTCCGCCTGATTGGAGGGCCTTTTTCGGAACGGGCTTCTGTGGGGCGTTGAGCACTTTTTCAACGTTCTCCTATGAGACCTTCTCGCTCCTGCGCGAGCGTGAGTACCTTATAGCGACCCTCAACATTTTGGCAAACGTTATAATCACAATCGCGTTAGTATTTGCGGGCTTTATGCTGGCCCGGAGGTGAAAACATGGTCGAAGTTGAGCACTGGAACACGCTCCGTCTCAAGATTTACATCGGCGAGAACGACCGCTGGGAGGGGAAGCCCCTGTACAAAGCAATAGTGGAAAAGCTTCGTGAAATGGGGATGGCAGGGGCTACTGTCTATCGCGGCATCTACGGCTTTGGAAAAAAGAGCCGCGTCCACTCAAGCGACGTTATGAGGCTTTCAACGGACCTTCCAGTGGTTGTGGAGGTCGTGGATAGGGGGCATAAGATAGAGAAGGCGATATGCGAGATAAAACCTATGATAAAGGATGGGATGATAACGGTCGAACCCGTCATAGTGGTGTGGGTCGGCACTAAGGAAGAGATCGAAAAGTTCGAGGAAGACGCCGTTAGAGAAACTTAGAGTGCTAATTTTTGGACATTAATCAAAAACTTAATAAACTCCTAAAGACGATGGCCTTATAAGACTCCATATAATCAGGGGTGGTCATAAATGATGTCCCTTGAATTCGAGGTTCCCCTTGATCTCCTCAACGATGTCATGGACTTCATCATCGAGGAGGATGCAAAGCTCCAGTGGGTTCGCTACTCAAAGAGAACGAATTCCGTGGTAATAAGGGTTTTAATCTCCGCCGAGGTTATTGAGCAGTTTCTCCTTAGACTTGCGAGGGTCGTTGGTATTCCCCTCGAAGTTACCATAGTAGAAGAAAAAATCGGTGAAAAGCTGATTCACGAGGCGTTTCTGTTTAGTGTTGAGGTCTCCTCTGGCACTTATCCCGTGTTCGTGCTCCTCTACTACAACGTCAGCAAGTTCTATCCCGACAGAATAGTAGTTGGGACGCTGGCAGATGCCCCCCAGGAGCTCGTGGACGCCGTGTTCTCAAGGACGGTTGGCAAGCTCAGACTCCTGGACACTGAGAAGGCCAAAAGTACCGTGGAAAACGGGATGCTTTTAATATACCTACGAGCCAACCCGCCCTCGGGACAGCTCGGAGTTAGTTCCGCTTAACTGGTTGTTTTAGGCAAGGTCTTTAACCCCTTTTTCTAACTACCTACGGTGATTCAGATGCTCCATCACGTCAAGCTTATCTACGCGACCAAGAGCAGGAAGCTTGTTGGGAAGAAGATTGTGCTGGCTATTCCAGGAAGCATAGCGGCGGTTGAATGCGTTAAGCTGGCCAGGGAGCTGATAAGGCACGGCGCAGAGGTTCACGCGGTAATGAGCGAAAACGCCACGAAGATAATTCATCCCTATGCCATGGAGTTCGCGACAGGAAACCCTGTAGTTACTGAAATTACTGGCTTCATCGAGCACGTTGAACTTGCTGGAGAGCACGAGAACAAAGCCGATCTCGTTCTCGTCTGCCCTGCGACAGCTAACACCATATCAAAGATAGCCTGCGGAATTGACGATACTCCCGTTACAACGGTCGTGACAACGGCTTTTGCCCACACCCCCATAATGATAGCTCCAGCCATGCACTCAACGATGTACGACCACCCGATAGTTAAGGAAAACATCGAGAAGCTGAAGAAGCTTGGAGTGGAGTTCATAGAGCCGCGCTTTGAGGAGGGCAAGGCAAAAGTCGCTTCAATAGAGGAAATAGTTTACCGTGTAATCAGGAAGCTTCATCCCAAGAGCCTCGAAGGAAAGCGCGTCCTCGTCACCGCAGGTGCGACAAGGGAGTACATTGACCCGATCCGCTACATAACCAACGCGAGCAGCGGAAAAATGGGAGTGGCGATTGCGGAAGAGGCGGAGTTCAGGGGCGCCGAGGTAACGCTCATACGTACCAAGAGCAGCGTTCCGAGCTTCGTGGAGAACCAGATAGAGGTAGAGACCGTCGAGGAGATGCTTGAAGCGATAGAGAGTGAGCTGAAGGGCAAAAAGTACGACGTCGTTGTCCTGGCCGCTGCAGTCAGCGACTTCCGGGTGAAGAACAAAGCGGACGTGAAGATAAAGAGCGGGCAACCGCTCGTTCTCGAGCTTGAGCCGACGCCGAAGATAATAGACCGCGTTAAGGAACTCCAGCCCGGGGTTTTCCTCGTGGGTTTCAAGGCCGAGACCGGTCTCAGCGAGGAAGAGCTCATCAGCGCCGCCAGGAAGCAGATTGAGCGCGCTGGAAGTGACCTGGTTGTAGCAAACACCCTCAAGGCCTTTGGAAGCGAGGAGAACGAGGTTGTCCTGGTCGGAAGGGACTTCGCAAAGAAACTCCCCAGAATGACCAAGCGCGAGCTGGCGGAGAGGCTCTGGGACGAGATAGAGAAGATGCTTTAGCCCGGTTTTATCTTTTATCGCTTATTCTCAAAACGTGAACGGGAAGTTTTTTAGCGACACTTCTTGAACTTCCATCGGTGTGTAAAATGAAAGTGGAAATACCTAACTACGGAGAAGTCCAGATAGACTCTGTTATTTTCGACCTCAACGGCACCCTGGGGGAGAGCGGGAGAGTCGATGAGGAAGTTAAGCACCTCCTTGAGAGGCTGGCGGATAAGTACACCGTCGTCGTGATAAGCTCTGACACCTTTGGCACGCTGGAAGAAGAGCTTGGAGGTCTTCCAGTACGAATCGCGAGGGCCTCAAACGCCTCTGAAAAGGTCGAGATAGCTAGGGGCTACGCTCCCTATGCAGCAGTTGGCAACGGAAACAACGACGTTGCTATGCTGGAGGGAGCGGAGCTTACTTTCTGCGTCATTGGGAAGGAAGGGGCTACCGTTGATGCCCTCCTGGCGAGCGACGTCGTTGTCACCGACGTGAGGGATGCCATAGCGATGCTCCTCGACGAGAAGAAGCTCATCGCGACGCTGAGAGGGTGAGGTGATAGCGTTTGGAGTACAAGACGCTGAAGGGCCTCGGCACTGCCCAGCTAATAATCAAGAAGTCCGTCTTCATAGGCTACGCCTCGCCTGCCAGCACTGAGGAGGAGG
This sequence comes from Thermococcus kodakarensis KOD1, assembly GCF_000009965.1. Taxonomy (NCBI): domain Archaea; kingdom Methanobacteriati; phylum Methanobacteriota; class Thermococci; order Thermococcales; family Thermococcaceae; genus Thermococcus; species Thermococcus kodakarensis. The sequence continues at coordinate 444,800 of NC_006624.1, forward strand.
CGAAGGAGTTCATAGCGAGGATAAAAGCACACCACAGCGACGCGACGCACAACGTCTCTGCCTATCTCATCAACGACGGAAAGAACTTCGCGGTCAGATATGACGACGACGGCGAGCCAAAAGGCTCGGCCGGAAAGCCCGTACTCAAAGTCATCCAGAACAAGGGGCTGAGCAACGTTGTGGTCGTGGTTACGCGCTACTTCGGCGGGATAAAGCTCGGCTACGGTGGTCTGGTGAAGGCCTACAGCGATGCGGCGAGCTTGGCAATAGAGAACGCAGGAATCGTTGAGGTGCATGAAACGGAGCGCTTCGAGGTGACTTTTCCCTACAACCTCTTTCACACAGTCAGGAGCACGATAGAGGAGAACGGCGGCAGGGTTGTGGGAGAGGAGTACGGCGAGCTTGTAAAGTTCACGGTAGAGACTAGGAAAGGGGAAGCGGAGCCGCTGATGGAGCTTTTAACTGAGAGGACAAGGGGAAGAGTTAGGCTGAGGCCGCTGTTTATGAGGAGCGTTTAGATAGCACTCTCCTAGCTTTGTCCAGGAGGAAGAGGAGGATGGCCAATGTTATCGGTCTCCTCACAGCGTAGAACTGAACACCTTCTTCCGTTTTTACGGCTTTGAGCTTGTAGAGGTAGGGGTTAACACCCCTGGAGCGCAGGAGCTCCCTTTCGTGCTCTTTGTATGCATGTATAAGATCGTTCAGCGGATCTCCATTTTTTAAATCTTCCAACATACGTTTTCTGATCTCAATGAACTCCTCGCAGTCGGGGACGGGCTCTCCCTCCTTCAGGTCAAGCACATCAGCTACGAGCTCACGTCTTCCCCCCTCGTCGAGGAGTTCGCATATCCTCCTGACAGACTCCCAGTCCTCTAAATCCTCCGCCTTCCAGTAAAGCCACTCGAAGGCATCGTAGCGGTAGGTCCGTTTGTGGATCCTCCTCGTCCACTCGATCCCGAGTCTGAGAGCTATTCTTGCCAGTTCGGGCTCCTTACGCCCCAGAACTCCCGCGATCCGCCCCAAGATTTCAGCCTTATTATCGGGATCAGGAATGAAGTAATGAAGCTCAAAGGCCTTTTTTGCCCTCTCGGCGCTCTCATCTTCCCAGAGGTAGACCCAAAACGCCCTGTAAACCGCCCATTCGAAGCCTTCGCCATCGAGGAGGTAAGCCACTCCCAGGGCCTTTTCAAGGTCTCCAGTCTTGGCGAAGTGCTCCACGGTTTTAACCACATACCATTTCAGCTCTCCGTTCAGCGTATCCTCCGGCAGGGTTTTGAAGAACTCATGAGCCTCATCGAACATTCCCGATCTAATAAAGTGTTCGGCCGATTCTGCGGGGTTCTCCGGTTGCATGGAATCTTTCTCTAGAGTCAAGTTTAAAAATTTACCGAATGGGGAGTAAGGTCAAAACGGGTCTTGTGCATCCGCTTTATTTCCCTTCAAAATCCTCTCCCAAACCTTTATTGCGGCCCACTTGTCCAGAAACTCGTTGAAGGTTCCGCACTTCGGCGAGAGAACGCAGACGGGACAGCCATCCTGGCATTTACACGATTTCAGGTGCTCAAGGCTCTTTTCCATCAGCTTCTCGGCGTTCTCGTAGATTATCCCGGCTAGACCAGCGCCGCCCTCGTTGCCGTCGTAGATGAAAACGACCGGCTTTCCAAAATAGGGCGTCCCCGGAAAGCTCTCGTAGCTGTAGCCGCCGAGCTCCCTGCTGTCCACGTAGGTGAATATCGGCGCTATCTTTATCATGTTGTGCTCTATCGCGTGGAGCGCGCTTCCAATTCCGTCCTTGCTGTCCACCATCTTCTTCACGGCGAAGGCGAGTTCCTCATTCTGAATCCCAGCCTTCTGGAGGGCATCACCTATTGCCTTCCTTATTATGAAGCTCGTGGCACCGAGGTAGAGCGGGAAGAGCTTTCTTCTATCAAGGCTCTCGTATATCTGGAACGCCAAATCCTCAAACCCCTTCTCGGTCGCCCTGCCAAAGAACTCCCTGAACTCCTCTTCCGTTAGTTCTCGTATCTCCTCCGGGAAGACGAGCCATATTCCTTCGGTCTCGAACTCCCTGACGTAGGGCTCCTCGAATTCCACTTTCGCGAACTTCTCCCAGTTGAGTATCGAGAAGTCTTCCTCCGTCTCAACTCTCTCGCCCGTCGCTGGAGAGGAGATTTCGCCTTTGAGTATGCCAGCTTCCTTCAGCCGTACCAGTTCCTCCACGTAGTTTCCAGTATCGAGCCCCTTCACGGCGAAGCCGGTGTAGACGTGCCTGACGCGGAGCCTTCCGAGACCTATCTCCACGCCTTTGTAGGCCTTCTTTGCCCTCTCTTCCAGTATCTCGACTTCTTCCAGCTTCCTCGCGAAGGTCTCAACGTCCCAGAGGCGGTTTAGTTGCTTCGCAAATACGAAGTGGAACTTTCCGATGCTGAGCCGCTCCATCGCCATGTAGAGCTCTCCCCTTGAGAAGTAGGCCATTCCGGGTAAGAGCGAGCGGTGGTATTCGTCCTCATCGACTTCTTCAATGATGTGGCCCTTCATCTTGAGCCAGTTTATGAAGTTTAGGAGCTCTCGGAGAGAGGACTTTTCCATCAGCTTCGCCCTTATCCACGGCTCGTCCTTCACGAGGAAGAAGCTCTCGTCACTGGCAGTTCTCAGCGAGGAGTACTCGAAGGCCGGTCTTCTAACCCTGACCTCAAGCTTCCCTGTCAGCGGGTTCTTCTTGAGGTCGGCCTTCCTCTCGACCACGAGCTTTTCGGCTATTCTCCTCTCGAACTCGTCCAGCTCGTCCCAGTCAACTATTCCAAGCTCGGTGAGGAGGTAGTGGAGGTGCTTCTCCGCTATGCGCTCGTTGTCGGTCTTGACCGGCATGTACTCGATGATGCCCTTCTCAAGCCTCTCGACGAGCTCATTGAAGTGCTCGCGGTAGTAGTAATCGAGGCCGTTCTTCCTCAAAACAACGCCGTTCAGGGCTTCCCTGTCGGCGCTCCTTCCAGCCCTCCCAAAGCGCTGGATGAGGGAGAACAGCCCGTCAGGGGGAATGCCGTAGTTTATCACGGCATCGAGGTCACCTATGTCTATCCCGAGTTCGAGGGCGTTCGTAGTCAGGAGGGCAAGCAATTTCCCATCCCTGAAGTCCCTCTCAACTTCCCATCGGACGTTCTTCGGCAGGGTGCCCTTGTAGGTGGTCACCTTTGAAAAGACCGGAGAGTTGAGGAGGAAGCGTAGGGTCTTCTCGGTGCCCTTCCTGCTGTCGAAAAAGACGAGGGTCTTTATCCTCTTACTCACGAGCCTCTCGATTACGGCCCTTAGGAGCTGTTTATCGCCAAGGTTCTTCGGCTCAAAGAGAACGAGATACCTCCGCGGGAACGGATTGGTTGCATGGGTTATTGGCTCAAACTCCGTTCTAAAGAGCTTCTCCGCGAACTCCTTTGGGTTCCTCAGCGTGGCGGAGAGGGCTATTATCTGCGGCTTCACTCCAAGGCGCTTGAGCCTGAAGGACAGACGCCTGAAGAGCCACGCGGCATTGCTCCCAAAGACCCCGCGGTAGACGTGGAGCTCATCGACGACGAGGTATCGAAGGTTCCTGAGGAGCCACTCGTACTCTCTCCATCTTCGTAGGATGTTGTAGTGGAGCATGTCCGGGGTAGTGAAGACCACCCTCGGCCTCTCGCGGAGGAGCCTTCTTCTCTCTTCCCAAGGGACGTCCCCCGTTAGAATCTTCGCAGGTACGAGCTTTCCAGTTATGCGGTAGAATGAAAGGTTCGCCCTCTGGAACTTCTCGAGCTGGTTGTTTATGAGCGCCCGCGTGGGGTAAACGAGGAGGTAGGTCTTCCGCGGATCTAGGAGGTAGGAGTCGAAGATAGCCAGGCGGAAGATTTCGCTCTTCCCGCTGGCCGTTGGCGTTGTAACGACGATATTTTTTCCAGCGTAGAGCTTTTCCAGGGCCTCAACCTGGTGACGGTAGAGAGAAAAGCCCAGCTCCTCAACGAGGGCGTTTATTTCTGGGTTTTTGAACGCGAATTCTCCAAACTCACCTTCTCTCGGAGGAAAAACGTGGACTCTCGCGATCTCTGACTTCAGGGGTTTGAGGACTTCAAAGAGGGACATGGGTTAGAATTGGAACCGCGGTTAAAAAATAAAGCGGTCGGGAAGTCACCCCTCAAAGAGCCACAGGACGGCATCTGGGAACCTCTTGCCCCAGTAGTACTCGTTGTGCTGGGCGCCCTCGTCTATCACGACCTTGAGGTTCACTCCTTCAACATAGCCCTTCTCCTTCAGGATGCTCACCATCTCCTCGTTGCTCCTGGAGAACGCTCCTGGATCGCTCCCCTCCATAGTGCCCCAGTCGATGTAGATTTTCTCGGGCCCTTTCTCTGCGTTCCTGACGAAGTCGTATATCTCAGGATTGAACCAGAACGCCGAGCTCATGGCTCCAACGTAGCGGAAGACCTCCGGATATGCAAAGCCTGCATAGACTGCCATCAGCCCGCCGAGGGAAGAGCCCATTATTCCCGTTTCGTTGGGAACTGTGCGGTAGTGGGAGTCTATGTAGGGCTTTAGCGTCTCGACTATGAAGCGCACCATGGCGTCGCCCTCGCCGCCCCTTCCGTACTCCTCGTTCACCCAGGGGGCATACTCGTCTATCCTTTTGTCCCCACCGTTGTCGATTCCAACCACTATTATCGAGAATCCCCTCTCGGTGTAGAGCTTTTCAAGGGCCTCGTCAACACCCCACTCGCCCGCGAAGGAAGTTGCGCTGTCGAAGAGGTTCTGCCCGTCGAACATGTAGAGGACTGGATAGCTCCTGTTGGTAGTCCCGTAGTCCGGGGGCAGGTAGATCCATATCCTCCTCGTCCGGTTGAGCTGGGGGATGACCATCTTGAAGGTCGTTACGTTGCCCGTTATCGTGTGTTCGCCCACTCCGACCTCCTCGACGTAGTCGCGCCAGTGGTAAACGGTGAACTCGTAAGTCCCGCTATCTTTGAATACAAACTGCCTGTTGGGGATTTCCTCCCCGTTTGGGCCTTTTTCAACGGTCTCCCACGAGCCACGGGTGAACTTAAACTCGATGACCTTTCCGTAGGGGAACGTCAGGTTTATTGCCCACCTGCCGTCGGGGAGCTTCGTGAGCCTGTAGTTTTCGTCTCCTGGGTTCCAGCCGTTGAAGTCGCCCGCTATGTAAACTGCATCGTCTTCGGGGGTGTAACCTGGAACCGAGACGATGAAGGTAACTGTTATCTCCCTGGATTCTGTTTTTGTTGATGTGCCCCTGGGTGTGGTAGATGTTTCGGAAGAGGAAGAACTGGTAGTTTGAGATTGTGTTGAGGATGTTTGACTGGTTTGGTCACCCTGAGTTATGTCAGATCCAGCCCCTTTTTCGGCGGAAGAGGTTGGTGGGCCCTGAGAGCCTGTTTGTGCTGTACTTGAGTTCTGGCCTACGCATCCGGCTGAAGCTACCATGAGCAGAAAAATCAGAAGGAAGCCTGCAACTTTCATGCTCATTTGATCACCTGAAAGGGTTGCCTGCGTAGGTTTTATCTTTTTCCACTGCTCCCCTCTAACGGCGGTTCGGGAAGTTTTGAGGCAGTGTAAAAACAGAGCGTCAATAAAACTAAACTCGACAATTACGCAATATTTTTATACATCAAAGTACAAATTTGTTGTGACGACTTTTTCAGGTGTCTGCCAATGGTAGTGAAGAGGGAAATGACCCGGAAGTTTTTGGAGGATGCTTTCGCAGGCGAAAGCATGGCCCACATGAGGTACCTTATCTTCGCCGAGCAGGCCGAGAGGGAAGGACTTCACAACATAGCCAAGCTCTTCAGGGCTATAGCTCATGCCGAGTTCGTCCACGCTAAGAACCACTTCATAGCCCTCGGCAAGCTTGGGAAGACTCCCGAGAACCTGCAGATGGGAATAGAGGGCGAGACCTTCGAGGTAGAGGAGATGTATCCTGTTTACAAGAACTCCGCCGAGTTCCAGGAGGAGAAGGACGCGGTGAGGACGACCCACTACGCCCTTGAGGCTGAGAAGATACACGCAGAGCTCTACAAGAAGGCCAAGGAGAAGGCCGAGAAGGGAGAGGACATCGAGATAAAGAGGGTCTACATCTGCCCGGTCTGCGGCTACACGGCCGTTGATGAGGCCCCCGAGTACTGCCCCGTCTGCGGCGCCCCGAGGGACAAGTTCGTGGTGTTCGAGTGAATCTTTCGATTTTCCTTTTCACAGGTTTGAGACGCAAACCTTATAAGGTATGACTAATAACATTAAAGCGGTGAAAGAAAATGGCGAAGTGGAAGTGCATAGTCTGTGGATACATCTACGATGAGGATGAGGGCGACCCCGACAGCGGGATAGCCCCGGGAACCAAGTTCGAAGACCTTCCGGATGACTGGGTCTGCCCGCTCTGTGGCGCTCCCAAGGATATGTTTGAGAAGATTGAGTGAGGTGATGGAAGATGCTTAGCCAGACCATAAAGAGTGGAGACTGGAAGGGTGAGAAGCACGTCCCCGTTATAGAGTACGAGAAGGAGGGCGACCTCGTCAAGGTCGAGGTCTCTGTTGGAAAGGAGATACCGCACCCGAACACCCCCGAGCACCACATAGCTTGGATACAGCTCTGGTTCCACCCGGAGGATGGAGCCTTCCCGATACTCGTCGGTAAGGTTGAGTTCAGCAACCACACCGACCCGCTCACCGAGCCGAGGGCGGTATTCTTCTTCAGGACACAGAAGAAGGGCAAGCTCTACGCGCTCAGCTACTGCAACATCCACGGCCTCTGGGAGAACGAGGTCACACTTGAGTGATCTTTTCCGTTTTTATCTTTATCCATGTCTTGGAATCTGGAAGGTTACGTTCTCACCTTCAAAGGATACAACGACAGTACTGGCATTTTTCGGTGCCAAAAACGTCTTCTTTATCGAAACAACACCGTGAGTGTAAAACAGGTTTTCTAGTACTCCCTTTATCTCCTGAATCTGATAATCTGGGGAATATATTTCTCGTCCATCAACGTAGATTTTAACGTTGCATGGATGTCTTGAATCCACGAGAAGAAGGCTTCCGTCTGGTCTAGGTTTGTATTTCACGTCTCCACACGTTCTAGGGACATACACAAGCTCAAGTTCTATGCCATGGTCATAAAAGTTTCCATAGAGTGCAACTTTTTGATCTTTCTTTATGATCTCAAAGTCGTAATCGGGCTTGATGAAATAATAGAGCGTTCCTCCAAGCACCAGCGTGACGAGGGCTATTCCTGCTATTTTTTTCAGTGAGACAAAGGGTAAACCCTCGGTTCTAGTGCCTACCAGGGGAACTTTCCAGAGGCTGAAGAACTCAACGAGCTTCCCTATGTTGTATAGGGGGATTCCGATAAGTAGGGGGAGCAGAAGAGCGCCGATGAGAGCCAAGTTACCCGCAAGGTTGAAATTGAGTTCCCCAGTTTCTTCGGCAAAAAGGCCCATTCTGATCCGATAGAGAACGGCGGAGGCTACTATGAAGGGGTAAAGCACCAAGAGTGATAAGACGAGAGTTTTGAACCCCAAGACCGGCGAGAGTTCCATACGATACACCAGCATATTGAGCACCAAGGCACCTGCGGCTATCAAAGCAGTCTCCCCCACGAAGAGTAGCAATGGTCTTGAGTCAACATCAATGCTCCAGAAGTACAGCCCAGCGGCGTACAGGAGCCCTCCAACGATAAAAATCGGGAGGCCTATTACCCCAAAAAGACCGCTTATCATTGTTATAACAGTCCCGATAAGCATGAACTCCTTTCCGTTTAATAGAACTGTTCGACCCTCGCCCACTTCAACACCCATGGCATATTTTAACGCCAAGTATTTAAGCTTTTTTTAAATTTATGTCGAAAACTACAGAGCTATCAAATGAAAAAGCTTAGTTCTTTAAGAGAATTGACCAGAACTGCCCAGGAAGGCTTATAACTGTTCAAACAAAATCCCACTTAGGTGGGAGGAAAATGAAAGTTTACATGCCCGACCGTGAGTGGCCCGAACACTACAGGGCCGTTCTGGAGGAGCTTGCAAAGATAACTGACCCAATAACCGGGGGAGACATCCTCGACTCGGGTGTCGTCGCCGGCTTGGAGGTCACGGAAGATACTCTCAAGGTCTGGCTCAACTTCGAGAGCCACGCCGAGTACAATATAACAGGCGAGAGCGCCATAGCGTATTCTAAGATAATCGGCGACATAATGGAGCGCTTTGCCCTAGTCAAGTTTGAGAACGTCTACGTCTATGACCTCAAGAACAACCCCGTTGGGGTCTTCGAGAACAGGGGAAGGTACAGGGCCGAAGACCTTGAGGGCGATTGAATAAGCTCCTTAGAGTTTTCAAAGGCTTGGGTATAGTGTGCCATATACTATGAAGAAAAATGATGAAAACGGCCCTTACACCTCAAAAATTTCTGCGAACCCTAATGTACATCTCAGGACACATGCACACTTTAGGTAAAATTTATATCCCCCCCGTTCAAACAACCATCGAGGTGTTCCCAATGGCTGAAGGATATAGAGAGTACAGAGACAAGGTTCTTGGCTTTATTGAAGACCACGAGAACTGGAGGAAGCACACGATAAACCTCATCGCGAGCGAAAACGTGACTTCTCCGAGCGTTACCAGGGCCGTTGCCTCAGGTTTTATGCACAAGTACGCCGAGGGCTGGCCGAAGCAGAGGTACTATCAGGGCTGCAAGTACGTTGACGAGGTTGAGCTCATCGGTGTTGAGCTCTTCACCAAGCTCTTCGGAAGCGACTTCGCCGACCTGAGACCGATTTCTGGAACAAACGCCAACCAGGCGGTCTTCTTCGGGCTCACCCAGCCGGGCGACAAGGCGATAGTTCTTCACACCAGCCACGGCGGACACATAAGCCACATGCCCTTCGGTGCCGCCGGAATGAGGGGTCTTGAAGTCCACACCTGGCCCTTCGACAACGAGGAGTTCAACATCGATGTCGACAAGGCCGAGAAGCTCATCCGCGAGGTCGAACCCAAGATAGTCGTCTTCGGCGGTTCGCTCTTCCCGTTCCCGCACCCTGTCAAGGAGCTCGCTCCGGTCGCCAAAGAGGTTGGCGCCTACGTCATGTACGACGGTGCCCACGTCCTCGGTCTCATAGCTGGAAAGCAGTTCCAGGACCCGCTCCGCGAGGGAGCCGACATAATCACGGCCTCAACTCACAAGACCTTCCCTGGGCCGCAGGGCGGTGTCATCATTTACAAGCGCTTCGGCGAGACGGAAGAGATAGCCAAGCTCCAGTGGGCCATCTTCCCGGGTGTCCTCAGCAACCACCACCTCCACCACATGGCGGGTAAGGTAATCACCGCCGCCGAGATGCTCGAGTACGGTGAGAAGTACGCGGCCCAGATAGTCAAGAACGCCAAGGCCCTTGCCGAAGCCCTGGCGGAGGAAGGCTTCAAGGTCATCGGCGAGGACAAGGGCTACACCGAGAGCCACCAGGTCATCGTTGACGTTTCAGACCTCCACCCTGCAGCTGGAGGATGGGCGGCCCCGCTGCTTGAAGAGGCCGGCATAATCCTCAACAAGAACCTCCTCCCGTGGGACCCGCTTGAGAAGGTCAACGAGCCGAGCGGCCTTAGGATTGGAGTCCAGGAGATGACCAGGGTTGGAATGATGGAGGATGAGATGAAGGAGATAGCAAGGTTCATCAGGCGCGTCCTCATAGACAAGGAAGACCCTGCCAAGGTCAGGAGAGACGTCTACGGCTTCCGCGCCGAGTACCAGAAGGTTTACTACTCCTTCGACCACGGGCTCCCGCTCAGGCTCAGGGAGTAAATTGGAACTTTTCCACATTTTTATTTCTAATTTCAATCGTATCCAGGTGGAAAGCCTTCTTGCTGGATTTTTTTGAAGAAAACGTTATAAACAACCTTTTCTAGCCCTTTCCAGCGGTACCACACCTTCATTAGCCACGCGCCCCCGGTACCGCTAACTTCCCCCGAAACGGGATAAAATAAGGGGCTCAAATCCAGTGGTTCAAATTACCAAACGTTTCGAAACTCCTTGAAGTGAACGAAAGGATTATTATTCTGGAAGTTCAAAAACCTCTGGTGAAATCAATGAGGAAGGCGCTTGTGATAGGGATAGCAGTTGTTGTTTTGGTTGTAGCAGGATACGGAGCCCTCAGCTGGGATGGGAAAGAGGCCAGCGGTTCGCCGCAGGACAGCCACGCGAAGTTCGTCAAAATGGAGCTTGACAAGTCCACCTACAGTCCTTCCGATACCATGATTATCAGGCTTATCAACGAGGGCGAGACAAAGGCAACTACCAGCTACCACTTCAGGCTCTACCGAGAAGAAAACGGAGAGTGGGAGGAAGTTCCCGTTAACCTCATGTTCATAGAGATCGCCGTTTCGATAGAACCTGGAAAGAGCTGGGAGCAGAAGGTCAATCTCGCGGATCTGAAGCTTTCCCCGGGACACTACAAGATCGTCAAGAAAGTCATTCTAACTTCACAGGGGACTGAAAACGCTGCCAGCTACGAGGTCAGTGCGGAGTTCGAGGTAAAGGGATGAGTCCGATGAAGTGGCCCCTAGTGTTCATCGTTGTTTTTCTTCTCCTTTCCGGCGTTTTTTACGTGGAACTTTGCAAAAACCGCGAGATAACCGAGAACAATGCAGCCTGTACGGCCGGGACTGCCGTTATGGACCTCGAAAAGGAGGCATACAAAGTTTGAGACAACCTTACCCTGACCATAACCAACACGGGGAGCGAGACGATAATAGTGGGCGCACCTTACAGATTATACCTGCTGGAAAACGGAAGCTGGAAAGAGATAGAAACTGGTTTCACGTTCACAAGTATCGGGTGGCAGATACCGCCGGGCGGCAACTGGACGCAAACCGTGCCCTTGGTCATACGCGTCCCTGACGGAGCCTTCGGAAAGCTCAAACCACTTCCGCCATGTAGATACAAAATAGAGAAAACAGTTCTCATTGATCGAGACAAATGTGAAAGCAGGAGTAACGAAATAACTCTATCGGCCGAGTTTGAGATTGTCAGGTGATCCCAATGAGGGGGAAGACAGGGGCGGCCTGCACCCTCATAATACTCCTTGTCTGGGGCCTTACCGGACCTCACTTCTACGTGGGGCTTGACAAGAGTGGCTATCATCCCGGAGAAGAGCCAGTTTTAAGGACATGCAACATTGGGTTGACGCCAATCTCATTCGGAGAGGGCTACCATCTCTACCGCTTAGAAAACGGAACGTTGGCCCCGGTTAGAACTGGCCTTATCTTTCCTGCGGTACTCCACTGGCTCATGCCCTTTCAGTCCTGGGAGCAGAAAGTCAGTTTGAAGTATCTGCTGGAAAATGAATCCGTCGGAGGGGCCCCTTCACTCCGGGACCTGCCACCGGGAAGATACAGGATTGTTAAGGAGATCTGCGGCTGGCCAAGGGGCTGTGTAAACGCCAGCTTGGAGTTTGATCTGCTGTCATAATCGGAGCAAAACTTTTTATCCTCTTTCAACATACCGAACCCTCGGCTAAAGGGGTGGTGAGAGATGAAGTTCTGTCCGAAATGCGGGAACCTGATGCTCCCAGACAGGAAGAGGAAGGTCTGGGTCTGCCGCTCATGTGGCTATGAAGAGCCCTTCGACGAGGAGAAAGACAGAGAGAAAACGAAGATCACCAAGAAAGTCGAGCACAAGCCGGACGAGGAGATCATAGTGGTGGAGCAGGACCTCAAGACCCTGCCCACGACAAAGGTCACATGCCCCAAGTGCGGCAACGACACAGCTTACTGGTGGGAAATGCAGACGAGGGCTGGAGACGAGCCGAGCACGATCTTCTACAAGTGTACCAAGTGCGGCTATACCTGGAGGGCCTACGAGTGAACGAGGTCGAGCTTGAAACCCTGAGAAAGCTCGCCCAGAAGGCCCTCAAGGAGCTTGAGGAGGCCTACCTCCGCTTACCCGACACGGACAATGGAAAGACTTATTTATTCCGTGGAAAAGAAAGGGTTAGGCTCATGCTTCAGATATTAGAGTCAGCTAAAAAGGAGGGATAAAAATGCCGTTCGAAGTTGTTTTTGACGGGGCCAAGGAGTTTGCAGACCTGATAGCGACCGCAAGCAACCTCATCGACGAGGCCGCCTTTAAGTTCACTGAGGAAGGCATAAGCATGCGCGCAATGGACCCGAGCAGGGTCGTTCTCATTGACCTCAACCTGCCCGAAAGCATCTTCTCCAAGTACGAGGTCGAAGAGCCCGAGACAATCGGCATCAACATGGACCAGTTCAAGAAAATCCTCAAGCGCGGCAAGGCGAAAGACACCCTCATACTCAGGAAGGGCGACGAGAACTTCCTTGAGATAACTTTTGAGGGAACCGCCAAGAGGACATTCAGGCTCCCTCTGATAGATGTGGAAGAGCTTGAGCTGGAGCTTCCCGAGCTCCCGTTCACGGCTAAGGTAGTCCTCCTCGGTGAGGTTCTCAAGGAGGGCATAAAGGACGCTTCCCTCGTCAGCGACGCCATCAAGTTCATAGCAAAGGAGAACGAGTTCACAATGAAGGCCGAGGGCGAGACCAACGAGGTCGAGATAAGGCTTACCCTTGAGGACGAGGGCCTTCTCGACCTTGAAGTCGAGGAAGAGACCAAGAGTGCCTACGGCATAAGATACCTCAGCGACATGGTCAAGGGCATCGGGAAGGCCGACGAAGTTATCCTCCGCTTCGGCAACGAGATGCCGCTCCAGATGGAGTACATGATCAGAGACGAGGGCAGACTGACCTTCCTGCTCGCTCCGCGCGTTGAGGAGTGACCTCCCTCAACTCTTTTTTGAGGTGGGAACGTGGATATAGTGAAGCTCAGGGAACTCCTGGAGGCAGAGCTCTCAAGTACGGATTTAAACGAACTTGACGAAGACTTCTACGTTGAGTTCGACAGCCTGATAAAGGCCCTAAAGCTAAGCGCAGAGAGCTCCAGGGAACGCGGAGAAGACGTCGAGGAAAGGCTTTACCTCGCCCAGCTCAAGATAGCGGAGTCCCTCATGAAGGAGATCATCAAGCTCAGACTCCATAAGATAGTTGATCTCGCAGTCGAGGGTAAAATCGCGGAGATGACAGCCGAGGAAAAGAGGCTCTTCAACGTCATAAGAGCATTTATCGAGAGGGAAGAGCTCCCGGAAATTTCAGAGGAAGTCCAACCGCAGGAAGAGAGCGAAGCCGAGGCAGAGTACAGGTCCAAGGAGGTTCCAAAGGAAGCTTACATTATCCAGATAGACCTCCCAGCCGTTCTTGGCCCGGACATGAAAGAGTATGGGCCGTTTATGGCCGGAGATATGGCCATTATCCCCACCGTTATTGGGCGAGCCCTCGTTGAGAGAGAGGCCGCACGAAGAGTAAGGATATTCCTCTAAAGTAAGTCCTTTTAAGTTGCTCCAGTTTTTATTCTCTAAAGCAATCCTCCAAATGAATGGATGTTGAGGTCTATCAATGGCCACATTTTTTGAAATTATGCCCACAATCTAGGTAGAACTGACCAATTATGACAATCTAAGAATCCAGATTTAGACGTTTATAAAACAGATGTTCACGTTGATTTGTCTTTCCGTCAAATTTGTTCCCGAAACCAAACCGAAAGCTTTATATATTCGAACCAACCAGGTTTATAGTGAAGACGACACACAAAAAGAAAGAGGTGATGTAAGATGGTCGTCATAGGAGAAAAGTTCCCAGAGGTTGAGGTCAAGACCACCCACGGCGTGATAAAGCTCCCGGACTACTTCGCCGAGCAGGGCAAGTGGTTCGTGCTGTTCAGCCACCCGGCTGACTTCACCCCGGTCTGTACGACCGAGTTCTACGCCATGCAGAAGAGGGTTGACCAGTTCAGGGAGCTCGGCGTCGAGCCCATCGGACTCAGCGTTGACCAGGTCTTCAGCCACATCAAGTGGATGGAGTGGATCAAGGAGAACCTCGGCGAGGAGATAACCTTCCCGGTCATAGCCGACGACCGCGGTGAGCTCGCCGACAAGCTCGGCATGATACCCAGCGGCGCCACCATAACCGCTAGGGCTGTCTTCATCGTCGACGACAAGGGCATCATAAGGGCCATCGTCTACTACCCGGCCGAGGTCGGCAGGGACTGGGACGAGATCCTCAGGCTCGTCAAGGCCCTCAAGGTCAGCGACGAGAAGGGAGTCGCCCTTCCGCACAAGTGGCCGAACAACGAGCTCATCGGCGATAAGGCCATCGTCCCGCCTGCCAGCACCGTCGACGAGGTCAAGCAGCGCGAAGAGGCCAAGGCCAAGGGCGAGATCGAGTGCTACGACTGGTGGTTCTGCTACAAGAAGCTCGAGTGAGCTTCTTTCCCTTATTCTTCTCTGAACTTCTCGAATATCAGCTCATCCACGAACCCGTAGCCAGGTATGTGGGAGTGCTTCTTCATCCTGCCCACAAGCTCGAAGCCGTTCTTTTCCAGGACGCGGATTGATGCTGTATTTGGCTCATAGACCCGGGCGTAGACCTTTCTGAGATTCAGCCATTCAAAGGCGTATTTTAGGGCCAGTCCAACCGCCTCGGTGGCGTAGCCCCTGTTCCAGTACTCCTTCGCTATGAAGTATCCCAGCTCGGCGTGACCGTCTTTGTGGTTTATCCTGTGCAGGCCTACAAAGCCAACCGGGCTTTTGGACGAGTTTTCTAAAACAGTAAAGACCCTGTTTTCGCGCTTTCCTCTCCGCATAGCCTCGTACCACTCAAGCTCGTCCTCAAAAAAGAACAGCCCATCCGGATCGCTTAAAAACCTCCTCACATCGCGGTCGTTGTACCAGAGCCAGGCCCTCCTCACATCGTCTTTGGTTGGGACAGCCAGCGAGACCAGTTTTCCCTTTACCACCACGGGACGCATCGACCACACCTTAAATTTATTAAGGTGTTATGGGTATTTAAAAACGATGGAAAGGGAGAGGCTCATAAAGACCGTTGAAGCGATACTTAGAGGCGCAGGGTACCGCGTTGCCAGGTTAGACCTTAAAGGGTCGTGCTTTGACCTAGTGGCGAGCAGGCTCTTTCTCCTGCTTTTTATAAAGGCTACCGTGAACATCGACACGATAACAGAAGAGCAGGCGGAGGACTTAAAGCGCCTCGCCAAGTTCTTCAAGGCTTCTCCGCTTATTGTTGGGCTAAGGAGCAAGAGCGGCGAGCTTGAAGAGGGTGTGGTGTACGAGCGCTTTGGAATTTATGCCCTCCGCCCCGAGACCCTCTACGATGCTCTCCTGAACAACGAACTGCCCGCTGTTTTCGCGGAGCGCGGTGGTCTGTACGTCAGGATAAACGGAGAGCTGTTGAGAGAACTCAGGGAAAAGCACGGCTATTCTGTAAATGAACTGGCACAGCTGCTCGGCGTGTCTAGAAAGAGCCTGCTCAACTACGAGCGCGGCGAACAGGCAGTTTCGCTTGATGTTGCCATCCAGCTTGAAGAGATATTTGATGAGGCCCTCGCGGAGCCGATAGACATCCTGAGGGCCAAAGTTGAAGCCGACCTCAACGTTAAGCCTGAAACGCCGCTCGAGCGCGAGGTCTTTGAGAGGCTCAAGAAACTCGGCCTGGGCCTTGTGAAGGTGAAGAAAGCGCCCTTCAACGCGATTTCAACTGAAGACGACATACGCCTTCTCACGGGTATAGATGAAAGGAAGACACGCTCCACCATAAAACGCGCCGAGATGGTGGCGGAGGTCGGCAGAATAGTTAACAGCGGGGGCGTTTTCATACTGGAGAAGACTAAGGCTGAAGTCGTTTCAGAAGTTCCGCTCATCCCCAAGGAGAGCCTTGAGGAAGTTAAAGACGCAGATGAGCTTATAGAACTCATCGACAAGCTGAAGAAGGAGATAAAGGAAAAGCTCTTCAGCTGAAGATAACCCTTCTCCAGACTTCCCTCAGTCTGTCCACGTACTTCTCGGGCGAAGCTATCATGACCGCCCACCTGGGAGTCTGCCTCCTCTTGAGTGCATTCGCCAGAGGCGTTACCTTCGTCAGGGGCTGAATTTCGCCGTTATCAAGGAGAACGTTTATCCCAGTTTCCTTGAGCCTCGGCTCGCTCAGCATGAGGTCTGCGATGCTGAACTCCAGGATAACCTCGCCCTCACTCGCTCCGACGGCATCCGCCAGGTTCCTTTCGATCTCCTGCCTCTTCTTGACGTTTCTGTAGGCGTTGAGAAGCTCCCGCTTCTCTTCAGTGCTAAGTTCCTCGGCCGTTATCAAAACGGCCGCCTTGTAGAGCTTTCTGTGGAGAACACGTTTTGTGAGCTCCGCAGGGAGGCCCTCAAGGTCTTCAAGTTCCACCAGAACCCTGCAGTCTGTCATCCGCCAGAAGTCCCATAAATGCCCCTCGTCGAGGGCGAACTCAAGGGCCCTCGTAAGCATTCCTTCCGCTATCTTAACCGTGTGGTGGAAGTAGACCCTTGAGTACATGAGCGCCCTGGCAACCATCATTCCCTCAACTGCCTCGATGCCTTTCTCGTCAACAACGAGCTGACCATCGTGAATCTTCATAACCTTGAGGAGTCTTTCCAGGTCTATTATACCGTGGGCGACGCCGGTGTAGTGGGCATCCCTTACCAGGTAGTCGAGCTGGTCAACATCGACGCCCCCGTGGAGCATCTGGCCGAGATAGGGCTTCTCAGAGCGGCCGAGAATTATGTCGGCGACGGCCTTTGGGTCTATCCCGTGTTTCTCAAGTATTTCGGGTATTCTCCCCCCATCTTCGTCGCCCGTTATGTTGATGTTGCCGAGGATTATGTCCTGACCGAGGCGCATGTGGTCGCGCTCCTTCACGTAGTGCTTGTAGATGCCCTCAAAGGTGTGGCTGAGCGGCCCGTGGCCGATGTCGTGGAGGAGCGCACCCACCTGAAGTAGTTCAGACTCCTCTTTTGGAAGACCAACTTCCTCAGAAAGGCGTTTGGCCAGGTGCCAGGCTCCGAGCGAGTGTTCAAAGCGCGAGTGATTGGCACCGGGATAAACGAGGTACGCAAGCCCGAGTTGCTTTATCTGCCTTAACCTCTGGAACTCTGGTGTTTTTACGAGGTCGAGGATGACTCCAGAGACCTTCATGCTACCATGAATACCGTCGTGGATGATTTTATAGCCGTCGTGTCCGTCACTCATTTTCATCACCGGCCGAAAATCTGTGAAACTCCTTAAATAATTTTTCGGCAATATGACGAAAAATATCCCGCTGATGGAAGCGATTGCAGACCATCAATTTATAAACCTGTCAGTGGAGAATAAAATGCCCCTGCGCGAGGACCCCGGGGAGAATGAACCGGGGGGCGATGCGGGGGCAACAGCCCGGCCTCAGCGAGGTCCCCGCGGGAGGGCCTTCCGCGTCCCGGAGCACGATGACCGCGGGAAACCCAGGCCGGGCACAGTTCTGGCCCGCCAGGGTTAGCCCGCCCAAGGGTGGCGTACGCCTTCGATGAGGGCGGGAGTTACCGGCGGGCCATATTCTCAATGAATTCTGGGTCATGGCGTAGAGAGTTACACTCTTTCCAGATTTTAAAGACCATCAGCAATAGTATGCAAATTATGAATAAAAAAGGTTATTAATGCTGAAGGCTAGGTATGAATATGAACCCAGAGAAAAAATCAAAAGAGATCGTATTAACTGAAGTCCCCTGGCTTGCCGAAGATTACCAAAGCTATCTAAGGAGAATACTTGAGGAAAAGGAAAGAGAACGGAAAGAAGTTATTAGGTGTTTAAAGGAATTAACAGCAAGTGCGCGGAAGATCCTGCCCAAGGAGCTCGTGGATATTATCCCTTTTTCTAGTGAGTGTATAAACGAATGAAAAATAGAGCTCAGTACAACACAACCTCCACCTCTTCTCCCTCCAGGTAACCCTCGCTGTCCTCTGGAATCGTTATGTATCCGTTGCTCTCCACAAGCGAGCTTATTATGCCACTGCCCTTCTTCTTTATCGGTCTTGCCGTACCGTTTTCGTACCAGACCTTGACGAACTCGTAGCGGCCGAGCTGGCTCGGAACCCTTTCGGTAAGCCTTGCCCTGACCCGGGTTTCGTAGTTTCTTGCCCCCACAAGCTTCGCAAGCGCGTGCTTGACGTAGAGGTGGAACTGAGTGAAGACCGCAACCGGATAGCCGCTCATTACAAAGACTCTCTCCCCGTATCCTATTGGCCTTCCTGGTTTTATCGTCGTCCCGTGGAAGAGAAGGTTCACAAAGCGGTGGGCAAAGTCCATATCGCCGAAAGCTGAGCCGCCCGTGACAAGGACGAGGTCGTTCTCGGAGCGTGCTTTCCTTATTGCCTCTCCGATTTTCTCCTCGTCATCCGGAATTACCCCATAGAACCTCGGCTCCCCAAAGTACTGCCTGACTAGGCCTTTCAGCATAACCGAGTTGCTCTCAAGTATCTTTCCATGGTTCAGGGCTTCTTCATCAAACTCCTCGATGAGCTCGCTTCCTGTAACTATTATACCAACCCTGGGCTTTCTCCTGACTCGAACAGTCTTGAAGCCTATGCTTTTGAGGATTGCCAGGTCCTGAGGCCTTAGAATCTGGCCCTTTTTAAGGACAACCTGTCCCTTTCTGACGTCCTCACCCTTCATTGCAACGTTCTGACCGGGAGCAACGGGGCGGAGAACCCTTATAACGTCCCCCTCGCGCTCGGCCATCTCCTGCATCAGAACGGCGTTTGCTCCCTCCGGGATCTTGGCCCCGGTCAGGAGCTTAACTGCAGTTCCGGGCTCAACGGTCTTTTTACTCTCTCCGCCGGCGGGAATTTCGTCTATTACCCTGAGCTCCACCGGGCTGTACTCCCTCGCCTGAAACGTATCCTCGGCGCGGAGTGCATAGCCATCAACGGCAGACCTGTCAAAGGGTGGACTGTCTATGGGCGATACGACGTCCTCGGCCAGGACTCTCCCAAGAGCCTCATCGAGAGGAACTTCCTCAACTTCTTGGATCTCGCTCAGATCGTTGAGGAGAAGGCCCAGGGCCTCTTTATAGGGCGTGAGCTTCTTGAACTCCCTCATTTTTACACCCCCAGAGTTTTAAGCCACTTCACTCTTTTAAAGTCCGAGTCAAAGGTAGCAATGTGCTTAACGTTATGATTCCGGCAGGCAAGCACTATTTGTGCATCGGAGGGCATCAGGTTGTACTCTTTCATGGTATCATAGAGTTCTTCCCGCCTGAACGAATCGGGGACTATGATGACCCCAAGCTCATCAAGAAGCCCGTTAAGAGAGGTCACCACATCGGAAAATGGCCCCCATCCCTTTCGAGCCACGAACTTCCTCAGGCTGTATTTTCCCTTTATTCCGAATTTTTCTCTCCCAATGATAAGAGCTAGAGCACCAATGGCTTCTCTATAGACTGTGGGAGACGTTAGAAATGCCCAGGGTCCCAACAGTATTTCCTCGGCAATTCCTGCCTTTTCACCGTCCACGAGGTACTCAACGAGGACGCTGGTGTCGAGAAACAGGAAGTCGCTCAAAGCTCTTCAGCCTCCTTAATCGCCCATAGTATAGTCTCCTCACTTGCCTTACCGAGTATTCCCCTGAATTTCCTTATTTTCTGTTTTTTGGCTAAAGTGAGCTTACTGCCCTCCTCAGCCGTGGTGATGTTTGAACTCCCGACTTTCTCCATGTTTTCACCCATTATGTCTTGTGTGCTTTCCCTTAAAACTATTCACGACCGTGCTTTAGCACGTGACCAGCCTCGGCCAGTATGAGCTTTACCCCAGTTTTGGCGGCACCAAGGCTTCCCGGAAGGCAGAAGACTGCCATTGCCCTGCCCGAGCTCCTTATTATCCCTCCTGTGGCCCTCGTCATTATCGCGGCGGTCCCTATCTCCTCGTAGCTGACGAGCCTGAATATATCTCCAAACGAAAGCTCCTTGTCAAAGAGCGGTCTGAGGCTCTCTATTGTCACGTCTCTGCTCGATATCCCCGTTCCTCCGGATGTTACAACCACATCCGCTCCCGCGCGGAACGCATCAACGACCGCCCCGATGATTTCCATCTTCTCATCCGGCACAACCTTGTAGAGAACCCTCTCGTGGCCGGCCTTCTCAAGCTCCTCAACCAGAAACTTTCCGCTCTTATCCTCTTTCTCTCCCCTGCTCGCAGTGTCGCTGACCGTTATAACGGCAAACCTAAACTTCCGCGGGGCCTTCTCCTTGTGATCCTTAACGCCCATGATACCACCCAGTTAAACTGCTCTTTGGTCTTAATAACCTTTCAGAAAACAATACTGCTTAACAGAAACCAATCGGTGTGGGCCCGGCTGATCCCCCGCTCTCATTGACGGCCAGAGACCCCCTCCAGCGGTCCGGAGACCGGGCCCTGTCCGCCCGGCATCGTCTCATCCCTTCACTGTGGGCCTCGGCCCCCTCCGGGACACGGGCCACCGGGCGGGACCGTCGTAGAAAATTCTTCGGAAGGCATTTTAACGTTTTCGAATTATATAACCTGCAGGAATAGGAACATTTTGGATTCATGCCGAAAAGTATATAAGACGATGCACAGACCCGACCACTGCACTGATTAAGTCGAAGAGAAGGTGATGCTCATGGCTGGAAAGGTCAGGAACATAGTCGTTGAGGAGCTCGTCAGGACCCCAGTTGAGATGCAGAAGGTTGAGCTCGTTGAGAGGAAGGGTATCGGTCACCCCGACAGCATAGCCGACGGTATAGCCGAGGCCGTCAGCAGGGCGCTCTCCAGGGAGTACGTGAAGAGGTACGGCATCATTCTCCACCACAACACCGACCAGGTCGAGGTTGTCGGCGGAAGGGCCTACCCGCAGTTCGGCGGCGGTGAGGTCATCAAGCCGATCTACATCCTCCTCTCCGGAAGGGCCGTCGAGATGGTTGACAGGGAGTTCTTCCCCGTCCATGAGATAGCACTTAAGGCCGCAAAGGACTACCTCAGGAAGGCCGTCAGGCACCTCGACCTCGAGCACCACGTCATCATAGACTCCCGCATCGGACAGGGAAGCGTTGACCTCGTTGGAGTCTTCAACAAGGCTAAAAAGAACCCAATCCCGCTCGCCAACGACACCTCCTTTGGTGTCGGCTACGCCCCGCTCAGCGAGACCGAGAAGATCGTCCTTGAGACCGAGAAGTACCTCAACAGCGACGAGTTCAAGAAGAAGTACCCCGCCGTCGGTGAGGACATCAAGGTTATGGGTCTCAGGAAGGGAGACGAGATAGACCTCACCATCGCCGCTGCCATCGTTGACAGCGAGGTTGACAACCCCGACGATTACATGGCCGTGAAGGAGGCCATCTACGAGGCCGCCAAGGGGATCGTCGAGTCCCACACAGAGAGGCCGACCAACATCTACGTGAACACCGCCGATGATCCGAAGGAGGGCATCTACTACATAACCGTCACAGGAACTAGCGCCGAGGCCGGCGACGACGGTTCCGTCGGAAGGGGCAACAGGGTTAACGGCCTCATCACCCCCAACAGGCACATGAGCATGGAGGCAGCGGCGGGTAAGAACCCGGTGAGCCACGTCGGTAAGATCTACAACATCCTCTCAATGCTCATAGCGAACGACATAGCCGAGCAGGTCGAGGGCGTTGAGGAGGTCTACGTTAGAATCCTCAGCCAGATTGGAAAGCCGATAGACGAGCCTCTCGTTGCCAGCGTGCAGATAATCCCGAAGAAGGGCTACTCAATCGACGTCCTCCAGAAGCCGGCCTACGAGATAGCCGACGAGTGGCTGGCCAACATAACGAAGATACAGAAGATGATCCTCGAGGACAAGGTAAACGTCTTCTGAAGTCCTCGCTTTTCTCTTCTACCCTTTTGATGGCTTCCTTGCATTAGTAGGGAACAGAAAAGTTAGAGATCAGACTGCGGGAGCGCTCTGCTTGAGCGCCCTGAGGACTTTTGCTTCTTCTGCCATAAGGGCGAGCTTTTCCTTCTTAACCTTGGCAAGAACCATTGCAACGTCCCTCTTCTGGCGGGCAAGCCTTATGAGCCTGGCCTCCTCGCGGAGAACGGCTTCCTTTCTCCTCCTCACAACCTCAAGGCGCCTCTCGAGCACGGACTTAACCTTCTCCATATTGTATCACCTGATAAATGAGGGCCCCCGATCCTTATAAGATTTTCGGTGAACGCTTAAGTCAATATCGCTTTTTGTCGAAAAAACTTCTTAAGGGCAAACGCTGAATTCCCTCGGAGGTGACAGAATGAGAATAGTAGCGGTCACTGACATTCACGGAAAGCTCGAAAAGGTGAAGAGGCTCGCGGGGGTTCTCGAGGAAGAAAGGCCAGACCTTATCCTCATAGCCGGGGACATAACGAACTTCAGCGGAGCGGAAGTTGCCAGAACAGTCCTTGAGCCGCTCATGGCTCTCGACGTTCCCATCTTGGCCGTCCACGGAAACTGCGACGGCAGGGATGTTCCAGAACTGCTGGAGGAACTCGGGATATCACTCCACAACAAGAGAAAGGAAGTGAACGGCACCGGCTTTGTAGGAGTAGGCGGCTCGAACATAACACCCTTCAACACCATCTGGGAGCTCACGGAGGACGAGATAATGGAAATCTTGAGGAAGAATTACAGGCCAGGGGACATAATCCTCTCCCACGCTCCTCCGAAGGACACTAAAGCTGACAGAGTCCACTCCGGCCTCCACGTCGGGAGCACAGCTCTCAGGGAATTCATAGAGAAGAACCAGCCGCCGCTCGTTGTTACGGGGCATATCCACGAGGCGAGAAGCGTTGACGAGCTTGGAGAAACGATAATAGTGAACCCCGGCCCGCTCTTCAGGGGGTATTACGCTGTTATAGACTTCGACGAAAAGGAAAAAGTTGTGAAAAACATTGAGCTAAGGGAGCTTTAAACGAGCTTTTTCTCCTTCAGGACTTTTTCCATCCTGTCCATCGCTTCTTCAAGCTTCTCGTAGGCCGTGGCGTAGCTTATCCTGATGTAGCCTTCTCCGGCTTTCCCGAAGGCAGAGCCGGGAACCACTGCAACCCTGGCCTCCTTGAGCATAAGCTCGCTGAACTGGTGATCTGTGAGACCTGTATCCCTGATGCGCGGGAAGATGTAGAACGCTCCCTTCGGTTTTACAGTCGGAAGGCCCATCTCATTTAAGCGCTTCCAGACGAGGTTCCTCCTCCTGTCGTACTCCTTCCTCATCTCCTCCACGGCCTTCCAGCTCCTCGGGTCTTCAAGGGCCTTAGCGGCCGCGTACTGGGCGAAGGTGACCGGACAGGTGGAGTTGTACATCTGGAAGCGCGTCATCTTCTCGATTACCCAAGCTGGAGCGGCGACGAAGCCGAGCCGCCAGCCGGTCATGGCGAATGTCTTGGAGAAGCCGTTTACCGTGATGGTTCTCTCGAACATGCCGTCGAGCGAAGCGATGCTGTGGTTCTTGACACCATCGTAGACGAAGTGCTCGTAAACTTCATCGCTAATTACCATAAGGTCGTGCTCAACGGCGAAGTCGGCTATCTCCTCGATGTCCTTCTTGGTCAGAACGGAGCCGGTCGGGTTGCTGGGGGTGTTTATGATGAGCGCCCTCGTTTTGTCGGTGACGTGCTTCTCAAGGTCGTCAACTGAAAGCCTGAACTCGTTTTCCTCGTAGGTTGGAACCTCAACGGGCTTTCCTCCTGCCAGAATGACCGCAGGGGCGTAGCTCACGAACATTGGAGAGGGAATGAGGACTTCCTCACCATCCTTAAGAAACGTTGCCAGACCCATGAGGAACGCCTGGTTGGCTCCGGTTAGGATCATAACTTCAGTTTTTGGATCGGCCTCTATGCCGTTCTGCTCCTTGAGTTTTTTGGCAACGGCCTCCCTTAGCATTGGAAGGCCCGCGTTCGGACCGTAGTGGGTATACCCTTTGTCGAGGGCCTCTTTTGCGTATCCTTTGATATGCTCAGGGGTGTCAAAATCGGGCTCACCGATGCCGAGTGAGATAACATCCTGCATCCCAGCGGCGAGGTCGAAAAGCTTCCTAATCTCAGAAGGGTTAACGAGGTCAAGCCTGTCGCTCAGCGCCATTACCATCACCGCTCTCCCTTCTCAGCGATGTTTATAACGTTACCTCAATGAAAAAATAGACATCAAAGTATTAAAATGCTCATTAAAATTCAAGAACACCCACATCCTTTGAGCGGTTTGGTCTCAATTCGCAACTAAAACTCACAACTAAATAGTATTTAGTTGGGATCTGGTTCATTTTAATTCTCCTAAAGTCTTATTGCAACAAGCCAGGTCGAGAGCCTCGAAGTTGACGCGGCCAAGTTTCAATTCTCTTAGAGTCTTATTGCAACGGTGAGAAAATCGTAAAGGCGTTCAGAGAGCCGGCTCTATTTCAATTCTCTTAGAGTCTTATTGCAACAAACTTTCCACACCTTGACTTTCACGTCGACGTCGGTATTTCAATTCTCTTAGAGTCTTATTGCAACTCCTCGTCGAGGAAGCCCATGCCAATGGCTCTGCGGAATTTCAATTCTCTTAGAGTCTTATTGCAACGCGCTGGAAGGCCCTCCAGAAAATTGCAGAAATCCTATTTCAATTCTCTTAGAGTCTTATTGCAACTTTGAAGTCTTCAGGAAAGAGGGCATTCATGGAAAACTGTTTCAATTCTCTTAGAGTCTTATTGCAACATGGCCGGGTTCACCTGAACGTCATAGGTCGCGACCGTTTCAATTCTCTTAGAGTCTTATTGCAACAGCACGAAGAACGCATCAACACCGCCCCACTTGTAGTTGTTTCAATTCTCTTAGAGTCTTATTGCAACGCGTAGCATAGTTGGGTAGTGCGGCCGCCTCGTGAGGTTTCAATTCTCTTAGAGTCTTATTGCAACGACGTGGGGACAGCCATTAAAGAACTGGGCGAAGACCGTTTCAATTCTCTTAGAGTCTTATTGCAACCCTCTCCTTGATAACATCCAGCACGGCGCGCGTGGAGTTTCAATTCTCTTAGAGTCTTATTGCAACGCCCTCACTCAGGGCTGCCCCTCACCACTCCCCAAAGTCGTTTCAATTCTCTTAGAGTCTTATTGCAACGTCCGGGCTTTTGATTGTGGGCAATTCCTCCCAGGCCCGTTTCAATTCTCTTAGAGTCTTATTGCAACGTTAGAGATCAAAAGAAGGTCAAGGCGGGTGGTTCTCCCGTTTCAATTCTCTTAGAGTCTTATTGCAACTTGCGCAACACCCACCACCGTCACCCACCACCCACCTTTTTGTTTCAATTCTCTTAGAGTCTTATTGCAACTTCTTGCTCGAAGGCCTCATCAGCGATGGGCTTGACGAGTTTCAATTCTCTTAGAGTCTTATTGCAACTATTGACCCGCCGAAAAGCCCAGATTACGCCGATAGTTGTTTCAATTCTCTTAGAGTCTTATTGCAACTCCCCGAATTTCCCGGATTTTCCCTATATTTCCCTATAGTTTCAATTCTCTTAGAGTCTTATTGCAACAGGTCTCTGTCGTGGAGAGAAATGCAGACGGCAAGCTTGGTTTCAATTCTCTTAGAGTCTTATTGCAACCTGAGCCAAGGCTAGATGTTGAGCCTGAGCCAGAAGCGGGGTTTCAATTCTCTTAGAGTCTTATTGCAACTGTGGCCCAGATAAGGGCTGTGGCATAGGTTTACGTTTCAATTCTCTTAGAGTCTTATTGCAACCAGTCTTCCCCGACTTCGGCGCGAGCATGATCTACGGGTTTCAATTCTCTTAGAGTCTTATTGCAACTAGGTCTTGCTCATAATCGCGTCGTGGCTCTCAAGGTTGAGTTTCAATTCTCTTAGAGTCTTATTGCAACAGGGCGGTTTTTTCCTCCTTTCGCCCTACAAACTACTAAGAACGCTCCAATCTTATAAGCTTTTCCGCAAAGGGTACTTTGAAAAGCCCTCAAAAGCCCCCAATCTAGGAGTTGTGGGCGGATTTTTCAAGCAGAAAAGGTTTCTCCTCCTTCCGTTGAAAGCATGCACAACAATGTTCAGAAGACCTCCCGGGCATTTTAAGGGCATTAAACTCGAATT
The DNA here is from genome assembly GCF_000009965.1 of Thermococcus kodakarensis KOD1. NCBI lineage: Archaea > Methanobacteriati > Methanobacteriota > Thermococci > Thermococcales > Thermococcaceae > Thermococcus > Thermococcus kodakarensis. The sequence continues at coordinate 470,787 of NC_006624.1, forward strand.
ATTCCACTCTAACGCCTTCTTACGATAAAACACTCAATTGCCATTGGGATAATATATAAAAGGACTTCTCAAGTATCATCGTTCAAAACTTCGAAAAAATTTCGTCATATAAATCGGGATAAAATGTAACTTTTTGTTTGATAATAACCAAACGTTACTAAAGACTTTCCAACCTTCGACACAGGCCTATTTTCAATAAAAACCCACGAAAAAGGAGAACGATCAAAAACAAAGCTTCTCAGCGCGATACGACGAATTTGCCGATGACAAGGACATCAAGCTTGGCCTCTCTAAACGTCTTCACAGCATCGGCAGGCGAACAGACTATCGGCTCCCCGTGCATGTTGAAGCTCGTGTTGAGCACCGCACCGATTCCCGCTTTTTTATGGAATTCAGCAATTGTTGAATAGTACAATTCGTTGATTTCTTTCCTCACAGCCTGCGGTCTTGTCGTCCCGTCAACGTGAACAACGGCGGGAGCCACACCCCTAAACTCCTCGCTCGCGGTGTAGCTCATCGTCATGAACTCGTTGGGCCTTCCGTTCAGGTCTTCGAGATATTCCTCTGCCTTCTCCCAGAGCATTGAAGGCGCGAATGGCTGGAAGACGTCCCTCTTCAGGGCGACGTTAAGCTTTTCCTTCACGCTTTCATCCCTCGGGTCCGCTAAGATTGAGCGGTTGCCCAAAGCCCTCGGCCCGTACTCCATCCTCCCCTGGAAAAGTCCGACGAGCTTGCCATCAAAGAGGGCATCGGCGACGAAACCCGGGACGTCGCTTATCTCCTCGTATTGGACGCCTTCTTCCCTGAGGGTGCTCTCGATGTCTTCATCAGAGTACTCAGGCCCGAGATAGACGTGTTCCAGCCTGAACGGCCTCCACTTTCCATCGAGCCTCTCCAGTTGGGCCTTGACGAAAATAGCAGCCCCAAAGGCCAGGCCGCCGTCGTCCATAGCTGGAAAGACCCAGATGTTTTCGTCTCCAAAAACGTGCCTTAAAACAGCGTTGGCCTTGACGTTCTGAGCAACTCCTCCAGCGTAGGCCACCGGAAGGGAGTAGCCTTTGAGCCTGAGGCCGAGCTCCTCAACGAGCTTCTCAAGGTGAGCCTGGGCGCTGGCCGCTATTTCTATTGCCTTCTTCTGGAGCTTGCCGTCGAGCTTCCCGCGCTTCATCTGCATCGCTATCTCCTTCGCGTGCTTCAGCGGGTACTTGAACAGCTCCGCGAGCCTTCTCGTCGCCTCGATGCCAACAACCTTGAGGTGGTTCTCGAAGGTCAGGCCGTTGAGCTCGATTATCGAGCTTAAATCGTAGGTGGGCTTCCCGTAGGCCGCTAGGCTCATCACCTTACCCTCGTGCCTCATCGGCTTGAAGCCAAGCAGTTCGGTTACAGATGCATAGAAGTCGCCGAGTGAGTCGAGATACGTGCTCTGGGCTATCCTTATCATCTCGCCGTCTCTCGCGACGTAGATGGACGAGCTAAGCCCGTCGCCAGCCGCGTCTATGCTCAGGGCTATTGCATCCCTCCAGCCGGAGGTGTAGTATGCTGAAGCAGAGTGGGCCAGATGGTGCTCGACGAAGAGGACTTTCCTCTTGAAGTCTTTACCAAAGATTGCCTTTAGATTCTCCTCAAGCTCAATTAAACGGCTCTGCTTCCGGAATATTCCGGCAACGGCTATGACCTCAACGTCCTCCGGACTGGCGCCGGCCATCTCAAGGACTTTCCTAATGCTCAGCTCAGGAAAGCCGCGGTACTTTTTAACGCGGTTCAGCCTCTCCTCGTTAACCGCGAATATCCTCTCGCCGTCTATCAGAACAGCCCCAGCGTCGTGGCCGTCGTGGACTCCGAGTATCATTCCTTCCACCGTGAAAAATTTTGAAACGAAATAATATTATCGTGATTCAAAAATGGGAGAAGTCAGTAAGTCCTCGCGAACCTCGCGATGAACTTGGCTTCCCTGCCGCAGACCGGGCACTTCTTGCCCTCTGGAGCCTTCGCCTTCTCCTCGGGATACGGGATTCCGAGCATCTTGGCGTCGAGCTCTTCCTCCATCCTGAGGCCGCACTCCTCCTCACCGCACCAGGGAATCTCGACGATTCCGCGCCTGTCCTCAAAGACGGCTTTTGCCTCCTCGATCGTGTCAACGCGCTTGATGTGGCTCTCAAGGAACTCCTTAGCCCTCTGATAGAGGTTCTCATGAATTGCATCGAGGGTCTTTCTGACCTCCTCGACGATGTTATCCCTCTCAACGGTTATCTTTTCGAGGGTGTCTCTTCTAGCTAAGACAGCCTTCTTTCCTTCCACGTCCCTCGGGCCGACCTCTATCCTGAGCGGGACGCCCTTGAGCTCCCAGTCGTAGTACTTCCTTCCGGGCCTTATGTCGCGCTCGTCAACGTGGACCCTGATTCCGGCCGTTCTGAGCTCCTCGGCTATCTCACGAGCATAGGCGAAAACGTCGGCCTCGCTGTCCTTTTTGGGTATCGGGACTATGACGACCTGTATCGGAGCTATGGTCGGCGGGAGAACCATTCCCCTGTCGTCGCCGTGGATCGCTATGACAGCAGCCAGCAGCCTCTCGCTCATTCCAAAGGTTGTCTGGTGGACGTACTCGTGGTCACCCGTCTCGGTCTCGTACTGGATGTTGTAGGCCTTTGCGAAGTTCTGGCGGTAGTTGTGCATCGTGCCTATCTGGAGCGTCCTGCCGTCGGGCATCATGACCTCGGCGCCGAGTGAGTAGTAAGCTCCCGGGAACTTGTCCCACTCCGGGCGCTTTGAGATGATGTAGGGCAGAGCGAGGAACCTCGCGAGGTTGTCAAATATCTCAAGGTCTTCCTTTATCTGCCTCTCGGCATCTTCGTAGCTGTCGTGGGCGGTGTGGGCCTCAAAGAACCTGCTGATTTCTCTAACCCTGATGAGCGGCCTCGTGTGCTTGGTCTCGTAGCGGTAAACGTTGACGATCTGGTATATCTTGAACGGTAAATCAGCGTGAGACCTTATCCAGAGTGAGAACATCGAGTACATTGCCGTCTCGCTCGTCGGCCTGAGTATGAGCCTGACGTCGAGCGGTTCGAGACCAGCGTGGGTGACCCAGTAGACCTCTCCCTCAAAGCCCTTTATGTGCTCGGCCTCCTTCTGGAACTCGGTTTCGGGGATGAGGGCCGGGAAGAGAACCTCATCGTGACCGGTTCTCTCCATCTCAGCGTGTATAAAGCGCTCTATGTTGCGCATAATCTTGAGGCCGTAGGGGAGCCAGACGTTCATACCCTTGACCGGGTAGCGCTTGTCCTGGATTCCAGCAGTTTCAATCAGCTCGTTGTACCACTCGCTGAAATTCTCGCTCCACTTCTTTCTCTCAACCGCCATCTCGACCACCTACACGAGAGAGTGCCGTTTTATTTTTAAGCTTTCCCGGTTTCTCCAAAAGCCTTATTAGGTTCGTTTCGATGTATATCTTAAGGTGATAACATGAGGCCGAGAGTTCTTGTGACATTTAAGATGAAGAGCAAGCCCGTCGAGGAGCTGAAGAAGTACGCCGACGTTGATTTTCTGCTATATCCCAGCGTTGAAGAGCTGGCTGAGAAGATCAAGGACTACGACGGGCTTATTGTCTCCCCGCTGAACAGGGTTCCGCGGGAAGTAATTGAACGGGCCGAGAGGCTCAAGGTCATAAGCTGTCATTCAGCCGGCTATGACCATGTTGATGTGGAAGCCGCGACCAAGAAGGGGATCTACGTCACCAAAGTTTCAGGGGTTCTGAGCGAGGCTGTGGCAGAGTTCGCCGTTGGCCTGACGATAGCCCTTCTCAGGAAGTTCGTTTACACCGACAAGCTCATCAGGAGGGGTGAATGGGACAGCCACGCCAAGATATGGAGCACCTTCAAGGACATTGAAACCGTCTATGGCAAGAAGGTTGGAATCCTCGGCATGGGGGCCATCGGAAAGGCCATAGCGAGGAGAATGAAGGCCATGGGAACGGAGATACTCTACTGGTCGCGCTCGAGAAAAGAAGACATCGAAGCTGAGGTCGGGGCGAAGTACCTCCCGCTCGACGAAGTCCTGAGGGAGAGCGACATCGTCATCTTAGCCCTTCCCGCAACTCCAGAAACCTACCATATCATCAACGAGGAAAGAATTAAGCTCCTTGAGGGCAAGTACCTCGTCAACATAGGCAGGGGAACCCTCGTGGACGAGAAGGCCGTCGTTAAGGCCATTGAAGAGGGCAGGCTGAAGGGCTACGCGACGGATGTCTTTGAGAAGGAGCCTGTAACTGAGCACCCGCTCTTCAAGTACGAGTGGGAGACTGTATTAACACCACACCACGCGGGCCTTTCGAAGGAAGCTATGGAAGACATGGGCTTTCAGGCGGTAATGAACCTCCTCGCCGTCCTTAGAGGAGAAATACCAAAAGACCTCGTGAACAGGGAAGTCGTGAAGGTTCGCCCGCCGGAAGAAGTTAAGATGCTGTGAGGTGGGAGCATGTGGCGGGAAGAGATTAAGAAACTCCTCGAACCCTACGGTCTTCCAGTTAATACGGAAAGGGGAGTGTACATCGAACTGATTGACGACGAAGGAGAAGTCTACGACCGGCTGGCATTCTACGTCGAGAACCCCGAGGAAGAGTGGCCCCTTGTAAAGGCCCTCGTCGAGGCGATAGCGGACTTAACCGACCACGACATTCCGGGGAGGAATGTTTTTGCTTTCGGATTTAGGCCCGATTTCGGTGGAATTGTGATCAAGCTGTCCTTCTTTGATGCTGAAGCTGGCAAGGGGGCCGTCATTGGAGAGGTTCCGGAGAGGATCCTGAAGATAGCCGAGAAGAACGCCATTCCGATATCGCGGGCAGAGGGAGATGGCATTGGCCTTCCAAGAGAATACACAGGGGAGGACTTTGAGGCCCTCGTCAAGCTCGTGGAAGCGGTAACCTTTGAGTGGTGACGAACTTTAAAACTCATCGCAAGCGGTTGATTTTTAAACTCCCTCACTATCCCCCTCCGATGATAATCCACATTGGAATTGACGATACGGACTCTCCAAATGGTATGTGCACCACATACCTGGGTGCCATCCTCTACCGCGAGCTCTCAAGGTTAGCCGAGCCCTTGGACCTGCCCAGGCTGATCCGCCTGAACCCGAACATCCCCTACAAGACGCGCGGAAACGGTGCAGTCGCGATGACTTTCGAGGCCAGTGAGGACATTATCCCCGAAATCAAGGACACGGTTCTTTTCTACGTTTCGCAGCTGGCGGATTTTGAACACGAGAACACAAACCCCGGCGTTGTCTTCCTTGAGGGAGATGTTCCTAACGAGCTGAGAAAGTTCTCGCTGAGAGCACTGAGGGAGCACGTGACCATAGGGGAAGCCGAGGAAGTTGCGAGAAAGGTTGGGGCTGAATACTTCAAGTTCAAGCTCGGGAGGGGGGTAATCGGGTCCCTCGCGGCAATTGGCTACCCCCTTGAGAGGTTTACCTATGAGCTTCTGGCCTACCGGGAGCGGGAGTACTGGGGGACGCCGAGAAGGGTAAACGAGGAGAGCGTCTTTCTGGCGGATAAATGGGCTTATCCCTTCAGCTACGACAACGTGGACCCCTACAAGCGTGTTGTTCTGATAACACCCCACGGAAAAGACCCTGTCCTTGTGGGAATCCGCGGGATTGACAAGGGCAAAGTTCTCCAGGTCTTTGAAATGGTGGAGTTCGAGGAACCAGTGGCTTTCTACCAGCTCTACAAGACGAACCAGAACACCGACGACCACCTCACCCCCAAGAGGATCGGCGAGCTAAAGCTCTACGACAGCGCGGTCGTTAGGGGGTGGGTTGCTTCGCCATACTGGGAGCGTGGAAGGCACGTGTTCTTCGAGCTTGAGGACGAGACAGGGAAGATTCGCGTGGCGGCGTTCGAGCCGACCAAGAAGTTCCGCAACTGGGTGCGCAAGCTCCTCCCCGGCGATGAAATCATAGCCGCTGGCGGCGTCAAGGAGCACGAGGGCATCCTAACCCTTAACCTCGAAAAGTTCTACCCGGTCGAGCTGGTTCCGAAGGTTGAGTACAGAAAACCAAAATGCCCGGTCTGCGGTGGGACCATGAAGAGCAAGGGCGACTACCTGAAGTGCAAGCGCTGTGGATACAAAATGCCGAAAAGGCTAATCCCCGTTGAAGTCCCCCGAGATCTGGAGAGAAAGATCTACGAGGTTCCCCCCGATGCCAGGAAGCACCTCTCAAGGCCGCTTGTCCTTCCCGGTGGGGAAGAGCGGCTGATGGAACTACTGTAAAAGACCGTGGTGGGCAAAATGAGGACGTTCATCCTCAAGGCGAACACCGCCGTGACTTCTCCGGACTTCTCGCTCAAAGACCTGCCTGGAACTGGGGGACGAATTGACCTGCTATGCAGGTTCCTCAACAGCGCCTTCCTCCTCTCGCACGGGATAAGGAAGGATGTGAGAGTCTTCATGACGCTCTACGGCAGGCCCAACCCTCCGAAGACGATTCACTTCGAGGGTCCTAAGCTGAAGGTCAGGCTCAACCCGGACGAGAGGAGCACTGCCTTAATCCTGAAGAAGGCCCTTAAGATCGGAGAAGACCTCAGGGAGCCCACGAAGGAAGTTGAGGTCTTTCCGGGTGTTTACGTCAGCAACATGACGTTTGAGGACGTCGTGAGAAGGGTCATGAAGGACTCGACGCTCTACTACCTCGTCGAGGACGGGAAGCCGATAACCGAAATCGAGTTCCCTCAGAATCCAGCCTTCGTCCTCGGAGACCATCTCGGCCTCAGCAAAGAGGATGAGCGCTTTCTTGAGGGCATAGCGAAGAAGGTCAGGATTGGAAGGAGGAGCTACCTTGCTTCTCACGTTGTTGCCTTCGTGAACATCTGGCTGGACGGGATGTGAAAAATCCTGAAATTATAACCAACCGTTCCCAACCTTCCGTTTAAGAAACCCTTTAATTCCTGCCAGCTTTTGGGCTATTGATGATCGTGAGGGGCAGAATCCTCGGGGCTGGAGTTGTTGCTCCCTTTGAGGTCAGAAAAGACGAAAGAGGGCTTTATGTTAGGGTGGAGCTTCCGGACAAACTTTTTGAGCACTCAATAGACTGCCCCTGCCTTGAACCCCTTGAGTTTCTCGGACTTCTTCTCCCGGCGCTCGAGGAGGAGCTCGGCGAGGTTAAGGGTGTTTTCGTGGAAAAAGTTGAGAAAGAAAAGCATCACTCCCTCTTGAAGAGCTTCTTGAGGTTCCTCTCGAAAGGCGGCCACACGACGCCCTGATCCGTGATTATTCCGGTCAGGTACTTGTGGGGCGTCACATCGAAGGCCGGGTTGTAGACGTCAACGTCCGGCGCTATCTTACAGCCGCCGCAGGTGAGGACTTCCTCCGGCTTGCGCTCCTCTATGGGTATCTCCTTCCCGCTCTTCAGGCTCATGTCTATCGTCGAGAGCGGCGCGACTGTGAAGAAGGGTATCCCGTGCTCCTTTGCAAGGACTGCAAGGGTGTAGGTTCCAATCTTGTTGGCGAAGTCCCCGTTGGCGACTATCCTGTCGGCACCGACTATTATCGCGTCGACCTTACCCTGCTGCATCACAAAGCCCGCCATGTTGTCGCTTATGAGCTTGAGAGGAATGCCGTCGTAGTGGTACTCCCAAGCTGAAAGCCTGGCTCCCTGGAGAACGGGCCTCGTCTCGTCCACCCACAGGAGCTTGAGGGTTCCGTCCCTGTGCATGACCCTTAAAACGGCACCAACCGTTCCGAGCTGAACCGTTGCCAAACTTCCCGCGTTGCAGTGGGTTAGAACGTTACCCTCTGGAAGAACCTCGGCACCGTAGTGTCCCATCCTCAGGTTGGCCTCCACATCTTCGTTCGCTATCTTCTGCGCCTCGGCAACGATGAGCCTCTTTATCTCGTCAAGAGGGTCTTCGAGGTGTTCCTCAACCAGGCTCTTCACCCTGTTGAGCGCCCAGAAGAGGTTAACGGCTGTTGGGCGGGTGTTCTTGAGCCTCTCGTAAGCCCTTTCAAAGCCATCCATGAACTCCTCCTTGGTTCTGGCATTGGAGGTGTCCGCGTAGAGAGCTAAACCAAAGGCGGCAGCGGCCCCTATCGCGGGAGCACCGCGCACCTTCATGGTGATGATGGCCTCAGCCACTTCATCAACAGTCCTTAGCTCTATCTCCCTGAACTCCCTCGGGAGGAGGGTCTGGTCTATCATGGTTACCCTTCCCGGCTCGTACCTAACGCTCCTTGGAAGCCTCGTGAGTTCCTCTGGCTTGTACCTTATCTCCATGAGAACCACCCCAAAGGGTTTAAGGGAGGAACTTAAAGCTCCTTCGGTGAGTGAAATGGCTTTGAGGATATTCGTGACAGGGCCGGCTGGGGTCGGCAAGACAACGCTCGTGGAGAGAGTAGCCAGGGAAGTTGACCGCTGGGGCTACATAGTTGGTGGAGTGATAACCAGAGAAGTGCGCAGGGGAGGAAGGCGCATCGGGTTTAAGATAACTGCCCTTGACACGGGCGAGGAGGGAACCCTCGCAAGCCTAAGGGGAACTTCCCACCTCCCAGGGGTTCCCTTTGGAAAGTACGTCGTCCACGTAGATGAGATAGAAAGGGTGGCCGTTCCGGCGATAAGGAGAGCGATCGTCGAAGCAGACCTGATAGTGATAGACGAAATCGGCCCTATGGAGTACACAAGCAACGAGTTCATCAGGGCAGTTGGGGAAGTCCTGAAGTCAGAGAAACCGCTCCTAGCGGTTGTTCACAGAAAGTTCATCGACAGGTTCAGACCCCTTGGAGAAGTCCATACCCTAAGCTTCGAGAACAGGAACGCGGAGTTCGGAATAATCCTGGACAGGGTAATGAAAGAGCTGAAGGGGATCAGAGGTTGAGCTCATCCTTACAGCTCTCGCAGACCCACTTTTCGCCGCCTTCAATGTAGACTTTGTAGAGTGGACCGTACTGGCCGCAGACCTCGCAGATGCCGTAGACCTCGGTCTCCTCCTCGACTTCTTCCTCTTCCTCGCTGTTCATGCTGTTGAGCGCGGCCAGGAGGTCGGCGGCAGTAACGAAGCCTATCGGCTTCCCGACCCTCGTGACTAGGAGCCTTCTGATTCCCTTGTCCATCATCTTGTCTATGGCATCCTGGATAGTATAGTCATCCTCTATGGTGACAGGCTTCGTGGTCATGACATCTTTGACGAGAACCTTCTTGGGATCCTTCCCCTTGGCAACGACCTTGTCGAGGATGTCGCGGTCGGTTATTATTCCAACTATCTCCTCGTTCTCATCAACGACCACAGCACTGCCCACCTTGTTGCGGGCCAGTATTCTAGCGACCTTGTGTATGGTATCGTCCGGCCTAACGAGCACTGCCTTCCTCTTGACAACCTGTCCTACGGTAATCTCTGCCATGTTACCACCTCTCAAGCGGAAATCCTCACGGTATCTTAAAAACGTTTCCGGAAACGATACTCTAAAACACCAAATACAAGAATAAACGTTAAGATTGCAATAATAACGGCAATCCAGTCGAGGGAGCTTTTGGAAGCTTCCTTGGCAGTTTTAACGGTTAGAGTCCTAACGGTTTCGGACTGTTCTTCGCTCCCTCCCATCAAAAGCTTAACCGCAAAGTACATCCCAGTAGAAGCCACGGCACTCACAGCGAGGTTTATGACGCGAAGCTTTTCCCACGTCCTATGCTTCTTCTTACCTCCCGGAAGAATCAGTATCGGCTTGCTTGAAGCCCTGTACAGCTTTACCTCCTGGAGGCGCTTTCCGTACTTCTTTCCAGCGACTTCCACGAGCCCGACTTTGAGCATGCGGTCTATGTGGTATGAGACTGTCGATATAGGAATCCCAAGCTCCCGAGAAATCTCGCTTATTGAACGGGGTCTCTCCTCTATTAACTTGAGTATCGAGAGTGCCTTCTCGTTTGAAAGTATCTGGGCAAGCTCCTTAGCGCGCTCGTCGTGAATGTCGATGACCTCGTAATCCAAAAGGTCCACCGTGGAGAATCCGAAGGGAAGGTTATAAGAATTTCCAGAGCTTCAAGAAAAACTGAAGCGTTTGAAGGAAAAGGAAAGGAATCAAATTCACGGCTTCTCAAGGATGATCTCGATGGTTGAGGTGTTGGCAGTCCTGCCGTCGGCAGTCGGGAGCTCCTCGGTACCGATCTTGATCTCCTTAACCCTGACCTCTGGGAGGAACCTGTTCCTGACGATCTCGGCGACGTCAACGGCCCTGCTGATAGCCCTACCGCGAGCCCTGATGCTGACCTCCTTGGCGCCCTCGTTGAACTGGGTTATCACAGCGAGGACGTAGTTCATAACCGGCTTCTTTCCAATGTAGACGACGTGCTCCTCAGCCATTTCTGGCACCTCCGGAAGTTTTGTCGTTAGGCTATCGCCGAGATGGGGTTAAATACTTTTCGGTCGTCTTCACCAAGCGGGAAACAAATTTGACACCTCCAAGGGGCTTTGCGAGCTTCACGAGATTAAGTTCTTACAAAATTATGGCAACATAAACATTTTAAGGCGCAAAAATTGACTTAAACGTGGTGATAAAATGGCCGTTCACCCGATTGACTACCGCTACGGGAGCGAGGAGATGAGGAGAATCTGGGACGAGGAGAACAAGTTGCAGAAGCTCCTCGACGTTGAAGCGGCGCTTGCAAGGGCGCACGCAAAGGTCGGCAACATTCCGGAAGAGAGCGCGCGCGTAATATCCGAGAGAGCGAACACGAAGTGGGTGAAGCTTGAAAGGGTTAAAGAGATTGAAGCGGAGATACACCACGACATAATGGCAGTTGTCAAGGCGTTAAGCGAGGTGTGCGGCGAGCACGGGAAGTACGTTCACCTTGGAGCGACTTCAAACGATATAATAGACACCGCAAACGCGCTCCTCATAAAGGAAAGCCTCGCGATAGTTGAGAGGGATCTGAAAGAGCTCCGCTCCGTTCTCAAGCGTCTCGCGATGGAGCACAAGTACACCGTTTGCATCGGAAGAACTCACGGTCAGCACGCGGTACCCACAACCTACGGCATGAAGTTCGCGATATGGCTGGACGAGGTACAGAGGCATATAGACAGGATCAACCAGCTCAAGGAGAGAGTTCTCGTTGGTCAGATGAGCGGCGCGGTTGGAACAATGGCCAGCTTCGGGGAGAGAGGCCTTGAAATACAGAGGTTAGTCATGGAAGGCCTCGGCCTCAAGCCCGCTAGAATAACCAACCAGATAATCCAGAGGGACGTTTATGCAGAACTCATGATGGTTCTCGCCTTAATAGCCTCAACCCTCGACAAGATAGCCCTAGAAATCAGAAACCTCCAGCGGACGGAAATACTTGAGGTAAGCGAGCCCTTTGGGAAGAAGCAGGTGGGCTCGTCAACCATGCCGCACAAGAGGAACCCGATAAGGAGCGAGAAGGTGAGCGGTTTAGCCAGGGTTCTCTACTCAAACGTGATTCCCGCGTTGTTGAACAATCCTCTCTGGCATGAGAGAGACCTCACGAACTCCTCTGTCGAGCGCGTCATCCTCCCGGAGAGCTTCGTTCTCCTCGACGAGATGCTGAAGACTACGATAAAGGTGCTTTCGGGCCTTGAGTTCTTCCCCGAGAACATTAAGAGAAACCTTTACCTTACCAACAACCTCATAATGGCCGAGCCGCTGATGTTGAAGCTGACGGAGAAGGGTATGGGGAGACAGGAGGCCCACGAACTCGTTAGGCAGCTGGCCATGAAGGCGTTCCACGAAAAGAGAGACCTTCTTGAGGTCGTTAGGGAGAGCGAAGAGGCCATGAAGTACCTTACAGAGGAAGACCTTGAGTCCCTTAAGCCGGAGAACTACATCGGGCTTGCACCACAGATTGTGGACAATGTAATAGCGTTTATAGGGGAAAAAGAGAGGGAAGAAGCTTTTATGGGTCGCTAAATTCTTTTTTGAGCCTTTTAATACCTTTTTCTTTGCATGTTCTCTTATGATCATCGTCTCAATGTATCTCTCGGATTTTTAGGTGAATTGTTACGTTTTATACTCTTAAATCTAGAAATTTGTTTGCGTTTAATTTCATTTATTTAAATAAGACGCTTATATATTTCTATTTAACTTTTTATTTTAGCTAATATTAAAGTTTATCCAATATGCTTAGAAAATTTGAAGTTTTTTAGAAACTATTACCAATAGTAAAAAATGACAAATTAGTACTACTTCCTGGCGTTAAATAGACAAAGACGAACATTTAATTCCTAGAAATGGTCGAATGTCAAGAATGCTAATTATTCACTTGAGAAGCCCGCTATCACAAGACCAGTTTTTCATTACGATGAAAGATATTATCGACCGATGAGATTAGCAAGATTCTAATCTAAAAGACCTTCACTATCATGTTGATCGACCCCTTTTGAAATACCGACAACCCAAAAGTAGTCATTTCCAATGCTTCTATGAGAGATATTGTCTCACTCCAAAATCTTATTTGAGAGTGCCCTGCCTCTGGAGACAAGCGAGAAAGCTGGATGTGATTCAAGCGATAAAAACTCCGTTTCTTATAAGATTAAGCGGGAGAGTCTTTGAGAATATCCTCTGGGATGATGTTAAACACGTTGCCGTTAATGATTCCATGTGGTCACTTTTAGGGCAGGTAGTTTACTTGGCTTCACATTATTTGAATAAGCACCCCACAATAACGAGACCAGCGATGAAGGTCGGCTTATTGGAGAAACTGGTTCCCATAAGAAGTTCCTGATGAATAAATCCTGCCACGGGTTAAGTAGAACACTGTGCTAGCTACCAGCTGAAGCTATATATGTCTTGCTCTTTTGGTTAACTATGATGTAAGTGCCCATTTTTGTACTGCAGTTTTTGATATAATGTACCTTATATGACAAACTAATGAACAATAGCGAGCATAGAAAAGAGAAAAATTGGGGGATTATGCTTACATCTTGGTGGGGAATAAAGAGGGGCCCAACTCTCTACTTGTGGTGCATGTCTAACGCTCCTATGCCAGACCGGGATTAGTCCAGAGCTATTGCCTGTTGCCCCCCCTGTTCTATTTTTCGCAGACTCGTATTTGCGTCGTTCGAGAGCCCGCTCTTTTTTGGCCTTCTGGAAAAGGTAGTATACTCTTCGTGGTTTATGAGGATATATCCGGCCTATAGAAACCCTTAAGCTTACTTCTCATATCTTGGAAAGGGCCTAGGCAGGTACTTTTTGTGAATTCCTGGCTTTCGAGTAGTTTGTGAGTAGGCCTTCTCCACTGGGAGGGGTAGTATAGGTGACTGTGGGCTCAGCTTCTATCTCTTTCCAGCTTCCTCTTCACGTTGATCCATAACCACCTTTAATTGTAACTGGAATTTGGTTGTGTGATAGCTGGCTTATTTATGCAACTTTCCCTGTTTTGAGTGCATGTTTTGAGCGGACCTGCTAATTCATTCATTGCTCCTTGTCGCTGGTAGCTCAGCCTTTTCTGCTGGCCCTCTATTGACTATAGTTTTGCCCCTTTAACAACTTGGTATTGTAAAAACTTGTGATTTTATACACAATTAAAACGTAATTTTATTACCCATTTTATTTAAAACATATTCAAATTTCTTTGTTTTGTATTTATATCACGAGCTTTTTATATAAATTTTATGAAATTGATATTTATCAGTTTATTTACGCTATATTAAAGTAACAACTCACCCAAAAATCTGAGAGATAACTCTGCAGGGAAATTTTAGGCTGCCCTAACAAAATTCAAAAGGGCTTTAGATGCCGAGAACACCTAAGAAAAGACACAAGATGCCAAATCTGGCGAATAAAAACTTGTTAAGGCTTCACTCGTCTGCTCCCCTTGGAACCTCATTTCCCCCGGGGAGAATTATAAGCTCCCTGCCCTCGACGAGCATCTGTGCAACCTTTTTCCTTGCAGAGGTCAACGCCCTCCATACTGTGCCCCTTGAGACACCCATCCTCTGACCGGCCTCTTCCTGAGTTAAGCCTTCATAATCTACAAGTCTTAGTGCCTCGAACTCCTCATAAGTCATGAAAATCGGGGGTTTTGGTTGAAACACTGGTGGCTGGGCAGGATAGAAATGCCTGACCTGTGGAATAAACCCTATCATCCTCATCTTTCGTCTTCTTCCCCTTCCTCTGCCCCAGCCCATACCCCTCGGCATTCCAACACCTTCCCAGCTTTGGCCAGCAAGGGTTATAACTTTATTGCCTCCTTTAGCTTACGGTGAGAAAATGAGTGGAAACTTCAGGGTAGTTGAGAGAAAGATAAGCTGGAACAAGGACTTCGACAGCTCCCACTTCCTTGCACTGCCGTACGAGAGCAAGTGCCTCAGGATTCACGGCCACACTTACCACGTTGATGTGGAGATATGGGGCGAGCTAAATGAGAGCGGCATGATATTTGACTTCAACCACCTGAGCAACCTTGTCAAGCTCCTCGACCACCGAATCCTCGTAAGCGAAAACTGGGTAAAAGAGCGCAGAGATGGAGCTGTCATAATTGAGAAGAACGACAAGCGGCTTGAACTGCCCGAAAGCGAGGCGGTAATCCTCAACAAGCCCAACGTGACGGCCGAGTACATCGCCGAATGGTTCGCAGAGAGGGTTGCGGAAAAGGCAGGGGACAACGTGAGGAAGATAAGGGTAAGAATATGGGAGGACCCAAGAAGCTATGCTGAGGTAACCCTCGAACGTTAACAGCCCTTTCCTTTTTCCACCATTGCGACATCTGTTCCGCATTTTTCTCTCAGTTCATCAAGTATTCCATTGGCCGCTTTGAACAGTTCATCGTAGTACTCATCGTTGAACTTCTCCATGGCCTCCCTGGCCAGCTTTGCTATGACAACTGCGTAGGCTCCAGTGGTCTCGCAGTCCTCGTTCTCCACGATCATCGGCATCATGCTCACTAGGTAGCCAACGAATGACGCCAGGAGCTTTTCCCAGTCCCTTTCAAAGCCGTTTTCGTTGAGCCATCCCTTCAGGGTTATGAAGACCTTGACCACCGGCTTGACAACCGCGTACTCGTTGAAGCGGCGGTAGCGGATGAGGAGGTACTGAAGGAGCGACACCAGAAAGCTCCTGACGACCTCCTTTCCAAGCCCATTTTCCTCAACGAACTTCTGGAATTCGACTAAGCCTTCCCTTCCAGATTTCTCAAAGGCGTCTATAACTCCGGGATAAGGCGGGTTGAACTGAGAGAAGTCAACATCTCTCATCCCCTCGATCTGCGGCAGGATTTTCATGACGGTTTCAGCTTTCATTTCCTTACACCCAAAGCGTTAAAGCTTCCTAGGTTTATTAGGGTTGAGGTGAGAGCATGGAATTTAAAGCTGGACGGACCTTCCTCTTCAGGGTTCCCGCGGGGGAAGACCTTCTGGAGGCCATAAACCGCTCTGCTGAGAGTAGGGGCATTAAGACCGGAGTCGTCATGGGTATTGGCTCCCTAAGGAATCCTGTGGTGGGATACTACTCTGAGGAAGAGAAGAGGTACAGGAGCATCGAGCTCAGCGGAACTTTTGAGCTCCTCTCCTTGAACGGCAACATAAGCCTTAAAGATGGAAAGCCCTTTGCACACCTTCACGTGACCCTCGGCGATGAAGAGGGGAGAGTTTTTGGCGGCCATCTTATCAGAGGAGAAGTCTTCGTTGCTGAAGTCTACATAGAGGAGCTAATTGGGAAACCACTTGAAAGAAAAGATATGGGAAACAACCTCTGGCTCTGGGAGACTGAGCGTTAGCGTATCATCCTCCCTTCTTCTATCTCCCTCTTCAGTATCTTCGCCCCCTCCTCGGTCTTTCTCACGCGGAAGACCCTCGCTATCCTCTCGATGGCTTCGAGCTTCCTAACTATGCCGTCGAGCCACGTGAAGACGTCGCCCGGATAGACTATCAGCCCATAGACCTTCCTGAAGTGCTCCGCTATCTGGGTCGGGTGCTTTCCGCTCCTCCTGAGCTCAATTATCAGGTTGCTCACCCTCTCCATGGCATATTCGGTGCAGTCCTCCTCAGGGCACATGAAGAACTCCTGATAGATGGTGAACAGCCTCTCAGCGGCATTTGGGCTCAGCTCGGGGATAACCTTATCGAGTTCTTCAAGGATCGAGGCGAAGCTCGGTGAGAAAACGTTGGCGCTCAGTCTTCCTCTAACTGCCCCCTCAAGCTCTCTCTGGAGAGTTCCGCTGAGGTAGATGTTCTCGAACGGAAGGAGCTTGACCGCTATCCACCTGGCTTCCCTCTTTCCAAGGTTTCCCCTGATGAAGGTTGCCTCCTTCGGCAGGAGGAAGCTCATGCTGACTGCCCTTCCGTAGGGGGTAACCTCAACGATCGGCCGCTTCATCTTCACGAAGTCGAACTCCTCGAGCTTTTCAAGGACTTTTTCTGCGCTCTGGTTCGCCCCTAAGCACATAGATTGGACTTCTTCGATGACGTCCAGTCTATTGAAGACGCAGGAGTGAGCTAAGACGTTGTCCTGCTCAAGCTCGTCACTCCACTCCACCTGGACTGGCTCGATGGGTGCAGTCAGAAGCTTGAAGGCGACCTCATCTTCAGTTCCTTCCATCTGGGCTGAATACTTCCTTCCGGGTTCGACGAGAAGGTAGACTTTACCCTTCTCGTGGTAGAGCGGCCTTCCGGCCCTTCCCAGCATCTGGTGGAACTCCCTAACGCTGAGCCACTTGTTGCCCATCGCGAGACTCTCAAAGATTACCTGGGAAGCGGGAAAGTCCACTCCTGCTCCGAGCGCCGCCGTCGTAACCACGACGTCGAGCCTTTGAGCCAAAAACTCCATTTCCGTGAGCTTCCTCTGCTTGTAGGGAAGGCCGGAATGGTAGGGCTTCGCCTTCAGCCCCTTGCTCGTCAGATAAGCGGCCAGCTCGTGCGTCCTCTTTCTGGAGAATGTAAAGACTATGCTCTGTCCCTTGTAGCCCTGCTTAGACTTTCTCATGGCCTCGGCCCTGCACAGGTTAGCTATGTGCCTCCACTTCTCGCTCTCGTTCCTCACTATGATTATGTGCCTCTCCAGGTCAACGGGCCTCTCGTCGTAGAGCACTAGTTTTAATCCGAGCTCCTTAGCCAGCTCGTCCGGGTTGCCGACAGTTGCAGAGAGCCCTATGAACTGGGCCTTTGGATAGAGCTTCCTCAGCCTCGCTATAAGGCCGTCCAGCCTTGGTCCGCGTTCCTCGTCGTCGAGCGTGTGTATCTCATCTATCACTATGGTTCCGACGTTTCCTATCTTTCTCCCGGCGCGGAGGAGGTAGTCTATGCCTTCGTATGTTCCGACGATGATGTCAGCATCTATCCCCGTATCAACGACCACGAGCTCGTCCTTGGTCTTTATCCTGCTCATGCCAACTCTTATCGCCACCCTGAGGCCGAGCTTAGAGTAGCGCCTTTTGAAGTCCTCGTACTTCTGGTTGGCCAAAGCTACCAGCGGGACTAGAAAGAGGAGCTTTTTACCCTGCATGGCCTTCGGTACTCCCGCCAGTTCGCCTATTAGGGTCTTCCCGCTGGCCGTTGCGGAAACAACCAGGAGGTTCTCTCCATCGAGGAGACCGTTTTTGACGGCGAGGCTTTGGACCGGGAGGAGTTCTCTTACGCCCTCAGACTTCAGAACTTCCTTGAACTTCTCGGGGACTGGAAGCTCGTCCACCTTGATCTTCTCGACTTTAACGTGCTTGGCCTTGAGCTCGTCCCACTTGGTTATCTCCGGGTGTTTAGTCGGGTCAAAGCGCGGGTCGAAGGCGTAGAGGACTTTATCAAGGTCGCGAAAACGTTCAAGAAGCTTTTTGGCCTGGTCAAACATGGCTATGCTTTTGAAGCGGAAGCGGAGCTCTCTCTTCAGCTCGTCCTCGGCACAGCGTTCGCAGATGTACTCGTTGTGGTACTTTATGCGGTTGCCCTCAGTCAGGACGGTTATCCTGCCCTCCAGCAAACAGAGGCGGCACAGCTCGGCTTTCTCGACTCGCTTGTTCTGGAGCCTCCTCTTGAAGTAGTCCTCCCACTCGTCGGCGTTGACGAGCACGATTCTGGATTGGCGGAGAAGCTTCTCTATCTCCTTCGGATTCCGGTACTGACTTCCCTCAAGTACTTTGAAAAGCCTCCCCTCTCTCATTATGAAGCGGTAAATCCGGTCAGCTTTAAGGTTCTGCATTTGGGATAGCTTTTCGGGCTCGTTCTCGATGAAGAACGCCTCAAGCTCGTTCTTCTTCCTTCCCGGTCTCACGACGAAGAGCATCTTTCACCGCCTCGAAGGGAAGTTTTCGCTCCTTCTTCTCTCGCCAGTGAGAGACACCCAGCAGTTTTTAAGTTCTTCCAGAACGAGCGTCGCCTCCACGAACGTCAGGTTCAATCCAAAAATGGCCTTCAGCCTTTCAATAAAACGTCTGAGTTCATCGGTATCGGCGACGTTTACCTTCATGATGACCTGACTCTCCCCTGTTCTCACATACAAGAATTCGATGTTCTCCATCTTGGAAAGTCTTGAAAGGTACGGTCTCAAGGAATCATCGAACTCTTTGAAGTGTAGCTCTAAGATTGCTGACACGAACTCATCAAGAAACGCATGATCAACAACGGCCGAATATCCCTTTATCGCGCCGAGCCTCTCCAGTTTATCCAGTCGGTTCTTGACGCTCGCAGGGGAGAGGCCTACCCTCCTCCCAAGCTCGGTAAGAGTAATCCTGCCCTCTTTGCGGAGTATCCTGAGGATTTCTCTGTCCTTTTCATCTACGCCTGCCATCTTCTTCACCGGGAACAGAAAAGAGAGGAAAAATCACCGGGTTATCTTTATCTCCCTCATCAGTTCAAGGGGCTCGGGGTGTTTCTCGAAGTACTCCCTGACCGGCTTGAGGAGCTCGATGAGGTATTCGGCGACCGCGTTCTTGAGGTCAAGCGGGTGGAGCTTTCCTTCCGCGAAGTCCTTCTTTAGCTCCTCGAAGGTGGTGTATGTGACGTCGCCGCCGAACTTAGCCGGCCTGTGGATGGTGAACTCAGTCGGTTCTTCCCTGAAGATTATGTACTCGGCCCAGTCAAGGACGGGGTTGTACTTGACCTCCCTAGCCGGGCAGAAGGCTTTCCTGAGCTTCTGCTTTATCTCCTCCGGGCTGTCGTGGATGAAGACAGCGGAGTAGGGCTTGCTCTTGCTCATCTTCATCTGGGTCTTGAGCTCCTTGAACTGCTCCTCGCTCTCTATCGGCCAGACAGGCGGCTCCTGCAGGCCGAGGAGAAGGTGGTGGTGGAGGGCTACCGGCTTTAGCTTCTCGCCCTTCCACTCAAGCGGGTGGTACTTGAGCTTCTGGGCGACCTCTATGGCAATAACGTGGGCCTTCCTCTGATCCATTCCGGCGTGGGCAATAGTGACGCCCTGGTAGAATATATCCGCCACCTGCATGGCTGGGTATATGAGCTTGGCGAAGTCTATGGCCTCCCCCATCTGGCGTCCCATGATGGTTATGGAGCGGAGCATTCTGGCAAGCGTAACGTTCTTGGAGATGTCTATGACCGTCTGCCAGTAGTCGCCCTTATCAAGTATCTCGCTCGCTAAGACGAACTCGACCTTGTCCGGGTCGCCGCCCATGACCTTTATGCTCTGCTTCATCCCCTCCTTGAAGTACGTAAGCGCAACCTTCTGGATAACTTCAAGGTCTCCACCGAGCTTGTCGTTTATCCAGCTATGCCAGTCGGCGAGGAAAATTCTCGTCTTCACGCCGGCCTTCTGGAGATCTGCTATCTTGGCGCCGGCCATCAGTCCGGTTCCGAGGTGAATGTAACCGCTTATCTCGAAGCCTATGTAGTGCTGAAGCGGAGCGCCGACCTCAAGCAGGTGTCTCAGGTTTTCCTCCGTTAAAAGCTCCTCCGTGGGTTTTTTCTTGATGAGCTCTATCTTCCTTTCTATGTCCATTCTATCACCACCGCTTGGAAAAAGGTGGGGTCCTTTAAGGACTTTGCGGAAGTTTTTCAGGCCTGTTAAAGTTCAGGCGATAAGATTTATAACTTAATCATGATTAAATCAAACGGTGATACCATGAAGAAGGCTGCAATAATACTGGCGGCTGTTGTGTTGCTGTCTGTTTTTGGAGTTGTTGGAATGCCGAAGGTCAGCGCCGCTGGGGAGGTCGTTATAGCGGTCGACCTCGCCCACGGCGAGAACCCGAAGGGGCTGACTGACGTTACTTACGAGAACGAGACCCTGACCGAAGGAATGCTCAAGGTTCTGACTGACTACACCTTTGTCTACTTCGGCGACTCTAAGTACGAGGCAGACCTCGGCATTAAGAACATTGGCGACAAGATAACCTACGAGGCCCTCAAAGAGAACAACGTTACAATATTGATCATTGGCCAGCCTAGGAGCCCGTTCTACCCGGAGGAGGTTGAGGCCATCAAGAAGTGGCTTGAGGAGGGCGGCCACGCCCTCTGGATTGCCGGCGATTCTGACTATGGAACCAGTGGTGTTAACACCATCAACTTCGTTGACAGCGTCCTCAACCAGCTCAACATGACTAACCTCAGACTGGACCAGGCTTCAGTTGAAGACCCCGTCAGCAACGCCGGAGCTCCCTACCGTGTCGTTGCCTACGCCGACCCGTGGGGGGACACACCCAAGAGGGACATCATCGTCCAGGGCTTCGAACACGATGGAGCAGTCCTCGCCCACGGTCCTGGTGTCGTTGCCTGGGTTGACGGTGTCGATGGTAGTGGTGACTGGCACAAGCTTACACCGGAGGAGAAGCCCGAGAACACTTACGTGCTGATTCGCAGTACCGGTGACTCTGTCATAAAAGAGAACGAGGATCCCGCCGCGAACGCTTACACTGCCGGTGAGCAGGGTGAGTTCCCCATTGCGGCTGCCCAGATTATCGAGCTTGAGGGCAAGAACCCAAGCGTGATCATCGTCAGCGGCGAGACCCCAATCGGCGGCTACGAGCCCATGTGGACCAGCGTTTACTACCAGAAGCCGCTCGACGGGCCAAAGGTCGTCTCCAACATATTCAAGTGGAGCGTTGAGATCACCAAGGGTGAAAGCGGAAAGAGCACTTGCGGTCCGGCGTTCCTCGTCGGCCTTGCCGTCGTGCCGCTCCTCCTCAGGAGGAGGAAGTGACTTCCTTCCCTTCTTTTTGTTTCATTCAACCGACATCCTTTTATTTGGTTCACTAAAGTTCTAACGGGGATGGTACCATGAGGCGCTTTATTGGGATTCTCTTGATAATCGTTCTTGGCTTAAGCGTAGTCGCCAGCGGCTGTATAGGGGGAAACGAAGGCAGCAGCGCCGGATCTTCGGGCAAGGGAATAACACTGACCATCGTCACAAGGCATGATGCAACGATCCAGTATAAGGTGAAGCAGCTCTTCCTACAGAGCGACATCGCTAAGCAGTATAATATCGAGGACATCAAGTTCATAGGCGTTCCCGAATCCCTCTGGCCGAGCTACATCGAGAAGGGTGCCGATGTCGGCTGGGGCGGAGGGCCAACGCTCTTCGACAACATGTACAGGATGGGCTACCTCGCCCCGATAACAGACCAGAAGATACTCGACCTCATAGGCAATCAGATTCCGGAGGAGCTTGCGGGAATGCCGATGGTCAGGAAAAACGGGAGCCAGGTTTACTGGATAGCGGCGGCGCTTTCATCGTTCGGTTTCACAGTGAACAAGGAGGTTCTCAACAAGCAGGGACTTCCTTTCCCGAATAAGTGGGAGGACATAGCTTCTCCTGACTGGGCCAGGGATCCGCAGATGTACGGCATAGCTGACCCGACGAGGAGCACCTCCAACACGAGGATATACCAGATTATCCTCCAGGCCTTTGGCTGGGACGAGGGATGGAGGATAATGACGCTCATAGCGGCCAACTCCAAGGTCTATGAGGCCAGCGACGCCGTCAGGGATGCGGTCATCAACGGTGAGATAGCGGCTGGAAACACGATCGACTTCTACGGCTACACGGCGATGAAGCAGAACCCGAACTGTGTCTATGTCATCCCAGCCGGAGAGAGTATAATCAACGGCGACCCGATAGCCCTGCTCAAGTACAGCAAGCATCCGGAGGCTGCTCAGGCCTTCATCTACTGGGTTCTCACAGAGGGACAAGCCGTATGGATGAGCCCCGAGATAAACAGGCTCCCGATCAACGCAGAGGTGTTCAACAAGACCATAACTGAGGACGAGGCTAAGATACTCTTCAAGGGCGAAAACGCGGGGAAGACCTACTCTGAGGCGGTGCCGGCGCTGGTAAAGGCGTACGAGCTCACGATATCCAGTGAGGGTATTCCCTTCGACGATGCCAGAGCGCTCAAGACCGTCAACTCCCTCCAGTACTACTTCAAGGCGACCCTCGTCGATGTGAACGGCCCGCTCCACCAGGCCTGGATGGCCCTGGTCAACGCTTACAAGGAAGGAAAGATTACTCAGGAGCAGTTTGAGAAGCTCAAAGACGAGCTTACCGCACCGATAGAGTTCAAGGACCCTGAGACCGGACAGATGGTCACCTTCACCGAGGAGTATGCCGCCAAGATTAACGACAGGATCGCAACCGACGCGGGCTTCCAGAGCCAGCTCATGGACGAGTGGCGCAGTGCCGCCCAGGAGAAGTACAACAAGGTTCTTGAGGAGCTGAAAAAGATTACGGGTTGAAGTCTTTTATTTCTTTTCTCCTTATGTTTTGAGGAGTTGGCCCACACTTGTTTCCACTTGGACGTCTAATTTTGTCGCTTGAAGTACAGAATGTTCCTGGAATCACGACCAGAAACATTTAAAACACGCTTATAGACCCCTCTCTGTTGGAACATACTGTAACTCAGCGAGAGGTGGTTGTCCGATGAAGGTCAATAAGTGGAGCGAAAGGCTGTTCGGGACGCCGCTACCAGATGGCGTCGTCATAACGTCGTTCCTATTCCCTCTGCTCTACCTCGTGGCGTTTCTCATCATACCCACGTTCGTGATGCTAGCGACGGCGTTTGAGTACAACGGCCATATCTCTGCCCACTGGTTCAGCAGCATCTTCAGGTCTGCCTATTACTTCAACCCGCTGCATCCTGATGGGTACCTCGTAAAGACGCTGACTTACGGCGGGAAGGAGGTCTATCACTTCTACGGCTGGGACTTCGGCGTTGTCATTAACTCCATACTGGTATCAATAGCAGTGATGATACTGACGACGATCCTCGGAACGGTCTTCGCGTTCATAATGGCGCGCTACGACTTTCCAGGCAAGAACATAATGAGGGTTCTCCTCTTCATCCCGCTCCTGGTTACACCCTTCGTCAACGTGGTCGTCGTCAAGAAGATGTTCCTCCCCGACGGAATCATAAACTGGATATTCTACGAGCACCTCCACATCTTCCCGAAGCCCATCTGGATAGACGGGCTGGTCGGTGTCATCATCGCCCAGACCATAACTTACTACCCGATAGTTTACCTCAACGCCTACGCGAGCTTCATCAACATTGACCCTTCTCTCGAGGAGCAGGCTGAAAACCTCGGAAGCAAGGGGTTCCACCTCTTCAGGACGGTTACCTTCCCGCTCGCCCTTCCGGGAATTATGAGCGGTGCAATACTCGTTGGAATATTCAGCCTTGAAGACCTCGCCGCGCCGATAGTCTTCCAGGGAAGCCCGATAGCGAAGAAGCTCATGTCCTACCAGATTTACAGCTCCTTCGTTTCGGGGTTCGCCATAGGCAACCCGCAGATGGCGGCTTTGGCCCTGGTGATGCTCGTCCTGGCAGTTATAATGTTCCTCGCGGTCAGGTGGTACGTCGGCCTCAGGCAGTACGCCATGCTCAGCAAGGGCGGAAGGTGGAACCCGAGGGTTGCAAAGCCCAAGTGGTGGCAGGCACTCCTTATAGCCTTTGTCGCAGTTCCGGTGCTCCTCATTACGGTGTTCCCGCAGATAGGCGTTCTCCTCCTGGCGTTCTCCAAGAGCTGGTACGGAACCTGGCCAAGCGGCTTCACGCTTGACAATATGAAAGCGATAATAACACAGCCGGACATTGAGAGGGTTATCATAAACAGCCTTATGTACTCAACCGCCGCAGTCTTCATCATAATCCTGCTCTCCCTTACCTCAGCTTATGCCTCCAACAGGTTCAAGAAGGCCAGGCTCGCCCCGATAATAGACAGCCTCGCCACGATACCGATAGCGGTCCCTGGTATCGTCATAGCGATGAGCTATTTCTTCTTCTTCTCGACGGTGCCGCCGTTTAAGGGAAGCAGCCTCGACCCCACCAACCTGCTGGAGTTCTTCCCTGGAGCGGCGCTGATACTGGCCTACTCGATCAGGCGTCTGCCCTTCGCCGCACGTTCAATCTCCGCTGGCTTACAGCAGGTTCACGTCTCCCTTGAGGAAGCGGCAATGAACTTGGGAGCTGGAAGGTGGAAGGCCCTCACCAGCGTCATAATACCGATGATATACCTCAACCTCTTCGGAGGTGCAATGCTCAGCTTCGTCTACTGTATGAGCGAGACAAGCGTTGGCATCACCCTCGGTTCGATAAACTCGACCTGGTACCCGATAACTGCAAAGATGAAGGAACTCATCATCGGTGCAGTTGGAAGCGCAAACCTTGCCGCGGCCCTTGGTGTCTTCCTTATGGCCGTCCAGATAACGGCCATAGTCATAGCCAACCTGATAACCAAACAGAGGTACTCCTTCATAGGCCTAACCTGAGGTGATGATAATGGTCGATGTCAGGCTTGAAAACGTGGTTAAGGAGTTTGACGGCGTTCAGGCCGTCAAGGGGATAAACCTCCACATAAAGCACGGTGAGCTGTTTACACTGCTCGGCCCGAGCGGCTGTGGAAAGACCACAACACTGAGAATGATCGCCGGCCTAGACTATCCGACGAGCGGGAAGATATACTTCGGCGACCAAGAGGTCACTTACCTTCCCTCCTACGAGCGTGGTGCGGTCCTTGTCTTCCAGAACTACGCCCTCTGGCCACACATGACGGTCTTTGACAACGTCGCATACGGCCTCAAACTGAAAAAAGTGCCGAAAGAGGAGATAAAGAAGAAGGTCGAATGGGCGCTCGAGCTGGTCAAGCTCAAGGGCTTTGAGAACCGCTATCCGACCCAGCTCTCGGGCGGCCAGCAGCAGCGTGTCGCAATAGCCAGGGCTTTAGTGGTTGAGCCAAAGGTTCTCCTCCTTGACGAGCCCCTCAGCAACCTCGACGCCAAGCTCAGGCTCGAGATGCGCTCCGAGATAAGGAGAATCCAGCGCGAGCTCGGAATAACCGTTATCTACGTCACCCACGACCAGGAAGAGGCCATGGCGATAAGCGACAGGATAGCGGTCATGAACGTCGGAACGGTAGAGCAGGTGGGAACGCCGAGGGACATCTACGAGAGGCCCCAGAGCGAGTTCGTGGCAAGCTTCATGGGCAAGACCAACGTCATTCCGGCCAAAGTCGTTGAAAGGGATGGGAACAAGGTTACGGTCGAGTTCGAGAGCTTCCGCCTCGACGGCCTTTACTACGACGGCGACAAAGATGACGTCGTCCTCGTCATAAGACCGGAGAGAATAAAACTTCACCCGGTTGAGAACGCGGTCTCCATCGAGGGTACCGTTGACCTCGTTGAGTACTACGGCTTCTTCACGGAGGTCGTCGGTCTCTTTGGAGATACTAGGATCATCGCGAGGACGATAAGCGACAGGGAAGTCCAGGGACTTCGCCCGACCCAGCCCGTTACCTTCTACATCAACCGTGAGGACATAATCGTCCTGCCCAAGCAGCTTTGAGCTCTTCTCTCTTCTTTTTGAGGTGAACACGATGTTAGAGCTGATGAGGGAAGGTCAGGTTTACGAGCTCCTTCTAGTCTCAAAGTCCAACGTCACCCCCGTTGGCGTCGTAAGAAGGGGAGCGACGCTCCATTTCAAGCTCTTCCCTGGAAAAAGCTTTAGAGATTTGCTGGAAAACAACCGGATCGCCCTTCAGATGACCTGGGACGCCGAGCTCCTCGTGAAGACAGCCCTTAACCTCGACGTGGAGCTTTCCTTTGAGTCTCATGATCAGTATCGATGGATACAAGGACTCCCTGGCTGGCTGGGAGAAGCCCGGTGCAGAAGAGATGTCTGGACGGACGGGCTCGGGACTACAGAGGTTCTTAAATGTGAATTCTTCCCCGAGAAGAGGCTGGTAGGAAATGCCCGGCCAATTCCCTTTAGCAGGGCAGACTGCGTTCTTGTGGAGATGGCGGTTCTCTTCACAAGATACCTTGTCAAACCTACCTTGGAGCTTAAGAACAGAATCCTTGACCTTTACGCCCTCTACAGGCATCTCGGTGGAAACTCTGAGGCGGCAGAATACATCGTTGGACATCTCGATTGAACCTGAATTCTGCGACTGCCGTGTTTTTCTTCTCCCCTGGTTCGAAAATAGCATCCAGAGGAAACGTTTTAAGCGGTGTGGATTTCTTATTACCCGGTGATACCATGCTGAGGAAAGTCCTCTCCATGCTGCTTGCTATAACTGCCGTTTTGGCTGCCGCCGGCTACGTCTCGGCGGAAGAGTACTCCTACACCTACAGCGACTACCTCTACCAGCCGGCTCCCGTTGTTCCAGCGTTTGCACTCCCAGGAGAGAGCTTCGAGCTCTACGTTAAGGAGGGAGTCTCAGTAAGCTCAATAGAGGCCGTCTCAGTCCTTCACGGCCCGTACCAGCTGGAAATCCAGGGAACATCGCCGGGAGAAGACGGAATGACTGTAGTGAAGGTCAAGACACCGGACGACATAGCTCCTGACACATACTTCCTGCTCATAAAGACCGACAAGGGCACTCTCGTCCTCCCCAACGGCCTGAAGGTGTTCAAGGAGTGGCCGAAGGAGCTTAAGCTAGCCTGGACGAGCGACACCCACGTCACCACGGGTGCAAAAATCGGCTACGTCTGCGGCGACTACTTCCAGAGCAACATCTACAAGCTTGAGGAGATGTGCTCAAACCCGATTCCACTTCACAGCGTCGTCGCTACCTACAGCGCCTACCTTTACTGGGGAATGAATGGAGCGACCCTGATGATAAACACTGGAGATGAAGTTGACACCAGCGGCGACATGGTCGGTTACAAGATTATGTTTGACATAACCAAGGACACTTCCGCCGCCGACATGCCCGTTGTCGGAATCAAGGGAAACCACGATGACCCGCCGACGGTTTACACCCAGCTCCTCGGTCCGAAGTACTTCTACGTAACCATCGGCAAGTTCATCATAATTGGCCTCGACACCGGCGGTGACCAGGGATACCCGACGGAGGATCAGCTCGATTGGATGGAGAAGGTTCTCGAAGAGCACAAGGACTACACGCCGATAATCCTGTACCACCACCCGTACTTCTTCGATCCGCGCTGGAACTACCTCGGTGGAGTTCTCAAGGGCCTTGACCCAGATGCCGACTGGGATCAGATTAAGGGACACCTCCGCAGGAGCTGGTCATCACAGGAAGAAATCTCCAAGCGCTTCCTTGAGGACATAGTCAAGTACAACGTGCCACTCACCATGAGCGGTCACATCCACCACGATATGTACTGGCTCTACATTGACAAGAACGGCAACAAGCACTACTTCCTAACCCTAACATCAACCGGTGCCCCTGACAAGGAGCCCAACCCACCTGCAAACCCGAAGCACAGTCCGACATGGTATGGAAGCAACCTGGTTGTCATCAAGGAGGACGGAAGCGTTGAAATGCCCTATGTCAACGTCGAGATCAAGGACGACAAGGTTCAGAGCGACTTCATGAGCGTTCCCGTTCCGCAGAGGTTCATGGCCTTCAGGCACGTTTCCGAAGCGGGAACCGCTGTCAAGTTCATAAACCAGCTTGATGAGAGCGTCAGCGGCCCGATAGTTCTCCCGATACCGGAGGGGGCAAAGGTTGATCCAGAGGCCACGAACATAACCTACACAGTCCTCGGTGAGAGGCAGATAGCCGACCAGTACTACATAATGCTGAACGTCACGATTCCGCAGGGTGTCTCCCAGCTCGTTATTGACACTGGTGCAGACACCGAGAAGCCAGTGGTTCAGATAGCCTACCTTCAGCCGAGCCACCCCAAGCCGAACGCCAACTTCATGGCATACTTCACAGCTCAGGACAACCTTGGTATAAGAGATCTCTACGCCGTCATATACGACGAGAACGGAAACCGCGTTAAGTACGGCAAGGTCGACAAGTTCCCTGGAGAGCCCTCCAGTGGAAAGCCTGGAGACACCTTCTACATCGTCCAGCTCCCAGGTCTTGAGGAGGGCAAGTACAAGATTGAGATAGTTGCAGAGGACTTCCATGGAAACAGGGCGACCGCCACCAAGGAGATAACCATAACCAGCACCTCAAAGGCCGCTAAGACCACCACGGCCAAGCAGACGTCATCAGAGGGCAAGAGCACCTGCGGGCCAGCGGCCCTCGTTGGCCTCGCAGTTGTGCCGCTCCTCCTCAGGAGGAGGAAGTGACTTCCTTCCCTTCTTTTATTCCCGCCTACCGTAACTTTTATAAGAGCACCCCTCAAGTTCTCTCCAGAGGGCCCGTAGCCTAGCAGGATAGGGCGCCGGCCTTCTAAGCCGGAGGTCGCGGGTTCGAATCCCGCCGGGCCCGCCATTCTCCAGATAATAGCTTCCATGCGCGTCACCTTCTCTAAATGTTCCCGCAAAAGCTTGTTAACGAGGGCCGACAGGCTATAACCGGCTTCTCTGAGACCGCCGACCACTTCTTCATCAAGGTACAAATGAACACGCGTCTTTCGCCTTCTTTCGGGCCGTTCTCGTTTGTGAGAGCCGCTATTTTTGTGGGCCATATTGGGCTTTTGTCCCACTCTTTATCACCGAGGTCATATAGAGTATTATGATATATATGCATAGGGCATCACCAGAGCTCTGCAACTTTGCCTATCTCAAACTTCCACATCTTTGCAAGATTCTCCATCCTCTCGGAGAAGCGGTCGGAGAGCTTATACACTCCAGCGTCCTCTCTGACCATACCGAGGGCCAGGAGCTTTTTCATAACCCTAAAGTATAGGACCTTGTCAGCACCGTCCACGCCGAGGGCTTCTTGGTATTCATCCTTGAACAGGCCACCGTTCTGCTTGAGGTAATCAACAACTTTCCTGGCTATTTCCAGAGTCTTGCCATCAAAGAGGAGTTCAAGAACACTGTTCGGCGGCTGGTACACGGGAACTCGGATCGAAACATAGTCAGGGAACTTCCGCCTGCGCGGCATTATACCACCCCTATTATTTCGTTTACAACATTCATATTTTTCACCGTCCAGGACGCTTCGGAAGTTGGGAGGAATAGGTACAGGGCTTGTATATTATCCTTGGTTTTCTGGCGAATAAGGTTGGTTGTACGGGAAAGGTCCTTGGAAAAGAATGATACTATACGGGAAGTGTTAGTATTCAGCATGGCTTGGACACCACCCCTATAACTTTAGGACCGCTGAATGGTTCAATATTCACCTCATCCACCATGACCTCATCGAAGCATTGTTCGAAGTATTCTAATGCCAACCTTTCTGCACCTTTGTAATCCCAAGCAATTACAAGAACCTCCCAAACAGCTTCTTCCGCAAACGGGTCCAAATCTCTTGTCCAGACAGTTGCCTTGTATAACTTCAATTCACTCATCGCCCCGTCACCTCCCTCCAACCGCGTAGGCTGGCACCTGAGCCGGCTTCGACAAGTTCACACCGAGCAGGAGGCCGAGGTCATCCGCAAACTCCCCAAAGTCCCTGCTGACGACCACATCATCGAGGCTGATGACGGCGTAGTAATCTCTTGCCGAGCCACCGCGCCTGTACTCAAAAGAGGGCTCCACATTGGCGACATTGAACATCACGAACCGCTCCTGGCCCACTTGAATGAAGTAATAGAGCGGGAGAGTGAGGACTTCTGAAAGCGCCCTGAGCCTCTGAAACTGCCACCCATTCACGAGAAGCTCCCTCTTTGCCCATGAATCCTTAGCCACGCGCCAACTAATGAACTTGAGTTCAAAAGCCGCTAAAGGAACCTCAGAATGCTTTCTGAACACAAGGGCATCGAGGTCATAGAGCGAGAACTGACCAGGAAGGGCCTCTTCTATCAGAGTGCTGAACAAGTACTTGTTCTCTGCACTCCTGATTTCTCTTTGCATATAATCGAAAAAGGGCCTGTACACGTGGCGGCCGTACCTGGCCGCCTGGCGGATCATTTCCGCTCTTGCCGCGACCATCACGCCCTCACCCCGACGAACTGCTCCAGCGTCGCCTGGCCCTCGTGCGGCCTGACGCGACGGAGCTCCTCGCGAAGATCCTCAACTTTCTGGAGAACCTCAAGCCTGTTCAGGCGCTTTGGAAAGAGTATTGGAACCCCCTCGCGCTTGGCCTCGCGCTCCGAGAAGACATGTATCTCAACATCCTCGGAGCGGAGCCGGCCCTCGTGGAGCATCAGAGCGGCCTGAGCTATCGCAACCTCCCAAGCCGCGAGCACGTGAGGGGCTTCAGTGACGAACTGCTCGCCGTCGATGATGATGAGGTACTCGGTCATAGCCGTCCCTCCTGCACTTTCTTCTGAATGAAGCTGTCCTGATACGCGTAGGCGTACATCTTCGTGTTGATCTTGCCCGCCTGAATGTTGAAGTCAGTCCAGGCCTCTGCGATGAGACTCCTTGCAACATAGCCGTCCCTGCTCATCTCGAACAGGTCAATGACATCATTCAGCATGCCTCTCAGTCTGAGAAGCTCAGTGTAAAGCTCCTCTTCGTTCATCCCCACACCCCCCGGAGCGTGAAGCAGTACTCGTCCTTCACAACCGCGCCCTTGCGCCCGAGCTCGTCGAGCGCGCTGGCAACCTCTTTCGCGGGAAGGCCAGTCCTCCTGACCAGTTCGCTGAACGTGGCAGGGCCATCCTCGAGGGCCCTCTGGATTAGAAAGGCTGACGGGATGCGCGCGATCATGAGCGACCCTCCTCGACTCTTGGTGCGATCAGGAAGCTGACCTCACCGGCATCCCGAACCATGTACTTCAGAAGCAGTGGTATGTCAAAGCCAAACCGAATGATGACTTCATCAGCATCAGCGAGACTCCTTAGGATGTCCTCGAGATATGCAACCCCGTACGCACTCTTCGCCTTTGTCATCTTGTGCTCCAAGTCAAGGAGACCTGGATCCTCCATAGTGAGAACGGTTCTAACCTCGGAGTCGTTGCCCTCCGCCTTGAAAGTCAATTTCTCAGGGGTAGCCATGAAGTAGATTGAGTCGGAGACAAGCTTTGCGGCCTTAACGGCTCTTTTCAGAGCTCCAGCGAGCACGACGGCCTTGACAGTCCATGGCAGGCTCGGAATTTCAATCTCAGGAGTATTGGCGTCTATTAGAGGGAGCTTGAACCACGTGTTCTCATCACCGAGCAAGCCGACCTCGAGGAAATTCTCTCCACCCTTGCGGAGAACAAGCGTATCCCTGCTCCTTGCAAGCTTAAGAACCTTCAGGAAACGCTTTAGATCAAAGGCTATCGCTTCCTCACTCTCGACGGAGTACTTGGAGAAGAGCATTTCTGGAAGGTTGAGGTCAACGAGGACGACCCTGCTCGGGTCTATAGCACGCATCTGAATTCCTTCCATGTTAACCTGGAATACTGCCTCATCGAAGAACTTCTCAAGCGTGGCTATCAGGCTCTCAAACTCTCTAGCCGAATCAAACACAATCTCAAAAGTCATGCCATCACCTCCTCGGAAGAAGATGAAGAGGAGGGCTCGTCGCACTCATTTAGATACTCTTTCGTGTCGTCGGCGAAGACGTCAATGTCATCGTAGTCTATCTTCACGAAAACAAACGAATACTCTCTCATGCCCTCACCTCCCTGCGCTCGATCTTCTTCAGCAGGTCTTCAAGCGCGTCCGCGTACCCCGTCCAGTAGGCCGCGTTCTCGCGCTCTCCCCTCGCAGAGAGGGAGAACGCCGTCTCCCTGGCGATGCTGGCCTCGCGCTCGACGTACTCCAGCAGGGTCGGCACTTCCTCGACCTGCTCCAGCACCGCGTCCAGCTTGCGCTTCTCCAAAGCGACCCAAGACCAGATGGCGGACTCACTCATTCTCTATCACCTCCACGCCGTCGATGTCAAAAACCACTCCATAGTCCACGACCTCCCTTGCGAGCAACTCCCCCTTGAGCATCTCAATGGCCTCATCAGGGTCGTTATTGAGGAGCTCCTGGAACTCCTCGACGTCAATTCCCGGGGCTACACTCGAAAGGGCTTCAAGAGGCACGGCGGCCTCAATCTCCAGTCGAATATTCACCCACTTGCCCATTCCTCCTCCCTCCTTAGCCATACGCGGAACAGCTTGTAGCTCGACTCGACCGAGCGAACAACGAAACCATCACTTTGCAGGGCTTCAACCGCCTTGAGGAAGCCCTGAAAATCCTCCCACGAGGCTGGCGTCGTGAGGCTCAGCACTACGGCACCAGGAACCTCCGAGGGCTTGGTGATGCTCGTCTTCGGGCCGAAGTCAGGAGAGTTCTCCTGGAAAGGCTCAGACATTGGAAGCCACCCCCATAGGGCTAAATCTGAAAACAAGCGCGTCACGGTTCCGGTGGAAGTAAATACGCTCCAACTGGAACCCCTCCGCACCAAACACGGTCTCCAGATACACTAGCTCGCTGGCCTTGACCCCGCCATAGACTACCACTTCCACGCCGTTGCTGGCCGGCACTACATCAGCCCGGTTCGGAAAGGCCTTCACAACCTCCTCCCGGGCATACTCAAGCCCCGACATCATACACGACCACCTCCCGTGACGACATACGTGTCAACAATCTCAAACCCAAGCTCCCTCGCTCGGGCCTTGTTCAGAGAATAGCGCCCATCCTTCGGGAGAATCACCAACTCCCGCTCAAGCTCAGTGATAACCTCTCTGAGCTCCTCCTCCTGGACATTGAGGATCTTCAGAAGTTCGTCAAACGTGAAGCTGTTCACTGCAAGGACATCCACAACCCGCTCAGCGAGCTTGAGGTCAGCCTCAATCTTTGACTCCGAGACCCCGAGGAGATCAAAGAACTTATCGAGGGTTGTAACGGCAACCCTAGGCCTTGCTGAACCAAGTCTCCGTTGTACAGGGTAATCCCAATTAAGAAGATCGCAAAGAGTCTTGAAATTATAAACATCTAGTCTGGTGTCCGCCCTGATGGCTTCAAGTAGAGACTTCTTGATTATGACTTCATTACCTCTCACGACAAAGTATGGACTAAGCTCATGCTCCAGCACATAGAAGACTCTGTCTTTTGGAGTTGTGGAACTGTCCGCGTAGCGGGAATAACGGAAATAAGTCTCATCAAAGTGCCTCCTAAGCCATGTGACAACCTTTTCCCTCTTCTCATCATCAAGCTCCTCGCGGTAGTTATCCACCAGCTCGGCATTCTTTAGCCACTCAGGGATGTCAAGCCCGGCATACTCGTAAAGCCTCTTCACAAGTTTCTCGGCAAGATCTTCCCACGGTAAGGCAAGGAGTTCAGGCTCCTCTTTAATCACGTTGAAAACAAAGCGTCCAATATCAGCGAGGTAATCTAAGTACGGGACAATCGAAGTCTCAAAGTAGTGAGCGATCTCTGGAGGTATCTTATCCACCTTCGAGAACTCAACGGTGAAAAAGCGCCTCCTAATGGCCTCATCCTTAATCCCTGGCATATTAGCGTTGAAAGCAAGAGTTGCAAGGGCAGGATACGGCCTCCTGATGTTCTTCCCAACACTCTTGGTTCTGAAAAGGTATTGCTCGGGAGCGTTTTTAATGAGGTTGAAGAAATTGTCCCCCTCATCTCCAAAGTTCAGGGACTTGAATAGGGGCGCCGCCTCATTGATGACAATAACAGAAGCTACTGAAGAGATTGTTTCGCCAAAGTTGTAAACGCTCCAAGAAGAACCAATAGAGGTCACCTTACCAAGCGGCTTCCAAAGGTATGAAATTACCTTGGAGATGACCTGAGTCTTTCCTGTCAGAGATTCGCCTATGAACAAGAGATAAGGGATCCAGCGGCGCTTCTCGTTGTAAACTTTATATGCATAACCGAGGCCCGCAACTAAGGCCCACTTGAATATCTTTCCAAACTTGACCGACCAAGACTCATACCATCTCTTATCAGGATTGGCTTTAACGATCTTATCTAAAAGCTTCAACGCGTCATAAATCCTGACGCGAGAAGGCATTTGTGTATCAAAGCCGTACGCCTCAAGTTGCCTAGTCTTGGGGTTCCAGTAAATTCCGGGGGCCAGAGGTTCATGCACATGCTCAACAGCCTCAAGGAGGCGAGCAAGGGCAAGAATAGTATCTATCGCTTCCTTTGCGAGAGCCTCACTCAGAAAGAGACCTCCAACCTCATTCAACTTGTCGAGAAGCTCAACCTTTAAGGCAGGTCCAAGCTCTCGTATGTAAATCCCTGAGAGAGCTCTCTCGGCGATGACCCACCGATACAGGGTTGGAGCATCCATGTTGGCCTCCTCAGCGGCCAGCTCGATGGTGAAGTCGTGGACTTCTCTTATTGCAACAGGTACAAAGTTAAAGACAGTCCTGTCGTGAACAGCAAACTCTTCTTCAACTTCCTCGCCAGTATCTTCATCTTTATATTTCCTCTTCCGGATCCTGTAAAGCGCAACGCGGGGGTTCTTGTAGTCGAGGACCCAAAACTCCCTCCCCTTACGCTTGAAGAAGATTGTATACGGGTCGGGATCGTGAGGCCAGCCCCTGAACTCTGCAGGGAGAAACTCCATGTCGAGTTCTCCTGAGTCCTTGCTCGCTTTTGTAAGGAGGTCTCCGAATTTTATGACGATCGGTGAAAACTGAATGTTGTCACTGTTCCACTCTTCGTCCATTGAAACTCACCTCAGGTTTGCTCTACAAGCTCAGGCATCACATAGGCGAGAAGCGCGCGGAGGGTTTCATCCTCCGTCACTTTCTTTCCCCGTTCCATGAACAATTTGCCTCTGAACTTCTGAAACAGTTGATAGGTAGACTCCCGAACATACACAGCACGCCACCCTTCAGACGGCATCGTCACCACCATGTATACTGTTTATCAGTATTATACTGATTTTCAGGATATATAAGCTTTGTGTGGACCCTTTAAGACAGTATTGCTCAAAGGTGAGAATTTACAAATTCAAATAGTAAGGGTGTCACAGTCTGGCCAGGTGTGACGCAAGTGTGACGGATGTGACGGGGGTCTAAGGGCTTTAAATCCTGAAAAAAGGAATCTGCGGGGAGTTTAGTGTCACACATGTCACACCCCATAAAAATGTGCCTATATTATTTCACATAGCAACTCTTCAATATTCGTTATTATGACAATATACTATGGTTTAAATTATAGAATATTTGTCATTATGACAAAATACCGCGCAATCTGAAATTAATACCTTTATATATTTTTATAGAGTGTGACACTGTGACATTAAAGAAGACAGGAGAATGGCTTATTTCAAAAATAAAGCGAAAAAACCCTGCGTCACACCCGTCACACCCCGTCACAGTTGGTGGAACTGTGACACCCTTACTAATCATTATTGTAAATGCGCTCAAGTATCTTGCGCTCCTGCTGTTCGTCAATGGCTTCAAATTGACTTTTTGGGGATAGGGTTGGCCCCATCTTGTTCGTTATGAGCGACTTGACATGGATGTAATCCACAAGCAGAATCTCTACAAAATCGCCGACTTTAAGACCGAACCTGTCCCTGACGGGTTTGGGAATTGTGAAAACTCCACGATCATACAGCTTTGCTACCGCAAAAACGCGACCGATTATTTTGCGATTTTGATCTGGAATCCTTATTATTACTATAACAAAGTCTCCATCCTGCAAACCAAAGTATTCTCTGATATAAATAGGAACCATAACCCTACCCTGAGGTCTTACTCTGCTCTGAAACTTGGCTAGTGGCTCGACTACCTTTGCCTCTTGGTGATCCTGCTCGGTCATTGGTCTCAGCTCCGTTGGTTGTTTATCCCGTATCTATTCCGTATTTGTTATGGTTCTAATAAACTCTATGGTAGAAAAGGTTTGCGAAATTTTCTCCGCTATGGGAAGTTCCCCAAGGAGTGTTGAGAGAAAAGATAAAGAATTGGGTCTTTACTTGGGGAGGCCAAGGTTTCTTTTGAGTTGGGTGTCAATTTCCTCGAGGCATGCGTCACATATCCTGTCCTGTTGTTCTTGTGGGAAGTCTTTTAGGGCCTTGGCCATGGCTTTGTTGTACATATCCTCTAGTTTCCTAATCAAGGCGAAGATTTGTAGCAGGTGTTTGTAGTCTTGGGGTTCTATGTACAGCGAATAAATGATGGAACACTCTTTTTTCTGGTTTTCACAGTAGTATTTAGTAGCCTTTAGGATAAAGTAGAGGCTGTTGCCGAGGCATTGGAGTTCCATTAGGTAAAAGATGTATTTTCCTCCAGAGGTGCCGTCAGGATTGCGCTCAGTCCCTTTGAGTTCTATCTTTGCTATTTGGGTGGGGAGGAGGGTTATGTAGTCTTCGTAGGGTTCGTCGAATTCCCATTCTATGAGTTGTTTTAGGTGTTGGACTGTCTCAATAGTGTATGTTGTGGAGGTTGCAAGCTGGCTCCATACTTCGAATATTTTCCTCACTGTGCTCACCTCAGTCTCCTGGTTTCTTGAATCTGATTGCGAGGGTATCGCTGATTCGGTGATAATATATTCTGTCGAGGACCAGTCCGCCTTTCCAGGCCGCGTTTTCTATTTCCCTAAATTCTTGGCCAGAAATGCCTCCATGGATGTGAATCTCTATACCTCCATCCGTGATTCCTACATGCCCCTTGGTGGACACTATACGAGATACAATGTCTTGGAGTTCTTTTATAGAATACATGGGATCACCTCAATTCTAGAACAATGAGTGGTAGCTAATAAGACTTTTGGGTTTCATTATATCTCGTATCAGATCAAAACAGTATTAAGGAGTAAATATCATTAAGAGTTTTGGTGAAGTTGTATGGTGCGTGCTGTATATGAAATTGAAATTGGGGGGAAGATCTATACAATACCTTTCATAAACGGTGGTTCTGCAGGATATATTGTTGAAGAAGCCGAAGAGAAAAACGAACCGGCCGCATACATAGTCCCATTATCTTCTGGTCTTTTGGAAGTTATGATTGATTTAACAACGACTGAATTTGCACTGACTAAGGAGACTCAGGAGGTACTTAGGAAGCTGGTGCGAGAACTTCATAAAAAAGCTCTCTCAAATGATAATGAGCATGTGCCTAGAAATGAGTTGTGGTTTGAGGTCAACAGTGATTGGGTGTCCTTTTCTATACCTAACAGCCTTGTTGATGAAGCGGTTGCCAATGTTGCAAAAATAGCACTTAATCCTGAGAATTGGAGAAAGATAACTGTTCTGAGGTGCCCTGTGTGTGGCCGTAGAGTTAGGGAAACTGAAACAGATTTAATCGGTATCTTCCCTGATGATGAGAATATTCAGATTTTATTCTGTCCTGAATTTGATCAGCGGTTTAGGGGTCAACATGTTGTGGCGTTCAAGTGGGATGGAGAGTGGAAGCAACCAAGTTATTTTTACCATAATCCCGAGCGGGACGGTTTGATTGAAGTCAAGAAAGGTAGTTATGACAATGTGACTCTTTACCTCTTGTACTTGGAGGCAATTTCAGGAGACAATGTTAATTTCAAACGTCCTAACCTTGAGTGGATGAGGGCAAAGATCCTCTGGAAAAATGGGGAACCTGTTGGGTACTATGCATACTCGGTGGATGCCCATAAGTATCCGACACTTCATCAAATATTCGTGAGGAAGAAGTTTAGAAGACAGGGGCATGCTACAATGATGCTCAATGATTTTCTTAACTCGTTTCCGGGAACTGTGCTGATAGAAGATCCTAATGAAGCCACTCAAAATCTTCTTGTAAAGCTTAGCCTTGCAAGGCGCGTGGATAGAGGAATTGAATCAACCGGACGCATTATGTTTCTCCCTGGTGGAATATAGAGTATATTTCCTATCTTTTCCTCTCACCGTGGTCTAACCTGGCATGAAACTTGGCTAGTGGCTCGATCACTCGCGTTCCCTGCTCGTCTTGGCCGGTCATTACTCTTCAGCTCCTTTTGTCTTTTGGTGTGGTTTTGGGTGTGAGGAAGATTTTTATGTATTCGTCAATGTATTTTGTTTTGAATTTGCTTTCTAATTCGCGTACGGCTTTTCCACAGGTCTCTCTAAACATGGGTATCTGTTTTTTGTCTATGATTTTTATCCTCCAGGCGTGTTTGTGTCTGTGATTTCTTTTGAGGTACCCTTTTAGGGGCCCTGTTGAGAGTCTTTTCAGTGAATCATTAACTCTTTTCTTGATTAGATCTCTGTATTCTCCGTGTAGGAACTGGTAGATTGAGTAGGCGCTTGAGGTGTATAACTCGTGTGCAAGCTCTCCTGTAGTAAATTCGCGTTCGGTTAGGGTGTTCATATCAACTTCAAGATCGATTAGCATAATTAACTCGGCTCTCATTTCGTCTAGGGCTTTGCCAGCTTTCAGGAGTAGGATGTCTTCTGAGATTCTAATTTCGTCTTCCTCTACTTCGTATTTTCCTGGAGCTATCTTTTCGAGGGTGTTTAATAGTTGTTCCCATTTTTGGTCTTGCTCGTTGGGATCATCGATGGGCAATTCGCTCTTTTTGATTATTTTTCCTTTTGGGATGATGATATCATCTTTAAAGACCATCCCTTTTGTTGGCAGTTCTTGTCCTAATGTTGCAAATTCTATTAGTTTGTTTATGATGTGGATTTGAAAGATCTCAGCGTCGTCATTTGGATCAAAGGGGAAGAGTACATAAGAAGGTTTGTCTTTTAGTCTCCATTTTATTGGGAATACTTGGTTTAATTCGGGGTTTTTGTATTCTCCTTTTACTAACTCTATTTCTTTTACAACGGGATTGGTGGGGTCTTCGGATTTATCTGGTGGATTTATCTCGATGATTCTAATGATTTGGATCCGGGTCTCGTTGGAAAGCGTTTCGTTGTTATCTATGTCTTTATAAGAAAAGTATGAGACGTCCGCTTTGAGTTGAGTGGGACGTTTTTTGAAGGGTATTCTTGCTTGGTCAATTATTATTTCTGGATGCTCTATCAAGTAGAGATATTTTTGTAACTGTTCATGATTTGCTTGAAAGCTTTTACATTCAAAGACTACAATGTGTTCTTTCTCATAATTCGGAAGGATTATGTCGGGAGTTACCCCTTTCCCATTCAGGTCTTCTTTCTCTACATTCCTAAAATGGATGTGTGCTTCTATGCTGTTTTGTACTATTCTATAACCTTTTTTATAGAGATCGTTGGGGAATTTGGGTGTTGGGGTAGCAAGGTTTAGGATGATATTCATCAACTTAGTATGTGCTTTCTGGAATTTTGATAACTCTTCAAGAGTACGGATTGGGGTACCTTCATATTTAGATAGTTTAAGATATTTATCTAATCCTGATGCCATATTGGGGCACCTCGAGATAAGCTTTGGCATCATAAGTCTGTTGGATGTTTGCAAGGAGCCTTAGTGCAGTGTTCCCGCAGGAGCCCTTTGGGAGATATAATCTAGCCCACCAGGGAGTAACTTCTAACGAGAAATTATCTCCATTGTGAAGGTCAGTTCCGACTATAATATACATGTCTTTTTCTACTTGTTTTGCAAAGCCCCAAATCCTGAATGGCTCTTTGGGTGTTGTAATTGCTTTTGCAAAGAGATCTAAATCAGAGATTTCTTTTTTGAACTCATATACGAGTGGGATTTTCTTTTCCCAATCCCATGAGGAGTAATCAATAAGAGAGTCCTCTATGTATTTCAAGTTGTTTCTATATGTGTGTACAACACTATCGATAAATTCCAAATGTTCATCGAAGGATGTTCCTTTTGCTGTGAATTTACCCCAATAATACAGATCTTCTAAGACGAATTTGTCGGGGTACTCTTTCTCAACGAGTTTAATCCCAATTTTTGTTAGTCTGGTCATGTATCGGAACTTCTCATGCTCTTCAACGATCTCAAGGAGATCTTTAACCAATTCACCTGAGCCATCAATTCTTAGTTTGCTAACTTTGTTCTCCTTTTTTTCTTCCTCGGTGCTAAAAGCAGTCTCGTCATGTTTAATGGAGATGCTTCTAAGATAAACATCTTTAAAGGATATATGCATGAATTTCTTTAGAAGCTTGTTTGATAACCATAGTTTATCTAATCTCGATTTTATTTGGCTAACAAATTTGTTATAAGCACTATCAACGTCTTGGGCCTTGTCGAGAGTGAATACTCTCCAGAATCTCGAATCTTTGGCATCTAAGAAGAAGTGAACTTGAAGTTTTTTATCCTTATCCGTGATATCTATTCTGTATAGTAGGTAATCTTCAAGAGGTTCTACTTTAATTGAATCAAACAAGCCTCTCAGGACGTATTTGAGGAATTTTGGTGAGATATTCGACTCAATGACATACGTTTTAACAAGATTTTGGTCTGGTTCCAATTTTTGTTCTTCCAGTATCTCAGCATAACTGCGAGCCATGTTTACCTCTAACCATTCGTAGAGATCTCCACGAGTCTTAATGTCTTGCACATGTGTTTGCTGTCCTAATGTTTGAGGACTCATACTTCATCACTCTAAATCTTTGATGATTCAAATCTTAATTTTTTTGGTTAATGTTAATATGTCCTTGACTCCATTCTGCAACTTCGCTAGTGGCTCGACGACTCTGGCTTCGCTGGTGTCCTGGTCGGGCATTGGCTCACCCCTCTATGTTCTATCAAAATCAGAATATAATGTCTCCAAACATATTAAAACGTTTTCCAGCGTTTGGCAACGTTTAAAAATTAAATCGCACAATAAAAGAGGGGAGTAACTAGAGAGGGGGTTAGTGCATGCTCTCGGATGATAATAATTGGGTTAGTGGTTTTAATCCTTTCGATGAGGGTAGCAAGGAGGTCCAGCGCGAGATAGAATATAGCTTCTTCAAAAAGGCCGTTGTTGAGTTGCTACTGATCCCTCTGCTCGTGTGGTCTATAATGGTGCTCACTATAACTCCTTTCGGAGCCGATCCCAATTTTGAGTTGTCCTTTAGAAGTTTCCACGTTAAGGGATCTATGTTTGTGGTAGGGCCGTTTATAGTTATGCTGTTGTTCCTCTGTAGATTCCCAAGTGTATGGTATCAGATGTATCAGTTTAAACTCAAGTATATGGAAACGATATTAGAATCTCTTAAGCGTTCTCAAGAGTAGCGCAAAGCTGAGTATTCCCACAGGTACTGTCTTATAAATATTATCTTTCTTGGTTCTAGTTAGGGCTGTTGCAGTCTTGTTCACCCACCCTGTTATTGTGAGGTACCACGAGCCTTTTTCGAGAATGTAATAGTCCCATAATGGAATAAAGAATGGAATCCATTCCGAATGGAGGGCTATTCCAATTAAGGAGTATATGGTAATAGTTATACCCATTAAAAGGAGGGAAATCACGTTAATCTTGTTATCTACTTCACCAGCCTCTATTTTGTTAGTCACAAATTTCGAGATTATGTGCCAGTTTCTGAGCGTGAAGGCAGTATAAGCCAGTGCAAAGCCTGCAAGGGCTGTTCCTATGTAGCTCTGGAGACCGTAATAGTAGAGGATTATTATAGTTGGAAGTGAGCTGAAGAGTGCAAAAAACCAGTTAACCATAGCAAATACAAATATTATCTGTAACCATTCCATAGAGTCTTTCCAGGTTACTTTATAAGTATCTCTTTTTGTGAAAGTTACCTCGCTCATACTTCTCCCTTCGCTTGGTACTATATACGAACTCCTTAATAATTTATCTGTGGTTTAATCAGTACTATATCATTGCCTAGCCCAATAATCGTGGCGAAAGTTTAATATAGCTTCTCGTAAGAACTCTATCGCTTAAACTGGTTAAACAGCGGAGGAGGGCCCGGAGGATGAGCGAGGGTAATATTCCTTCGGTTAGGGATCTTGCTAAGCCAAAGAGAGTTCCTACGATTTATCCGGAGGGTGTTCGTTTCTCTAAGAAATTGCGATTCTTTAAGACAGCATGGGTGGGTGTTGCCCTTATTATTATAGCGTTCTTTGTGATGGGGTATGCGGCCGCAATGAGCCCTAAGTATTATTGGGATCCTGTTGACCACTGGTCTAAATCTTGGACAATTGGGCCTGGAGAAGTCTGGCACAATAGTTGGACCTTTAAGGAGCCTGCGAAGAATGAGCTCTTTGAAATTAATATTTCAGTAGCTGGAGGTAATAATGACCTCAAGGTTTATGTGGACACTCCTAAAGGTCGGATAGATTACGGGAAGCTTACTTCCCCGATTCACTTGAAGTTGAATATCACAAAGTATGGCTCTGGAGAGTATGTAGTTTATTATGACAATAGTTTTAGTGTGATTACTTCAAAGACAGTCCACGTAGTCCAAACCGCGTATGTCCTCAAGGAGGACACCACCGATAAGGATGGCCTATACTTTTTCGCAATCTTCTTTCTCATGATACCAGGACTGATCTTAGTTGGCGCAGGGGTGAGGAAGGTGGCGACTTTGACGGTTGATGATGATGTTATCGAGGCCAAGTTAGTCATGGGCGGTAAGCTTGAGCTGAAGGTGAACAATTACAAGCTGGACGAGCGCATAGATCATGCAGTTAAGTTCAAGGCAGGAAGGGATGAAAGTAGAATAGTGGAAATTAAGCCAATCAGAATTAAGTGGAACGCG
This sequence comes from Thermococcus kodakarensis KOD1, assembly GCF_000009965.1. NCBI lineage: Archaea > Methanobacteriati > Methanobacteriota > Thermococci > Thermococcales > Thermococcaceae > Thermococcus > Thermococcus kodakarensis. The sequence continues at coordinate 513,438 of NC_006624.1, forward strand.
CTTGGGTGGGTATTTTATGTGGATGACCAGGAGGTTGGCATGCTGCCGTGAGAAACATTTATATATTACATAATATATAACCCATAATGAGCCCGTGAGAATGATCGGGCGATGAGCCGCACTGGCATGAAGTCCCGTTGGGGACGGAGTTGGCGGGCCCTTTGAGTGGTGGCCCCGGCAGACGCTCATGAAGCCGGGGATGCACCGTGAGAGGGTTGGCGTCCCGAGAGGGTGCGGGCGATGAGCGACCGTGCCCGATGAAGATGAAAAGGGACGCCTTCACGGTCCTTTTCTCAAGAGTTCTAAAAACTCAAGGTCATTCTCCAGGTATGCGATTCTTGCAAAGTACGCAATGTTATCCACTAAGAGCATTAGGTGTTTGTACTGTTTTGCCGTTGTCTTGCTTTCTTTTTCTTCGATCGTCTTAAGGTCGGGATACTTTCGTTTCAGGATTGAGATAATGTCCTTATCTCCAAGTATGAATTTGCAGTCGGGATAAAGCTCTTCAAAGTCGTCATAGAAACGCTGTGGAAGATCTCTATCGCGAATTTTGCCAGTGACCGAGATTCTATAAACCCTTATGAAGTGTAAATGGCTGGTAAGGTTGGTGCGCTCTCCTTTGAGAGCGGCTTTTAGCATGTCCATTTTGGCCTTCTTCGCGCTTCCATATTTCTTTGCGTGCTTGAGATTGAGTTCTCTGAATATGATCCTTTTGAGATGTCCTACTTCAGAGTCCCAAACTCCGACTAATGCTAAAACAGTAAACCCTTTTCTAGTCTCATGCTCAGTGCTCCTGTCAATTATCACGATTAAGTTCTTAAAGCGCTTCATTCAACCACCAGCCAGCGTGGTCTTTTTCCCTCGGGAATAAGCTTGGCCAGTTCCCTGAGTTCTTCTGGAGTGAGGATGTAAACTTCCTCTGGAAGTTCAGCCTTGGACGGGATGTAGATAAGCCTTTGCTCAACGTTATAGACTTTTCCTCTTTTCTTTTGCTTTTTGATCTGCTTTCGAACCTGAACCTTAAGCATTCTCCTCACCATTATACGGTAGAAGGCTTTGCCTTATAAACTTTTCTACCGTAGAAAAGAAAAAGGCGGCTGAGGTGTTATTCTTTCTCCCTGCAGTCCACTCCTATTAGTTCACATGCAATACTATTCAGTATCATCAATTGTTCAAGGTCGTCGAGGATCTCATTGATCAGGATCCTGTCCTCTTTCTTGGGAGCATCGAGGTAAAGAATGCGGAGGCGCCGGACTATTGCAGTGATTAACTTTTTGTTCAGCTCCTTTTTAGGCAACCTTCCGGGCCTGCTGTTGCTACCCTTGTCTTTTCTATTTTCTTCCGGTTTTTGTTCCTCCTCGGAGAGTAGGCTGTCAAGTTCGTCGTTTACTACTGTGTAGGCCTCAGCCAAGTTAGACCCTCCAGCGCTTGAATGGGTTGTCTTCGAAGGCCACTTCTATGCCGCCGAATTTCTCTTCTTTTGTTCCCTCATCAGGGTTCTGTTGTTTAGTGCTCATGTAGGTCTTTATTCTCGGATTCATCTTCATGGCGTCTTCGACGACTTCTGGCACGCGGTAGCGGAGGATCGTAATAAGGTCCCAAAGCATGTCATTTTCCTTCTTGAGGGCTAGATAGAGTTTGGCGTCAGTTTCATCCAGGGCAAGTGGGATTGCTTCGTATTCGTAGTATTCGTTCATGATGAAGGCACTGGCTAGAATTGTTATCGTCTCGTCGCCGAAATAAGCGATTTTCTTGGGGACGCGAATTATGGCCGTTGGCGGGCTTTTACCCACGATCCTCAAGAGGCTATGGACTAGACTGTCGAGCCAGCTCGGAGGTCTGACTTGGTAGAGGATTACATAGTCATTGAGGTCCTCGCGAAGGCCAATGGGATAGCCGATTACTCGGCTCTCTTTCCCATTGAACCAAATAATGACGTTCTGCTTTGGCTCATAGACTTGGGCGAACTTATAGTTGAGTTCTCGGAGCTTTCTAGCGTGCTCTTGGATGCGTGCATCTGGAACTATTGGGATGGTATCAACTCTATCGGGGTAAACTTTTGTCTGCGAGGATTTCTCCTTCTTTTTCCCAAATCCGAACATTCTTCTCACCTCACAAGCTTTGTGGCGGGCGGAAGTAGATCCGCTCGGTGTACATTTTATCAAAGGAGAACCAACCTCGGCCCTTTAACCAGGGCTTCACGTCCTTATACTCGCGAAAGCTCTTCACTTTGGGGTTCTTGATGCGGTGGAAGTCCCTGATGACTTTCCTAAGAAGAAGCTCATCATCAGCGCTGGCTATTCTTCCGATGATGCCGATGTGTGCCGCCCCGTAGATCAGAAACGCTGGCAGGCCGTACATGTATTGGGTCCCGCTTATGATGTTTACCCAATTGGAGCGGCCCTCTCTATTCAGCTTATCGAGGGCTTTTCTGCCATCAGGATGTTCGAGAAGGTTCTGAACTTCATCAATGACGAAGAAGACGGGGGTGTTCCTGAAGCGGACGAACTTGGTGACGATGTACATGACTAAATGCTTGAAGATCCATGCCTCTTCTGCTGGTGTTAGCTCGGAGTTTGCTGAGAAGTCAATTACATTGATGACATCCGTAGAGAGCTCCGAAGTAAAGTCTTTGTTTTTTGAGAAGATCGTATCACTCCTCAGCAAAGCGCAGACTTCGAGGATGCTGAGGAGCGTTGAGCTTGGCACGGTTGAGTTTGGGCGGTATTTTTTCTCCCACTCGTAGCCGAACCTTTCAAGCTCATCAGGATCTCGTTTTTTCTCTAGATCCCAAGCCTGTCGGATGACGCGGCCATAAATAGTATTCCTGTTGATCTGTGCAAGTCTAGCTATGAAATCAAAGTCCACGTCTTTGTAGCGGATTTTCCCTTCTCTAGCGATGCAGTTGTTGTCTTTTTCTATTGCTTCTAGGTTTCTCACCGGACGGAAGACTATCCTCTTTACGGGGAACGCCTTTGGTTTTAGGCCATGCCAACTGAGGATCGAGTGTTTATCACCTGGAAATGGGGGATATAAGGTGAAGGGGTAGTTGGGCCAGCCAAAGGCGAAGTCCCCTGGCTTTCCGTGGAGCACTCCATCGTTTTTAAGAATGTTGTAATACTGGAGTAACGGTTGAAAGTTCTCTTTCACGAAGTCGGGGCCTTTCTTCTTCGTTATAATGGTCAAGAAATCCATTAGGTCTTTTGCCTTGTTCTTATCGTATTTCTGCTCGATGACGACTACTAGTGCTCCAGGGATGTTTTGGAAGATCTCTTCAGCTATGGCTCTCATAACTGTGGTCTTCCCGCTACCGCTTGGCCCGAGGAAAGTTATGTGGTTGGCTTCGTTTTCCTTTAGCTCCACGTAGCGTTTTTCTTTGTCTGTGTTCTTCCCAATATAGATTGATACTCCCATCTAACCCACACCTCTGTCTGCTTTCTATGATTGCAGGGGTCTGCGTGACATATCACGATTTCACACTTTTGGGCTTCCTCTACCCGTCTTTTTCAAGATGGGGGTTTCTCCTCTTGTGCTTTGAAAATAAAACTATGCAACTCTCCCACAATGCTTTTTTAGAGGCCGCCAAGTTCCCACGACCTTTTCTTCCTGTACAGGCCATACCCAATCAAGCCCACAACGATAACGCTGAACGCTATTGCCTTGATGATGACAGAGCCGACCAGCTTCTCTTTCTTTGCCTTCTCGATGTAGCTCTGCTCGCTCTTCTGCGAAGCATCTTCGAGAAGGGTCTGTATCATCTTCCTGTACTCATCGTTCTGCTGTTCAAGAAAGTCCGCTTTTGCCTTGACTGCGTTGTACTGGTTCGTCAGGTTCGCTAACTGTGCCTTGAGCTCGCGATTTTCCCTCGTCAGGTTCAGAATCTTTGCGTTCAGCTCGGCTGTGTTGGGCTGGTTCTTGAGCTTGCTCTGAAGCTCTGAAACCTGCTGCTTGAGCTGTTCGTTTTCTTTCGCGAGCTTGTTGTATTTGGTCGTCAGGTTCGCCAGCTTTTCTCTCAACTCTGTGTTCTCGTTCCTCAGCTCCGCGGCCTCGTCTGGAGCACTGAAACTCACTGCGAACGGCTTCTCGCTTTCAACGTGAACGTAGCCCTCATCGCCGAGCGCCGCGAAGAGTATTTCCAGGCCCTTAGTGGTGTAGTTCTCGCCGTCGCCGAGAATCGTTTGAATCTGGCTATCCTGCTCAATGACGAGGACGGTTTCATTTGTCTTGATGTTCTTATCAACGAGTAGGCTCAGGTCGTTGATGTAAACGCGCTCGCCGACACTAAGGCTCCCGCTCCAGTCGTAGAGAGTCCCTCCTGACGCGAGGCTGGCAGTCAGCAGGAACAAGATAAAGGCGAAAACCAGCCGCTTCATATCACTGTCCCTCCGGGTTGTTTACGATGACCGTCAACTTTTCAGGACTCAGAATCGTGATGTTGGCGATGTAGTACGTCGTGCCCGTGAAGTAGCCAGTCCCAATTATTGTTATGTTGTTGATAGTGACGTTCATCGGCTCCCAATAGATCGTATCCGGGAATATGAAGAAGAACTTGCCCTTGTTGGGGTCGTAGTCGGGCCTAATTGTCAGGTTCAGCTCCTGGATCGTCAGGTTTCCGCCAACGTAAACCAGCTCCTCGTACCTGTGTATGGTGAGTTCCGAAGTTGGGATTGTGGAGTTTGTGCTGTTAGAGGTGTTAAGTGGTATCGTGTAGGTCTCGTTGCCAAAGCCGATTATGATTCCACCATCACCCCAACCAATGCACCCTGCGGTACTCACAACCGCCGCGAGGACTATTATCATATATAATATATGAATATATGACTTCATACCTATGAACTTCATTCTTCTCACCCCAAAAGGCCTTTCACCGAGACCGCTCCCGTCTTCCGGTTCACCCAAATGAAGCCAGCAAAGAGCTTAGAACCACCAGTATCGAGCTTCAGCTCGAAAACCCAATACTTCTGGCCGTCCTTTTCCTTCTCAGTGAGGCTCTTTTTGTCTGGATAGAGCTTGTAGTTGTACTTCTCCAGTTTCTTGTTGTAGCTGGCTAGATACTGCCGAGCGATCTCGTACGCCTGCTCGGCTGTGACCGGATAGTCCTCAACATAGGCCCCCTGGACTATCGTGAGGTGTCCGTCAGCCCACCGTATTGTGTTGTTGCTGAAGATGAATCCCTCAGTCGGATAACCAAGCTCATACAGTCTTTCTTTTAGTGGGTCGTGCTCGGCAAACGTCGAATAGCTGAAATAAGCCAAAAAAATTAAGCTAACCACCGCGAAGAGCCTTAGAATGACTTTTGAAAAAGATGGGGTGGAGCGGTGGGCGTACATTTCAGCCCACCTCAACTAGAGCTCTGCTCGGTCACAACAACCGGCCAGGTAGCGGTCGCGTTGGCCTGAATCACATATGGGGCGGTCTCGTTGTAGAGCATGGCCTTGTTGCCGCTGATGTCCTCAACTACAAAGTAGAATGCATAGTAGTCATTCGCAGTGACGTTGGTGATAGTGATTGGCAGGGCCGTAGCGTTAACCTCGGTGAAGGTCGTAGTGTTGCTCACGGTGTTGCTGGTGCCTAGATCAGCCCAATAAACGTAGTACTTGGCTATCTGGTCATTGTCAGTCGCGTTGAAGTCAATGCTGAAGGTTCCAGCCGTGCTGTTATAATCGAGGCTAACACTTGAGAGGGTCGGAGCGGTCGTGTCGGTAACAGTAATGCTCTGAACGTCGCTTTCAAGGGTCTTGTCAGTGTCATAAACGACCTTGACCTTGTAGTAAACCACGTCACCGAATTTGCTTGGAATCTCAGCCTTGTATGTGCCGTTCTCGGCTGTGGCGTTCAGGGCAGTATAGGTCGCGTTGTTCGGATCCGCGACGTTGAGCGCGTAAAGAACCTGAACGCTGGATATGTTGAAGTGCTCCTCGTTGGCCAGTTGGAAGCTCACGAGAACGTGGCCAGTGCTCTGGTCAACTATAGCCAAAAGGTTGCTGACGGCGAGTTCATAAGTGGTGTTCTCAGTACTGTTGTCGCTCAGGGCATTGGTTATGTCAACAAAGCCGCCTCCGCCGCCGTGATAGGCCCACCAGCCGATGGCGGCGAAGAGTAGTATCAGGCCAACGGTTATGATCTGTCTCTCTTTCTTTCTCATTTCTCAAACACCTCCAAACGACTTAACAAGTTCTGGAATCTGTTTCAGGAAAGAAAAGAAAGTGTCAACTAAGCCGAATGACTTTAAGAGTGCCAGGGCCCCGAGAGCGTAGAACACCAAGCTCACCTTGCCTTTTGCCAGGACGCCGATGAGGATGAGGATTAGGCCGAGCGCGAGGTATGGGTGGCTTCCTGCAAGGTTGTGGAGCTGATCAATGATGCTGTTCGCGTCCATGTCAATCCCTCCTGTTCTTTGCTGCTAATCCTGCCAGAACGCCAGCTAAGCCGAAGCCCGTGACTCCCTTAATGAATTCCAGGGCCGTTGCTGTTGGATCGCCGGTAATCGCCAGCATGAAGATTCCGCCGAGGATAAGGAATGCCGCCGCGTCCCAAAGTCCCCAACTGTCTAGGTCGCTGATTCTGTACACTGCGAGCCCTATGAGGGCCGAGGGAATGAAGAGCGCCCAAAAGCCACTGAGGCCGAGGAGGTTGCCTGCTGTAACCATGCTGTTCTGGAAGTGGAAAATGCAAAGGAGGTAAGCGATGAGAGCTGCTGCAACCCTGCCGAGCATTGTCAGTCACCTCAGATCAGCCCGGGGATGTGTGGAAGTATTGAAATGAATGCACCTTTTGTGGCGATCGTTGCGGCGGTCCAGAACCAAAGTATCAGCTCATTGTTGCCAGTCTCTGGAGCGAAGATGTATAGGCCGATCAATCCGGAGACGAAAAGATTTGCTGGCCCGACATCGCCGATGTTGAGCGTCATGGTTCCTGTGATTGCCCACATGACCCCTAGCATTCCGAGCGCTGCGAAGAGCAAACTGATGAGGATTGCACCTACTCTGCTCTTCTTTTTGCCTATTGAGCCGTAGATTCCCGCGTAGAGCTTGTTGTAGTAGTCGTTCTTATCTGCGAGCTTATCGAAGAGTTCAACGAGCACTACGAATGCCAGCGGCACCGATGCCATTGCTTCTGTTGTCTGCTGTACTGTTATGCTGTGTTGTCCTGCATACCACAAAAGTAAACCAAGAAAGCCCGAGGCTAGGGCCGTCTTTAAGGCCCATTGCCCGGCCTTCAGTTTTTTTGGTTGTTGTTCCTCCCCCATCTTCAATCACCACCTCAAAGCAGTTTTCTCCAAACCACGAAAGCGCCAACTAACACGAACACTATTGCGAGAAGCGCCCAAAGTGGAATTCCGAGAATCTTCTTACTCAGCATGCTCTTTGCAGTTGTTAGGATGTCAATGTGTGGCTTGTACTCATCGGCAAGCTGACTCAGCTCATCACCCTTCTGTGCGTCAAGTTCGGCCTGTTCGTACTCGCCGTAGAGCGCCTTCTCAGCCGCGCTCATGTAGAAGTCTCCGGCCTGCTCAAGCTTTTTGGCAACGTTTAGCCAGTTGAGGTACTCTTGGACAGCATCGGTCTGTGTAATTTTGTTGAGAGCCTCAATGGCATCCTGGTATGCCTGTATCGCTTTCTCAGCGTAGAGGGAAGCCTTTTCATTGCCCTCGGCGTCTGCCTTCTTCTTGAGATCCTCGGCGGCAGTGATCTTCTCCTGGAGACCGTTAATGAGGCTGGCTGCGATCGCTTTAGTCTGATTGATCTCACTCGCTTCGAGCTTGCCATCGTCAGTAAACTGAACGAGCTGGTCTATCTGATTATCCGCCAACACTGTCCTTGTGTTCGGGATAACAGAGACCTTCGGATTGACAACAAGCCAGAGCGGTATTGTGATATTGTCATCTCTCGTGATCGTGAAGTAAGCCAGTCCATAGACCTTATAGGTTAACGTGCTCAGGTCTTCAGTGTAGTGGGCTGTCAGGAGCTTTTGAGTTGGAGTGTCCGGACTCATCGTGCCGAGGTTTCCAAATATTGAATCTGCAACTGTCCAGCTTAGATCCTTGTACTCTCTCACTGCTACGAACCTGAAGTCGTCATTGAAGGACGGATTAAGAGGCTCAAAATAGCCTGGATTAGGCACAATATAGAACTTGTAGTCTGCTGTTGAACCAATGACATGAACTGGAGTCGCAAAGGTCAGTATAATGAAGTTTGAGAGCGCTCCAGCGTACTTCTCCTGATAAAGCGCCCATTTCGTTGAGGCTTCAGTATTGAGGAACTTAACTGGTAGAGATGCATAGAAACCATCTGCAAGATCGGCGATGTCGTGGGCCATGCTCACGTGCCGCCAGGCGCTGGTGGTGTAAGCAGTATACTTAATGTCATCATTCCTAACGAAGACGTAGCACGTAGAGGTGTTTGAGTCCCACTTATGGTTAGGTTGAGCAGTACAGGATGACTGATCAGTGTACTGCGGGTCGTTCTGCCAGACCTCACGGTAAGCGTCAACCTTAACGAAGATCTCCCACGTTGAAGTGTTCGCGCTGAATATCTGTTCGATCAAGTCTCTAGTGACCTGACCGGTTTGAATAGCGTTCTGCACCTGGTAGACCCAATCGTCCGGAACCTTGAGAATTGTTGAATAAACCACACTTTGGCCGTTTAGGCCCTCGCTACCAGTTCCGTAATCCCAAACGCGCTTCCAGAGCGGGACGCTACTGTTCTCCTTCTGAAGATAGATCTCAACACTGCGAAGGTGTATGACGTTAAATGGTATGTTGCTCTCTTTTGTGTAGAGTTTAGCCTGGACGGGGAAAGCTGAAAAGCCATAGATCTTTGAGGGAGCATAGATCTCAATCCAGAGGTCGCCAGTTGCTCCATCTTCCTTAGTGTCATACCTCACCAGATCAGAGCGGAGCTTCGCGGTAAGCTCTGCAATCCTTTCATATGCCTGCTGGTTAGCGTCGTCTATGACTTTATTGAGTTCATCGTCATCGTTTTTGACGGTAGTTCCATTTGCTTGGCGCTCGTAAGTTATTGTTGCACCACTGTCACTATCTCCACCCCGAGACCCTCCAAACGCTAGTTCTAGCGCTGAATATGTCAAACCTGCGGCTGCCATTCCCATTGCAACGCATGCACCTGTACCGAAACCCATGGTCCCTGCCATGCATGCTCCGCCAACGACAACACCCACTACTGTCGAGACGACCATTTTGCCGGTGTTGCTCGCCCTCTCTTTGACACCATTCCACCAGCTGCCGAAGTCAAACGCTAGGGCTGGCTGTGCATAGATGCTTGTGGTAAAAATGAGGAGTAACAGTAACCCTGACAGGCGCTTTTTTCTATTACAGGTTTTCCTTTCCTGCTCTTCTTCCTCGCCTCCTTTCTGCTCAAAAAGTGAAAAGAAGAGCCTCATTACCTCACCTCCTCCTGGCAAGTCCAACTAAAGCGAGAAGCCCAAGCCCGCCAACACCGAGCCAGAGCCAGGTGTTCCCACTTGAGCCGCCGAAGAGCGTGAACCCTCCAGAATCTCCAATGCTAACGGCAACCTTGTCCTGGAAGACCGTCGCGTTGCCCTGAAGAACCTGCACCTGGAGCTCGTAGGCGTCGTAAGTCAGGTCTTCTGGCACGGCGAAGGCTATGCTAACATCCTTCTCGGTGAGCGGGCCGACCGAAATGCTCTGGTTGATCTCGCTCGGCAGGAAGCCGCCCGAGACCTTGATCGTGTAATACTGCACATCGCTCGACGGGTTCTTGAAGTGGAGGACAATCGTGCCCTCGCCACCCTTCTCGACTGTCAGCTGCTTCGTGGTGAGCGTGATTGCAGGATTCACGGTGACGTCATAGGTCGCGACCTGGCCGTTCCACTGGAGTTCGAGCGTGTACTGGCCCTCACTCGGCACGTTGACGCTGAAGGAGTACGCCTCGTAGGGGCTGAAGGCGTGGGAATCACTCCAAACCTCGTTGCCCTGGCTGTCCTTCAGAACCGCCGTGATGAGGTAACTCTGGCCACTGCTTTCCGAGATGCGAAGCTCATTCTGGCCGACCTGCCATTCAGAGGGCATCTGAACCGAAAACGGGAGCGGCTCGACGGTGTAGGTGACACTCTTTGTCGTCGTGTAGGTCTTGCTCATTATTGCGTCATGACTCTCAAAGCTCAGAGTGAACCCGTGCTGGCCGACCGCGCCCGCCTTGAACTTGATGGAAATCTGTGTCGGGCCTGAAATGTCGCCGAGATAGTACTTGCCCGACTCGGGAGAGACGGCCTGGCCGTCTTTCTGGACTTCGAGGACGTTGGAGAGGCCGCTCAGGCTCAGGTAAGTGTTGTAAGCCGCGTCGGTGCTGATCGGCGAGAGAGTGAAAGTGAGCGTGTAAATCGTGTTCTCGGGAATGCTGATGTCAGACGGGAAGTTTTCAAACTTGAAGGCGGCGCTGTCAGGGTACATCTCGACACTGACAGTCATGTCACCCTGGACGTCTATCGTCTTCGTGACGCTCCAGTACCCGCTTTTCTCGAAAGTGAGTGTATGAGTGCCCTTAGTTAAATCTAAACTTCCACCATCGTCCAGCGTGCCGATAACGTTACCGTTCTCCTTCACCGTAACGCCCGTGAGGGGTTGATTACTCAGAGCATCCTTGAGCGAGAGCTGAATATGATACTCAACCTCATAAATCTGTATATTATTAAACTCGACCTTCCCCTGCCAGCCCAAGTTATTACCAATGCCTACAGCCGGAACACCAAAAACTACCTTCTCGATTGACAACGGGTCAATATGCTGCTGAACATTCGTCAGATTATACAATAAGAAACCGTCCTTATATACCAGTAAATCCCACTCCGTGCCCCTCTGCTGAAACTCAATTCTAAAATGTACGTACTTATTCCTAAAGCTCGTCCCTGCATCAATAGAACCACCTATAGTGTCGCTACTCCCATCATACTGAGGATAATTAGCCCCTGAGATTTTCCTAACCTCGATTGAACCCGTATCATACTCAATGAAAGTTAAGCCAACCCCTGAACTCCCTGACATAAAAGACACACCAGATAAAACGTTATTTGCGTACGCCTGATAATCAAACTCGATAGCCTGAAACTCAGTAACATTAAGCCAAGCCCTGACGTACTCAGACCCCGTAGCATCTAAGACCAACCGACCGTCCGATATTGTTACATTAGACGAAGACCCAAAGATATACACCCCGAAATCTCCACTAGACGGAATATAAACAGCCCCAACCGTGCCCGTTGCCAGCGTTCCGAACAGCACCAACAGAGCGAGCAAAACACCGAGTTTCTTCATCTCTTCATCCCTCCACTCCGTAGTCAACACCAATGCCGCCGAGCAAGGCCAGCAGAAGCGCGAGGTTCTCAACAGAGTCCTTGAGCGCGTCGAGAAGAGCTGCACCGTTCGCCTGCCAGAGTGCCGCCAGGAAGCTCAAGAGCATCATGTCATAGAGGAGCACGCGCCAGCTTGATGTAAAGGGCTCGATGATTACTAAAGCCTTGTTTCCCTTGTTCGTGAGCGCCCAATGCATGAGCACGCCGCCAACAGCTCCGACCGCTAGAGCCTCCTTTGTCATCATGGGCCAAGCGATGTAGTACCACGCTCCCGCGAGCACAAAGAAGATGATTAGCTGGATGAGGCTCTTTGTCTTCATACTGCCATCACCTTGCGCGCCTTTTTGAGCTTAGAAACCTCTGCGAGGAGCTGTTGCTTCTTCCTCGTGACTCGCGCGAGCTCCCTCTGCGCTGCCTCAATCTGTCTCCTCAAACGCTCAGCGTACCGATCGAGAGTTTCAATCTCCCGAGAAATCCCATCTAGGTCGTCCATACTACCGCCTCCGGAGGGCTTTGCCAATTTGACGAGAACTGATTTAAGCGGAGGAAGGCCCAAAGGCGCCAGAGAAAAGTCGCAGGAGGAGTTTAAAAGCAAATAAGAACATTTTAAGCTTAAATTAAGCGTAAAAAAGAAGTCAGCCCTCAAGAATTTCCTCCGGCCTTGTGTTACCTAGTTCCAGCCGATAGAGTTTCAGAACCGCCTCTCTGAATACCTGGTTGATGCTCGTTCCCTTGGCCTTGGCAAGGGCTTTTGCCCTTTTCTCAACCTCCGAATCAATATATATTCCACGAACAAACTTAGATTGGGCCATTCCTCCGCTCACCTCCTACATTTTTTCAAATAGATCAGCACGAACACGAGGGCAACCATAACAAGTGTCAGCACGAAAAAGAAAGTCAATGTGAGACAAATCGTGTAGCAACTTGCTTGATAGAGGGCCTTGTCGAGGGCAGGCATGAGGTCAATCACTACCTCATCCTCCTTTCATTTCTTCATGACTTTGCCATATTTCTCGGCCCATTTGCGGGCCTCCCGCCACTCCATAAAGGCTTCGTAGGCAAATGCGGAGAGCACTACCGCGAAGACTCCGCCGAAAGCAAGCCAAATAACGGAGAGGATGGTCATTTCTCCTCACCTCTCAACGAGATGCCCAATTTGGCGCGTTTCGAGCGCCAGCCGCCTTCTAAAACGAGCTTCAGGTCGTCAACAACCGAGGAATACCACTCATCGGCCAGGATCTCAAGGTTGAGGTAGTGTTTTTCCAGAACTCCGCGCTCGGCCCTGCCCTGGATGAAGTTAATGACCTCAAATGGGCAGCCTTTCCTCGCGAGGAACGTTGCGAACCACTCCCTTACCGCGGCCGCGGAGAACTGAACGCTCTTCTCAGTGTTTCTAACCGAGCGGAGCTTGACGCGTAGCCTGTTCTTTACATGTTCATAGTCAAGGGGAAGTTGCTCAAGCTCAGTGAGGGCAAAGTCGCGCGGTAAGTAAGCGTAGAAGGCTTTTTTCTGGCCCTTCTGTTTGTGAATTGGATACTTGGCAATGTTTGGGTACTCTCTTGGGAGGATCAGTTTCTCAGGATCAAACTCATTGAAGAGCTCAATTACTGCCTTTAGTCTCAGGCCAGAGAAGACGAGGGTCTTGTAGATCGTCGCCAGAATAGGGTCTTTTTGTTCGTAGTACTTTAGAGCCTCCCTAATCTGCGCGTCTGGAACGTTCACTTTTCTCGGGTGTGTTGGCTTGACCCAAATAATCTCCTTCAGATCAAGGTACTGGTCGCGAGTGATTATGCCGCGATTCCTCAGGAACTTCGCAAAGCTCCTCAGGGCCTTGGTTATGTGTCTTTTGTAGCCTGTCTCGGCAAGGATCTCCTGGAGGTCTTCATATGTCTTGATAGCGTATGTATTGAAAAACTTCTCAAGGGTTGAAATATAGCGGAATTTCGTTTCCTCGGTGGAGACTCTGAGGGAGAGCCATTTTGCATAGGCATCTTGGAGCTGAGACCACTTTTCGTTTAGGCTTATATCTGGCGAGGACGTCCCCTTCTGCCTTTCGAGCCCGCGCCCCGGGTTCAAATCCCGGCCGGGGCACCAGAATTCTTCAATAGGCTTTTTCTGGCAAGTTTAAACTTACGGTTGTCGTGTGCCCTTTTATCTGTGCCCTTTTATCTTTAAGAGATGCTAAGAAGAGACAATATTCTCTGCACAAAAGAAAAAGAGCAAAAATCAGCCGTGTATAACTTTCACGATTTTTCCGTACTCTGTAACAACAACGGCTGTAACCTGAAGCTTGAACCAACATCAAAAACTTTTCGAGTAATCATCTGGTGGGTTAATATTGCGAATATCCTGGATTTATCCACAATTATGTCCATGCAAAGATTTATAAAACGTCTCCAGGAAAACACTCCAGTCCGCGAATAGCGATAATCCTGAGGTGATGCTCATGGGAAGGACTACTAAGGTCGGATCCGCTGGAAGGTTTGGCCCCAGGTACGGTCTCAAGATAAGGAGAAGAGTTGCGGCCGTTGAGGCCAGGATGAAGCAGAAGCACGTCTGCCCGGTCTGCGGAAGGAAGGCAGTCAGGAGGATAAGCACTGGAATCTGGCAGTGCCAGAAGTGCGGTGCCACCTTCGCCGGCGGCGCCTACCTGCCGACCACCCCGGCGGGGAAGGTCGCCAAGCGCGTTACGGCCTCCAAGGCCTGATCCTTTTTTCATCTTGAGGTGATACTATGGCGACCGCCGTTTATCGCTGTGCAAAATGCGGTAAGGAAGTCGAGCTTGACCTCGCGACCGCGAGGGAAGTCCGCTGCCCGTACTGCGGCAGCAAGATACTTTACAAGCCCAGGCCCCGTGTTGCCCGCAGGGTCAAGGCCATCTGAACTATTTTTCCCTGCGAAAAGCTTTTATCAAACATTCCAAACAAGTGATTGCAATGATGCTGATAACAACGTCCCACCGGCCGACCAGGAGGACGAGGAGCTTCGGCCACGATCTTGAGAAAGTCTTCCCGAACTCACTTTACCTGACTAGGGGTAAGAAGACCATCCAGGATCTTCTCATGGAGGCCTACGATAGGGGCTACGAGAGACTCCTAATAATCAACGTCTGGAAGGGCAACCCGCTCAAGATGACCTTCATCAAAGTTGATCCAGAGGACTGGGGATACATCGGCTACCTCTACCTTCACGGGATAAAGCTCCAGCGCGAGATTGGCTTCAGGAACATACCCCCGATAAGGGAGGAGATGCCCTTTGTGGTGACGACGGCCAAGAGGGTCGGGATAGATCACACGGCCTTCGCCCAGGTCTTCGCCGAACTAACCGGCGGAAAGTTCGTCCCGAGGGGCAACAAGAGCCTCCAGACGATAGCGGACAAGAACAACACAGACGTTATCGGCGTCATAGAGAACTACCCGCGCGGAATGGCTGTGAACTTCTATCGCTTTGACATAACCCGGGAGCGCCCGGTCGGTCCGCTCATCCTCGTCAAAATATGGATAATGGAAGACGGCCGGAGATGGGACTACAAGGAAGCACTCGGCATCAAGCCGAAGGAGTAGCCCGAAACCGTTTTTAACATTGAGAACCTAAACAATCCTATGAGCCGCATGCATTTCTATCTCCGACAGCGTCTTGAAGAAGTCCGAAAGAGGGTTCTCTACGAGAGCTATGAGGCCCAGAAGCTCCCGGCGTGGGAACGGGCCGGAATCACGTGGCTGGCCCTCTTTGCATTCTGGATCATTATAAGCGGGAAGTTCTCGCCATCGCACGTAATTACCGGGGCACTCGTGACGCTTCTGATAGCGATTATAACTAGGGACTTTCTTACCGACGATATAAGGCGGACGGGACACCTCCTCTCGAAGGCGGCCTACATATTCCTATTCCTCGTTCCGCAGTACCTCTTCATCATGGCCTTTCGACTGCTTGAGAGCAACCTGAGGGTCGTCAAGAACGTCATCCTCATGGATATAAACCCTGGAATAGTGAAAGTGAAGGCTGATCTTCACTCGGACACTGGTTTAACCGTCCTTGCGAACTCCATAACGCTCACACCCGGCACTCTAACGCTCGACGTCACCAAAAAGCTCGGCGAGGCCTACCTCTACGTCCACTGGATTGATGTTGAGACGCTCGACGGGGAGAAGGCCGGAATGAAGATAAAGGGGGAGCTTGAGGAATGGCTCAAGAAAATTTTCTGGTAGTTCTGCCCTACGCGGTGGCTTTCCTCGTGTTTACAGCTACCTTGGTCAGTTACAGAGTTATCTTCGGCCCGACGCTCGCTGATAGGGCGGTTGCCCTGAACACTGCGACCACAAAGGCGGTGGTGATAATAGCGATGCTCTCGATCCTCTACGATGCCCCCTACCTGCTCGACGTGAGCATAGTGCTCCTCATGGTGAACGCCGTAGGAGGACTTATCATAGCGAAGTACCTGGAGGTGAGGGCGTGATAGAGCTCCTATTCCTCCTCTTCGGACTGTTCATAATGTTCTTCGGGGCCCTCGGTTTGCTCCGCTTTCCCGATGTTTACACGAGGCTACACGCGACTGCGAAGTGCGATACGGGAGGGGCGATAAACATACTTCTGGCCCTGGCCCTCGCATCGGACTTTCCCCTCACGGGAAAGCTGAAGTTTCTGGTGATAGCGTTCACGATAGCCATGATAAACCCGATGGTCAGCCACGCGATAGCGAGGGCCGCTTACAAGAGCGGAATAAAGCCGAAAGCGGTGGTGGACATGTATGCTTGGGACAATCCATGAAGTTCTCCTTGCGGCGATAATACTCCTCTCTGTCTCGGTGGTCGAAGCCGAGAAACTTTCAGCCGCGGTGCTACGCTACGGCCTCCTCAGCCTGGCCTTTGTAATAGTTTTAATCCAGCTCAAGGCCCCCGATGTTGCCCTCTCTGCCGTCGTGGTTGGGGCGATAGTCACGGGGCTCTTCCTCTACACGATAAAGGAGGTGGGGGAGTGAAGCGCCTCGTCGGAGCCCTCCTCGGTTCAGCCCTCCTGCTGGAGCTCCTCAGGCTTGACTATACCAAAGTCCCCTGGGGGAGCTACGCTTACTACTTAGCTAACTGGCGCGAGGTGGGAATACCAAACCTCGTGACGGCTATCCTCGCTGACTGGAGGGGCTATGACAGCCTGGGTGAGGCGACGCTCCTGTTTGCGGCAACCACCGGCTTCTACCTGCTCCTTGGGGGGAAGCGGAAGTGAAGATGAGCCTCGTTGTGAGGACGACTACAAAGCTCGTTGCCCCGTTCCTGGTTACCTATGGGGCCTACCTCACCATCTACGGCTACGAGAGTCCCGGAGGAGGCTTCCAGGCGGGGGTTATATTTGCCGTGAGCGTTATCCTGCTCATGACCGCCTACGGCTACAGGAGGACGAGAAAGCACTTCCCCCTCAGGACTGTCCAGCTTGTGGAGTCTTCAGCGGCCCTCTTTATAGTGGGGACAGCAATAGCCGGCCTTGCCTTTGGAGCCTTCTTCTTTAACTTCCTCCGGCCCTACATCCCCGGAGGCACCGTAATGACCTTCAACATAGGCGTGGCCCTCAAGGTGGGGACTTCCTTCGTCCTCGTATTCTACATCCTGTCGAGGTGGGTTGACCGTGATTAACACCGAGACAGCTGGAATAATCGTGATGCTCATCGGCCTCTACGGCCTGATATCAAAGGATAACCCGATAAAGCAGGTGCTCTCAATCAACGTGATCTCCCTTGGCCTGGTACTTTTCTTCATAGGCGCTGGCTACGTTGAGGGTGGGGACTTTCCGATAATGCCGTCTAACTCGGTCGATCCGCTTCCTGCCACGCTGATGCTAACGACGCTCGTAGTTGACGTTGCCATAACCGCGCTGGCCCTGGCGATGATACTGCGCATAGGGAGGGAGTGGACTTGATAGCGGTTCTGGTAGCCCTTCCGCTTCTCTTCGCGTTCCTCACTGCGCTCACAATACCCTTAAGAACGGAGAAGTACGCGAGGTACTTTTTCCTGGCAGGTGCGCTGTTTCCATGGTTGGTCTACCTTCTCGTAGGGGAAAGAAGCGAGGTTGTGGGTGGCTGGCCGAGGATGGGTGGAATAGAGGTCGCGCTCGATACCTACAACTCCCTGTTAGTACTGGGTGAGTTAATCCTCTTCTCCGCCGTTGCCTTGTACTCCATTGACTACTTCAAAAAAGACGTAAAGCCCCTTGTACTGCTCCTCCTAGTTCACGCCGGCCTCCTCGGAGCTTTCATAAGCAGGGATCTCTTCAACTTCTACATTTTCATGGAAATAGCATCGGTCTCGGCTTTTGCCCTAGTGGGCTTCTCTGGAAGAAAAGACGCACTCAAGGCGGCTTACAAGTACCTCATGCTCTCGCTCCTTGCCTCATACTTCTTCGTGTTCTCCATAGGGATTATCTACCTCAAAACGGGCTACCTGAATCTTGAACTGATTTCCAAGTCTCCTCTCTCCCCCGAAGTGGAGGCTGCCGTCGCAGTTGCGTTCACTTCGCTCCTCCTCAAGGCCGGAATCTTCCCGCTCCACCTCTGGCTCCCCGATGCCCATGCCAACGCTCCCTCTCCAGTTTCGGCGCTCCTCTCTGGGGCAGTTGTCAAGGCCCCTGCTTACGGCATGGTGCTCCTCTCGCTTCACTTTCCGTTTAGCGGGGTTCTCAGGACGGTTCTACTCGGCACGGCCTTCGCCTCCATGCTCTTTGGAGTGGCCTTAGCCCTCATGCAAAAGGACATCAAGAGGCTCCTCGCTTACCATACCGTCAGCCAGATGGGCTACGTCCTCCTCGGGATAGCCACGCTTAACCCATTAGGCGCTGTCTATTACGCCTTCGCCCACATGCTCTTCAAGGGTGGCCTCTTCCTCTCCGCCGGGGCCATGGTGGACAAAGCCGGAACGAGGGAGCTTGATAAGCTTTCCTACAGGGGCGACCCCCTCCTGATGACCTCAGTCCTTATGCTCAGCCTTGCGATAGGCGGAATATGGCCCTTTGTCGGCTCTCCGGCGAAGGCTGCCCTTCTTAAGGGACTACCCTATGGCAGGGAACTGTTTTACGCAGCTGGTCTGGGAACTCTAACATCGTTCACAAAGCTCAATTACTACCTGATGAAGGGGAAGGGAGGACAGCACGGCTTTACAGTGCTTCCGTCGTTTATGATGGCGCTCACCGCATTCTTCGCAGGTATTTCACTCGGAGGCTCCCCAAAGGCAATGGATGCCTATCTGCTCCTGGGAGGGGTGGCGCTCTTCATGTTGCTCAAAAAGAGCGGCCTGCTTGGAGTAAAGCTCCCAAGGACGGAGATAACGCCGAAAGAGATAAACGTTGGCGCCGTCATTTTCGCCATCTTCCTTCTCCTGTTACTCCACCTCTCTCAGGGTTAGCTCCTTGACTTCCTTCAGACCCATGAGGGCCCTTTTAAGCTCCTCAAGTGAAATCCTGCTCCCGCTGACGTCCACTATCGCGACTATCGCCGCGAGGCCCAGCTCGGACAGCTCCTCGCTCTCGTTGAAGAGGATGTTTATCCCGTGCTTTCCAAAGAGCCCGCTGATCTTGGCCAGAACTCCGGGCCTGTCCTCCACTACAAGCTCGACCTCAACGAGCTTCTTTCCCGGAAGGGCTATCCTCTCAAGATGGGCCTCCTTAAGGTCAGTGTCAATCTCAACAAGGAAGTATGCTCCCCTAACGAGTCCGAGTTCATAGGCAAGCTCAAGGGGAATCTCAATTTTTCCATCTTCCTTGACTTTTACAAGCTCGTAGTGCCTCATATTTGTCCCTCACTTTGTCTCCTAAAAAAGTTTGGCATCTCAAAATATTTAAAGGGAGGAAGCTAAAGCTTTTGGGGATGCGTCGTGGCATTCGACGTCATAGGCTACGTCTTCATAATAATCGCAGTTGCAAGGATTTTCGCCGAGGTCTTTGAGAGAATAGGCTATCCCGGCTTTCTCGGCGAGATTACGGCGGGTTTGATGCTCGGTGTCTTCCTCCATGATCTTCCCAGAGAAGACCTCACCCTAATGGCCGAGTTCGGCGTGTTCTTTCTCATGATGTACGCTGGGCTGGAGCTGACTCCTGAAGAAGTCCGCATCGGCGGGAAGAAAAGCCTCCCCATCTATGTGATCACGCTCGTCGTCATGTTCTTTCTCACCCTACCATTCACGGGTTACAGGATAGGAACGGACAACTTTATCGTAGCGTCTATTCTAGCCGTCGCTTCGGCGCCAATAGTCATACGCCTTACTAGGTTCTTCGGCCAGGAGTTCCTCCACATAGCCCTCTCCTACGCAGTTATAAGCGAGGTGGGTACCCTTGTAATCCTCTACATCCTCATAAACTTCGAGCTCCACCACCTCAGCTACTTTGAGCTCTTCCTTGAACTGCTTAAGGATGCGGTCTTCCTGACGATTGTTCTCGGCCTGAACTACGTGATCGGGATAAAACAGAGGCTCAGAATAATCCGGGCCCTCCGGAGGCTCCAGAGCGACGAGGCCGTTTTTGGCATGGTGATGATTTTGGCAACTTCCCTGGCCCTGATCAGCGAGGAGCTCGGGCTACACTTCAGCATAGGAGCCTTTCTGGTTGGACTCATGCTCCACAGCGACCTTCTTGGCACCAAGCAGTATGAGAGAGTGCACACAATAATATCGGGCGTGACCTACGGCATCTTTGCCCCCATATTCTTCGCATGGAGGGGAATAAACTTCGAGACCGAGTTTTCGCTTGAGGTTGTGTACTTCTTCCTAGTGATCTACCTCGTGAGGATACTCCTCACAACCGTCTTGGTCTGGGAGAAGGACTTAAAGGTTTCCCTGACGAGGGCTGCGGGCATTTCTAGCTTCGGCGTCCTCGGCCTGCTCGTTGGTGAGGTTGGCTATTCCTACGGCGTGCTTAGTGAGCACATGTATGCTCTGGCCTCGCTCGCCAGCGTTTTGGGCATATTCGTGTCCGCGAGCATCGGCCTCATACTTTCCAAGCTCTCTTCGAGTGGGTAGGCGGAGATTCGAGCAACACTTAAATAGTTTGTGAGTGTACTTATTTCGCCGGGGGCGCGCTAAAATGGACTACACTAGCATCATAGCCGCTGGAATCGCAATTGGTGCATCGGCCTTTGCAGTTTACTATTCCCACGATACAAGTGAAAAGGTCAAGAACAGGCTCTTCGAACTTAAAAAGGAAGCAGACTCTCTCGGCGAGAATTTTGAGTCCCTTAAGAAACAGTTACTTGAGAAAATAAACGAACTTGAGAGAAAATCAACGACCCCGCAGGCCCCTTCTGAAGTTGATTACGATAGGATATCCCGCCTCTCGGAGCGTGTATCAAAGCTGGAGTCCCTCTTTAAGGAGAAGCTCAAAAGTCTGGAAAAGACCAACGTCCAGCTTGAATACGAGTTGGGTTCTCTCAAGAAGCGACTGGATGAAGTTGAGAGGGAAGTTAGTGAAGTTTCAGAATCTTTCCTGAGTTCAAGGGAGGAGATTAAGGAGGAGCTCAAGAGGGAGCTTTTAGCCGAGGTTGAGGAGGAGATCGAGCGGCTTGAAGAGCTGATAGAACGGAGAAAGGAGGAGGAAGTTGAGGAGTTCCTGGACATGCTGAAAACAGCAGTCACGATGAACCCCGAGAAGATAAGCGCGGGCCTCCTTGAGGCAAAGAGGGCGCTTCTCTCACTGCGAGACATAGCCAAGGTCTACGTTCTGACCGGAAAGGGCAGAGACGAGTTTCTGGCCCTCAAGGAGAACCTGCTTGGCCTCCTCAAAAACCTGCGCAAGCTGGTTATAGTTTCGGTCCCTGATGAGAACATTTACTCCAAGTTCAGGGACATCATAATTGAAGTAAAGCGCCTAGACCTTCCCATGAAGGATGAGAAAAGTGGTAAAGAGCTGAATCCCGAGAGGAGCTTCATAGAGATCCACAAGCTTGTTTATGCGCTAGCGGGCGGAATAGACGAGATAGCCAGCATGATAAACGAGCCCGTCCCAGTAACTCCAGTTGAGAAGGAATTCTATGAGAAGCTCCGCTATCAGTTCGAAGAGTTGAGAAAGCTCGAAAAGCAGGTCGAAATGCTCATGGCAAGACTGGGGGAAAAACTTCCAGAGGCATCAGCAGAAAAAGACGAGAGAAGGGAAATAGAGGATCTCCTGAGAGACTTGGGTGTGTGATCACCATTCCTCCCCGAGGAGCTTGTCCAGGTCAACCATTATCAGCAATCTTTCGCCGTTGTTTATCTTCGCTATGCCCTTTATGAACCGGGTGTCCATTCTCGATGCGAGAGTCTTTGGCGTCGGCTCGATCTGATCCTCCGTGAGCGTGACAACGTCCGAAACTGCATCCACGATTATGCCTACTATTTCTCCCTTGACCTCTGCTATGATGATCTTCTTGTTGCTTAGATCTTCATCGTCGTAGTAGCCTAGTTTCTTCTTGAGGTTCACGACCGTGGTTATCTGGCCGCGGAGGTTGATAACGCCCTCGACGTAGTCGGGAGCGTTGGGGACTCTTGTTATGGGCATCATTTCCTTTATTTCCCGAACCTTGGATATCTCGAGGCAGAATTCCTCGTTCCCGACCCTGAAGGCAACGACCTGGATCTCGGACATTTCAATCACCTTTACACCTTAATATTGGACAGCGTGCCTATAAGGTTACCTATTTTTGAGATGAGGCTTCCGAGACCGCTCTTTAGGGATCTGACATTGTCCATCACTGTACTTAATTCCTCCACGACTCTCTGGGACTGCTCAACAACCTCAGAGTTCTGGGCGGATATATAATCGACTGTGCTGACGAGGCCCTGTACTGAGCTGGCCTGCTGATCGATTCCGTTGGATATCTCGTTCATCATCGATGCTATCTCGTTAGCCCTCCTCGCTATGTCGTCGAAGGCAGCGATTAACTCCTGTATCGATTCGGCAACTTCCTGGGTTGCTTCGGTATTCTCGTGTATCGAGTTCACGACCTTGCCAACGCTTTCCTGCATCTCCTTGATCAGGTCTCCTATCTGTTTGGCCGAGTTCCTTGACTGCTCGGCCAGCTCACGGACGCTGTCTGCAACGACCGCGAATCCCCTTCCCTGCTCCCCTGCTCTGGCAGCTTCAATCGCAGCGTTAAGGGCCAGCAGATTTGTCTGCTCTGCTATGTCCGTTATGACGTCGACTATCTGGCCTATCTTCTCCGAGTAGTCAGACAGTATGGCAACGGCCTTCTCCATTTCCTTACTGACGTTGTTTATCTTCTCAACTTTGAGGGCTGCCTCGTCTGATATCTCCTTGCCTTTCTCAGCCGCGTTAGCAGACTCAACGGTGAACTCGGCAACCTGCTGACTCTGCGTGCTTATCTCTTCTATTGCCGCGGAGAGAGCCTGTATGTGGTCGTTGAGTTCGGCCATTTTGACACTCTGATCTTCGAGGCGGTTTATAAGGTCCGTTAGCGTTTCGTATATGTTCTCTAGTTCCTCTAGTGAATATGTGCCATCCTGTATCTCTTTCATTGCGTCTTGGAGCTCATGAAGGGTTTTCTGTATTTCGCTCATAAGTTCCTTCCATTTCGTCTTAACGTCCGAGTACACCTTTAGGAGGCCGGAAGTCGATGGAACTGGAGCACTTAGATCGCCCTGAAGGACTCTGTTTAGATCCTGTATTAGAATCGTCGTGTCTTCCCCAGCCCGGGGCTTAAGCTTGAGGAGATAATCCCTAACGTCGGCCAGTTCTGGAGGTATGCGGACGTCTTCTCCCCTGCTCATTCTCCTGAGAATCTCTTTCAGCCGCATATACTTGCCAGAAGCGCTGGCTCTTGAATCAACGTACCATGCTACCAATGCTCCTGCCCCGATTCCCCCAATGAGACCCAGTGCCGTTTGGCCTGAGTATGCGAGCGCCCCCGTAAGTATTGGCGGAATAGTGATGAGACCCAACGTTGTGGCTTTCATCCCCACCACCATTTTTGGATGTTATCCAATCAGTGTTCTTTCCCGTACATGCCCAACTAACAGCACTGATCAGCCCGAAGTGCTACTAACTTATTCAACTTTACGATATAAAAGGTTTTCGACCTTTATTTCGTACTAATTGTTTGAAATTTTTCCCAGTATCCTCTTGGTAAGAGCATGCATATGCACCTACATAAACACATACACATAATAATTTTTTAATGGAAGTGCCATAAACTATGAATAGGATTCAACGCGAAATACATTTGTTTTAAATTGGGGCCCACCTAGAGCAAAATCAGAACTGCAAAAGCGGTGGTTTGCGTGAACGAAATTAAAGATCGGGGATATCAGCTAATAAAGCAGGAACTGTTTCGGTATCTGAATGCCGACAGTAACGCCTACAAGGACTCATACCTACTTCGGAGAATACGCGCCAGAATGAGGAAGCTCGGCATAACGGACTTCATGGAGTACTACAGGATAATAAAGAAAAACAAGCAGGAGCTTGACGACCTCCTTCTAACCGTTGCAATAAACGTTACCGAGTTCTTCAGAGATCCAGTAGTCTGGAAGACCCTTGAAAGGAAGGTTCTCCCAGAATTAATTGAATACAAGCGCAAGCACTACGATACCACGATAAGAATATGGAGTGCGGCATGCTCAACCGGCCAGGAGCCATACTCAATAGCCATGCTCTTCAGCGAATTCCTGGGGGATGATCTCAAAAGATACAGGCTCAAAATACTTGCCACCGACATTGACAGGGAAGCATTAAACACTGCCATCAGGGGTGCTTATCCCAAAGAGATCGTCGAGAAAAGCGTTCCAAAGCCGCTGATAAAGAAATACTTCCTCCCTATGGGAGATCACTACCGCATTTCTCCTCAGATACGGAGATACGTTGAGTTCAGACATTTCAACCTCCTCTCAGACAGATACCCTACGGGCTTTGACATGATATTCATTAGAAACGTTCTCATATACATGACCAAGGAGGCCCAAGAGGAAGTCTTCAAAAAGCTGTACAATTCGCTTGAGGATCACGGTTATCTCGTACTCGGTAAAACCGAAACGATTCTGGGCAGTGCCGCCCGGCTGTTTAAACTCTATGACCTGGTCGCTCGTATCTATGTGAAAAGGAAAAACGTGGAGGTGAAGTGAATGGCACGCGTGCTTGTTGTTGACGATGCCGCGTTTATGCGGATGCTGGTTAAGAAGATACTGACTCAGGCCGGCCACCAGGTGGTTGGGGAGGCAAGCAACGGAAAGGAGGCGGTTGAGAAATACAAACAGCTGAAGCCTGATCTGGTGACTATGGACATAGTCATGCCCGAAATGGACGGAATTACCGCGGTCAAAGAGATCATGAAGATAGATCCGAACGCCAAGATCATCATGATCACCGCCGTCGGTCAGGAGGCAAAGGTCATGGAAGCCCTCAAGAGTGGAGCCAAGGGCTACATCGTTAAACCGTTCCAGGCTCCGAAGGTGATAGAGGAAGTGAACAGGGTTCTCTCCTCTTAACTTTCATTTAGGGTGGTACTATGCCGCTCAGCAAAAAGATACGGGTGATGGTGGTAGATGATTCGGCGTTTATGAGGCGGATACTTAGGGATATCTTGGAATCTGATCCCGACATCGAGGTCTGCTGTGAGGCTCGTGATGGAATCGAGGCCATTGAGAAGGTCAAAACCGAGAAACCGGATGTGATAACCCTCGATATCGAAATGCCTAGGATGAACGGTCTCGATGCTCTCAAGTTCATAATGAGCAAGTATCCCACACCGGTAATCATGGTGAGCGCCCTCACGCAGGAGGGTGCCGAGGCAACGATAAAGGCGCTCGAATATGGTGCCATAGACTTCATTCCCAAGCCGTCATCATCGATCTCGATAAACATGCGTGAACTTAGGGACGAGATTATCGCCAAAGTGAAAGAAGCGGCAAAAGTGCCCAGAAGGTTTCTCCAGCTCCGGCGCAGGAGAGTATTGTCGGAGCAGCTGAAAAAGGCAAAGAAGGTTGGAGAACCCGCCAGAAGGGCGGTTGCGATAGCGGCTTCCACAGGTGGCCCCCAGTCCCTTCTTAAGGTGTTTGAAAAGCTTCCCGGCGAGCTCGACGCCGCGATACTTCTCGTTCAGCACATGCCCCCAGGTTTTACCAGATCCTTCGCTGCTAGGCTCGACAGAATTTCAAAACTGAACGTCAAAGAGGCCGAAGATGGTGAGGTGGTGAACAAGGACTGGGCCTACGTTGCTCCTGGTGATTATCACATGGAGGTAACCCTGAGGAACGGAAAGCCCACGATAAAGCTCTACAAGGGCCCAAAAATTCACGGCGTAAGACCAGCAGCCGATCCGATGATGAAGAGCGTTGCGGAGGTCTTTGGGCGAAGAACAGTCGGCGTCGTTATGACTGGAATGGGAAGGGACGGTGCGGAGGGAATAGTTGCAATCAAGAGGAAAGGCGGCATCACGATAGCCCAGGACAAGGAGACGTCGATAATCTACGGAATGCCCAAGGCCGCGGCTGAGACCGGCATGGTGGACTACATTGTGCCGCTTGATAAAATCGCCGACACCATAGTGATGGCCCTCAGGAAGATACCGAGGTGAGGATTTATGGAAGACATGTCCCAATACCTTGAGGAATTCCTTTCAGATGCCCGGGATAGGATCGACAGCATCAGCAACGCAGTCCTCCGGCTTGAAGAGGCTGTAAAAAACGGAGACGAGGAGGCAAAACGAGCTAGCATAGACCAGATATTCAGAGACGCCCACACCCTCAAGGGAACGGCCGCCACAATGGGGTTCATGAAGCTCAGCGAGGCCGCCCACAAAATGGAGAACCTCTTCGACGCCATAAGGAACGGCCTTGTTGAGGCGACGCCGGATGTCGTTGACCTCGTCCTTGAGTTCATCGAGGCAATCGAAGAAATGATAAACAACATTGAAGAGACGGGAAAAGAGGGAGACGTTGATGTTGATGAGCTCTTTGAAAAGGCCAACGCCCTGCTGAAGGGGTACACCAGGGAGAAAGGGGCAAAGAAGGCCGAGGAAGAAAAACCAAAGGTACCTTCTACTGAAGAGGGTCCCCCTCAGAGCCAGGAAGCGACTCCAACGGAAGTTTCTGGAAACGTTTACCACGTAAAAGCTATCTTCTATCCAGATGCACAGCTGAGAGGTGTCAGGGCTTTTCTGATCCTCCGCGATCTGGAGGAGATAGGTGAAGTTCTCGAGACAAAGCCAGAGAGATCGATCATAGAGGACGGCTCCGCCGACGTTGATGAACTGGAGTTTAAGGTAGCCACAAAGGCTTCTCCTGAGGAGATAAAGAAGCTCGTTGGCAGACATCCCGAGATAAAGGACGTTATAGTGACGCTCCTAGAGGAGGGAACACCAAAGCCCGTCAAGACCGAAGAGGGGACTAAGACAGCCGAGGAGCAGCCTTCCGAGGGTGGAGGCATAACTTTGAGGATACTCCTAGAGAAGGACGCTCCTCTGAAAGGAATTAGGAGCTTTTTAGTTCTCCAGGAGATAGAGAAGAGGGCCAAAGTCCTCTCAACCAATCCATCTAGGCTTGACATACAGAACGGGGACCTTATAGACGGCCACTACTTTGAGGTAACGCTCGCTCCCGATGCTAACTTGGACGAGATAAAGGAAGCCGTTCTAAAGCATCCAGATGTGGCGGGTGTTGAAGTCGTTGAACCCGGCTCGAAACCACCGGAGAAACCCTCTGAGGCTCAGGGAACACAGGCAGAAGCCAAAAAACCCGAGGTGCAGCCAAAACCAGAAGTTAAAAAGCAGCCTCCCGCCCCCAGGGAAAAGATCAAGATGTCGAAGCTGATCAAAGTAGACGTTTCTCACCTAGACAAGCTGATGAACCTCGTCGGTGAGCTGGTCATCAACAAGGGAAGACTTGAGCAGATAGCCGAGCGCCTGGGCGACAGGGAGCTCATCGAGACCCTCTCAACGACTTCAAGACTGATGGCGGAGCTCCAGGACGAGATAATGCAGATGCGCCTCACTCCAGTTGCTGAGGTCTTCAACAAGTTCCCGCGCATGGTCAGGAGTTTGGCCAGAAAGGAGGGCAAGGAAGTCGAGTTCATCATGGAGGGTACCGAGATAGAGGTTGACAGGACTATCCTGGACAAGCTCGGCGACGTTCTTGTGCACCTCTTAAGAAACGCCATAGACCACGGGATAGAGCCGCCAGAGGAGAGAGAGAGAAGCTTGGAAAACCGCGCAAGGGCAGACTTGAGCTGATAGCAAGGCGTGAGAGGAGCCATGTTGTAATCATAGTGAGGGACGACGGCAGGGGCATTGACCCAGAGAAGGTAAAGAGAAAGGCCATTGAGAAGGGGTTAATCTCACCTGAGCAGGCAGCGGAGCTCAGCGACGAGGAGGCAATAAACCTGATCTTCCTACCAGGGTTCAGCACGGCTGAGAAAGTTACGGACGTTTCTGGAAGGGGCGTTGGTATGGACGTCGTTCAGGATGTCATAAAGGCCCTTAACGGCAGTATAAGCGTCAAGACCGAAGTCGGCAAGGGAACGACCTTCATACTCAAGCTCCCGATAAGCATGGCCATCATACAGGCCCTCCTCATCAAGGTCATGGACGAAATCTATGCCGTGCCGATAAACAACATCCTCGAGACTATAGAGGTCAAGAGGAGTGACCTGAAGTCCATAGGTGGCAGGGAGGTCATAGTCCTGAGGGGGGAGATAATCCCAATAGTCTCGCTCCACGAGCTCTTCGGTCTTCCCGATTCGGAGTCCGAGGAGTTCCCGGCCATTATAGTTGACCTCGGCGCCCAGAAGCTTGCCATAAAGGTGGACGAGCTCCTCCACAAGAAGGACATAGTCATCAAGTCCCTCGGGAAGGCATTATCTAGTGTTAAGGGATTTGCTGGAGCTACCATACTTGGTGATGGTAGCGTGATTCTGATTATTGACATAAACAGCCTGCTGGGAGGTATCGGCGGTGGACTATGAGGAGTACATAAAGAATATGGACGAATTCACCAAGAGCGCTCTCCTTGAGACGTTCAACATAGGAGCATCCAGGGCAGCGGACGCTTTGAGCGAGATGCTGGGGCATCCAGTCACGATCGAAGTGCCCCAGCTTGAGATAACGTCGCTGAAGAACCTTCCAGAGAAGGTTGGAGAAGACGTTAAGGTCGCTGTTTACGTCGGACTCGGAAACGAGTTCAGCGGGCACGCGTTCTTCATAATGGACTTCGACGACGCGACTAGGCTCTTCGACCTCATGATGATGCAGGAGCCCGGAACTACTACCGAGATAGACGAGATGGTCCAGTCCGCGATAATGGAGATGGGCAACATCCTGATCTCGGCCTATGCAAATGCCCTCAGCGAGTTCCTTGGCCTCACGATAGAACAGACTCCCCCAGAGATCGCCATTGACTTCCTCCCCGCGATACTCGACTTCGCCCTGGCCGACATAGGACAGTACTGCGACTACACGATGCTCCTTGGAACGGTGATAAAGGTTGAAGGTATTGAGTTTAACGAGCACTTCTTCATTCTTCCGAAGCCCGAAGACATGGTTAAGGTCCTTGAAAAGCTCACGGGGGGAATGTTATGAAGATTAGCGAGTGGTACAAGGACATATTCCGAGAGGCCTCTAACATCGCGATGTCCCACGCCCTAACATCGCTCTCCGAGATGGTTGGCGGACCAATAGAGATGGAGCCTCCTGAGGTTGAGGTGCTCTCCAGGGTGGAGTTCCTGAAGAGACTCACCCAGAACGGCATCTCAAACAGCTTCGTGGTGGCGTTTGATATAACCGAGGGACTTGGCGGTCTAACGGTTCTCCAGTTCCCGACGAAGAGTGCAATAAACCTTTCCGCGGCCCTGATGGGAATGGATCCGTCCGGAATGAAAGAACTGGACGAGATGGGCAAGTCAGCCATAACCGAGGTGGGCAACATTCTGATATCAGTCTACACCGATATTCTCGCTAAGCTGGTTGGGGAACCAGTATCGCTGAGTCCACCAAAGCCAATAAATTCCCTCTACGACATCGAGAAAGAACTTAACAGACCGGATTTAAGGAACGTCGACAAGATCATGCTCTTCAAAACGCGCTTTTACGAGGAGAACATCGGATTTGAGAGCTTTTTCTATTTGGTGCCTGACGAGGAGTCCTTTGAAAAGCTCGTGAAGAGGTTGGAGGCCCAGGTGAAGGAGGAAGGTGGTGAGTGATATGGAGTTCAAGAAGAAGATCATATCCATCGTTGTTTTGGGTTTTGTTATCGTGGCAGTGCTGACGAGCGGGATGTTGCTCTATAGCGAAAATAACATGGCAAACGAGATCGAGACCCAGCTAACGCCCCTGATGCAGCAGTGGGCAGAACAGACCGTAAGCGCCAAGTCGGAGGCCTTAGCAAAGGAGTTCCAGGCCTTCTTTGATGAGGTTGAGGCCCTCGGAACCACTACCGAAAAGTTAGCGGTAATCGGAATCCAGGAACTTGAGAGTGAGGGCTACAAGTTTGGCGAAGGGGACTATGTAGAGCCCCTCAACGAGATTCTCATGGAGCACTTCGAGACGGTGGCGGCCGCCGACAGCAGGATAAGCTCCGTGTACTTCGGTGACAAATACGGCAACATGTTCATCTACCCAGAGCAGGAGCTTCCCGAAGGATACGACCCGCGTGTGAGGCCCTGGTACCAGGAGGCAGTTAAAGCAGGCAAAGGAGTGTGGAGCGACCCCTACCAGGACGCTTCAAGTGGTAAATGGGTGGTAACCTACGCAGTGCCCATCTACCGCAACGGCGAGCTGATAGGCGTCATAGGCCTCGACGTGTTCATAGACACTCTCGTTAACGAGATAAAGAGCGTTAAGGTGGGAGAAACCGGCTACGCCTACGTCGTCAACGAGGATGGCCTCATAATAGCTCACCCAAACGAGCAGTACGTCATGAAGCTCAACGTCTTTGAGCAGGAGAGTCTCAAGCCAATAGCAGACATAGTCAGGAGCGGAAAGGACAGTGGGGTTGTGACGTACGAGTGGCAGGGGGTTAAGGCCACCGCTGCCGGTTACAAGATACCCAGTACGGGCTGGTACGTCTTCACTAAGGTCCCAACCGCAGAAGTTACTGAGGGTGTCATGGCCGTCATCAGAACTGTGCAGGACAATACTCAGAAAACAACGTACATGATGATAGTCCTTCTCCTCGCGATATCAACGGTGATAGTTCTGGCTGCCTACAGACTTATCAGCACCTCTCTCATGCCGCTCGTCGCGCTCGGTGCCGCGGCCCAGGCTCTCGCTGAAGGTAAGCTCAGCGAGGTCAAGGAGAAGCTCAGGGGAATACAGTATCTTGAGGAAGATGAGATTGGAATGCTCATCAAAGCGTTCGAGTCCGTATCCAAGGACATGGTTGGAACACTGCAGGGAATAGCGGAGAAGCTTGAGCGTCTTGCCGAAGGTGATCTGAGCAACGGCCTCAGCGTCGAGGCAAAAGGTGAGCTGAGGGAGATCATAGAGGACGTAAAGGACATGAGCACCAAGATGAGGGAGCTTCTCGGCAACATCGTCGGCCTCACCGAGAAGCTTGAGAAGCACGCAAACATGCTTGCCCAGGTTGCGAATGATGTTACTGAGGCGATTAATCAGGTGAATGAGGCGGTACAGCAGGTTAGTATTGAGGCGCAGAGGCAGCAGGAGAACATTAACGAGATTACTGAGGGCATGCGGCTTGTTGCTGATATGAGTGAGGAGAGCGTTAGGGCCATGGAGGAGTTCGAGGGTGCTGTCAACGAGGTTGTTCACATTGCTGACGAAGGCAGGCAGAAGGGTGAGGTTTCGGCACAGCAGATTCAGAGCATTCAGGAGATGATGGGTAACATAGAGGCCGCAGTCAACAGGGTTAATGAGATGAGCAGGAGTATTGAGGAGATTACGAATGTTATTACTGGTATCGCCGAGCAGACTAATCTCTTAGCCTTGAACGCGGCTATTGAAGCAGCAAGAGCGGGAGAGGCTGGTAGGGGCTTTGCAGTTGTCGCGCAAGAGATCAGGAATTTGGCCGAGGAGAGCAAGAAGGCTGCGGATAATATTAAGGAGATTATTGGCAGGATGACTGATGAGATCAAAGATGCTGTTAACGCCACGCAGAGGGGTGTGAGTGTTGTTAGTGAGTCGTCGGAGACTCTTAGAGAAACCACGGAGTACTTGACGAACATTGCCGAGTTGATTAGTGATACTGGTGCTAGGTTGGGTCACGTGAAGGAGCAGATTCTTAGGACGCAGGAAGAGGTTGATAAGGCTCTGAAAGCCTTGGAGAATTTGGCTGCTTCGGCTGAGGAGACAACTGCTTCGGCAGAAGAAGTCAGCTCCGCCGTCGAAGAACAGACGGCAGCCATTGAGGAGCTTAAGAGGGCAGCCGACGAACTCAAGAAGATCGTTGACGAGCTCCGTAGGCAGACGAGCAACTTTAGGCTCTGAGATCTCCCTTCATCCTTTTATTGTTTGAACGGTGGTGACAAGAGTGGAGGTCAAGGTCGGCATCGGGGACTACGCAGTGGCTAAGAAGACCGGGATAATAAGCACGTACGGGCTAGGTTCCTGCGTGGGCATCACCCTATACGACCGTCTGAACAGGGTAGGCGGCCTGCTTCACGCGCTCCTCCCTGAGAGCGCCCGCTACGGTGGCAGAGGAAACCCAGCAAAGTACGTGGACACCGGGCTGGAGCTCCTGATAAAGGATATGATGAAGCTGGGTGCATCGCCGAGAAGGCTTGAGGCAAAGCTCTTCGGGGGGGCGCACATGTTCACCAACGTCAGCAACGAGAACCTAATGGTAGGGAAGAAGAACGTTGAAGTTGCAAAGAGGGAGCTCAAAAAACGCGGTATAAGGCTGGTCGCTGAAGACACTGGTGGAAAGGGTGGAAGAACCATATACCTGGACGTCAGCACTGGGAAGGTTAGGATGAGGAAAGTCTCAAACGGTAAGGTTATCGAGGCCGTGTTTTAGGGGGTGGTATCTTGGACGTGATAACACTGGTGGTGCTCCTAATAGGCATCGTCGTTGCAGTTGGTATCTCGGCGTTCCTGGTAAGCCGGATGATGCAGTCTTACACCAGGGAAATCTACCAGGTTCTTGAGAGCACCATTGCGGAGTCCAGAAGTGTGGCACCAGTTCAAACGGCTCCCGAGGTGACGGAGGGGGCAAACGAGAGCGAACTTAAACTCAAAACCCCACAGAAGACCAAGGTCACCAAAAATGAGGAAGAACTACTTGAACAGCTTAGGAGCATCATAAACGAGAGGATGGGGAAGATACTCGACGAGGCGAAGGAAAAGAAGAAGCGCATACTCACTCTGCTGGACTTTGCGAGGGGTTATGCCCTCGGATACGTCACGGAGGACGACTACAACGCTTTTCTCGTCAAAGTGCTCAACGAGCTTGAGGAGTTCAAGAGGCTCTGGCTCATGAAGTTTCCGGCCAAGAAGGACAAAGAACAGCTTGAGCTTATGATCACATACGTCTCAAAGACAAAGCTTCCGCTGGCTATAAAGACCAAGGACAAGGGTACTATTGTCCTGAAGCACGAAGAAGCGTTGATAAAGATGACTGAGTACATAAACAGCGCCGTCAGCATCCTCGACGACCTGATCGAAAAGCGCGGCGGAGACCCGGCGGTTACTCCACTGGAGATAAGACTGAGCAACGAGGTACGGAAACTTCAGGAGAAAGTTAAAAAACTTGAGGCCCGTCTTGAGGAGTTGAGTGCTATATGAAACTGAAAGAGGATGAGAGCTATGACAATCGCCCAGGTTAGGGTCAAGGCTACCATACAGTCAACTTGGAAGGGATCGACCTCAATAAAGTGGAGGGACGCGATGGCCTACTTGGAAAACGACAGGATTACTCTGAGGTACCTTAGAATGGGCCAGGTAGTTGGTGAGGACGTGTTTCCATTTTCTTCATTAATAGACATCGGTATTAAAATACCGGATGAGCTTAAGCTCGATCCCCAGCTCCCGCATTTTGGGATGAAGTTCTACGTTCCTGGCTCCGGGGAGAAGACCCTCGTTCTGACCATCGGGAGTAACCTTCTGATTTATGATGAGAAGGCCTTTAAGACTTTCATTCACAGAGTGTTTGAGGTTCTGATCAACGGGGTTAAAGTTAAGCTCCTTCTCGCGAGGATGCGCGGCGGTGCGCTCAACATGGACGCCAAGTGGGAGGATGGTACACTCCGTATTGTAACCGTGAGATCAGTTAGGAAGAACAGGCGCGAGAGGAACATCATAGTCCTGACTTCCGAAGGGAAGCCCGTGCCCCTCTTTTCCGATATGGAAGACCTAGACATAGAAGAGATAGAGATGGACAACAAAAAGGTCGAGGCCTGGAAAATAAAGCACTTCTATGAGAAAGAGAGCGTCGTTTCATACCTCTTTGTTGAGGACAAGAAGGTCCGCCTTTACATTCTGAGGTACCTTCTCACATACAGGAAGGATTACGTTGAGCTTTTAATAAAGGCCTCTGAAGAGTTCCCAACGATCAAGGCAGAGTTCCAAGAGGAGCTTGAGAGGGAGCTCAAGGAACTCGGTGGACTCGATGAAATGGAGCAGCAGGTCCTCATGGCCCTCTACTCTGGAATGGATCCCCTCACCCTCCACGAGATGTTTGGAATAAGTGAGAAAGAGATAGAGGACATCTATGACCGTCTAATAGACAAGGGGCTCCTCAAGCTGGTCATGATAAGGAAGGTAGTTGACCTGACCAGAGACGGAAGAAAGCTCGTCAACAAGCTTATGAAGTACAACATGGGTGTCATGTGAGGGGAGTCATGATGAAGAGCCCAATAGAGGCTGTAATTGAACTGGAGTTCCCCAATGAGGAAGTTGCCAGGGTGGTTTACGAGAGCGTCAGGATAGAGCACGATACCGTTCCATACAGGAGGACGAAAGGTGAGTTCGTTCTCGACGGAAGGAAGATAAGGCTCAAGTTCATCGCGGAAGACAACTCCGCCCTGCGGGGGACTCTCAACTCCTACCTGCGGTGGATAAAGGTCGCTATGGACTCCATTGAAGTCTGAGTTTCCCCACCGAAACTATTTAAAGCCCCTCCCTTATTCTCATAGGGATTACGATTACGGAGGTGTTGGTATGCAGAACATTCCGCCGCAGGTTCAGGCGATGTTGGGCCAGCTTGAGAGCTACCAGCAGCAGCTCCAGCTCGTCGTTCAGCAGAAGCAGAAGGTACAGCTTGAGCTCACCGAGGCCAAGAAGGCCCTCGATGAGATAGAGAGCCTTCCCGATGATGCCGTCGTTTACAAGACCGTCGGCACACTCATCGTCAAGACCACCAAGGATAAGGCCGTTGCGGAGCTGAAGGAGAAGATAGAGACCCTTGAGGTTCGCCTGAACGCCCTTGAGAGGCAGGAGAAGAAGCTCAACGAGAAGCTCAAGGAGCTTACCGCTCAGATACAGTCGGCCCTGAGGCCGCCGACTGCCGGCTGATCCTCTTCTTTCTTACAGATTATTTCCGTCAGCGGTGATGACCATGGAAAGCGAGGGAAGGAGAGTAGTCCACATAGGCCTGCCGGAGCTTACCGAGGAGCAGATAATCGAGGTAGGTGAGCTCGCACAGAGAGTCGTGATAAAGCACGTCTTTGATGCCCTCAACAGGAGCGACGTGAAGGACATAGAGGTAACGACGAGAATAAACAGGGGCGAAACCCTCGACCTTGAGCTTGAGGTGTACCTTGAGGTTCCGGTTTTCGTGAAAGTTGACGTGGAGAGGCTGATTGACGAGGCGGTTGAGAAGGCCTACGCGGCCGTTGAGAAAAAGCTGAGGGAGATCGCAAATGAAGGGCAAGATAAAGCTTAGACGCTTCCTTGAGACAGCTGGGGACAAGTCATTTCTCCTTCTCTGCCACCATAACGCCGATCCCGATTCCCTCGGCTCTGCAATAGCGTTTGCCCGTTTTCTAAAGGCGAGGGGAGTTGAAAGGGTTAGAATTGGCGTTGCCCAGAGCGTTTCCTCCTACGCGAAGAGGCTTCTCACGCTTTCTCCCGTCCCGGTTGAGAAAAACCCTTCCGTTGATGAAGACGTCGTTGTGATATTCGACACATCTTCCCTCGAACAGCTTGAGCCGATTGATATTCCAAAGGATAAGTTTACAATCCTAATAGACCACCACGTCGAGAAGAAGAACCCGATAACAGCAGATATTTCTGTCGTTGATTCAACGCGAACATCCACGGCTGAGATCGTGTGGGAGCTCTTTAAGTACCTTGGGTTTGCCGATGGTCCCTCCGTTAAAGCCCTCCTTGCCGGGATAGTGACCGATACTGCCAACTTCAGGTTCGCGAACTCGAAAACGTTCAAGTCCGTATCCGAGATGCTTGAGGCTTTTCCGGTTCAGATGGGAGAGATTTTCCAGCTGGTTGCCCCGGTGAACGACGAGAACATTGACCAGGCGAAGAGGATGGCCGTGCTGAAGGCCTGCCAGAGGATGGAGATAAGGAAGTTCAGGAAGTACATAATAGCCGTCTCAAAGGTCTCGGCCTACGAATCCCTTGCCTGCAAGGTCTTCCTCCAGCTTGGGGCGGATATAGCCATCGTTGGGAGCGAGAAGAACGGCGTCAGGATTTCCGCAAGGGCCAGGGAAAGCCTCGTCAGGAAGGGTCTCCACCTCGGGAAGATAATGGAAAAAGTAGGGCCAATCATTGACGGCTCGGGTGGGGGGCACGCAGGAGCCGCTGGGGCAAATGGCAAGAAGAACCTTGATGATGCAATCAAGCTGATACTTAAGGAGATTGAGAAGTTTTTGAGGGAGGTGGGTTGAGTGGCCAGGTGTCCTCTCTGTGGAAAGGCCCTCGACTGGGCCGAGCTGATAAACCAGATGCTCGAAAAGGGTGTTGGTGAGGACGTTTTCAAAGACAGGGATAAGTTCATGGAGACCTTCAACGACTTCGTTTTCAAATGCCCTCACTGCGGTGAGGAGTTCTACGGAAGAAACCTTCCAGCTTCGGAAACCGAAAAGGTGTTCGAGCTGTTGAACGACTTCAAAGGCTCAATAGATTGGGACAACAAAAGGGTACGCCTCAGGCTCAACAGCCTTCTGGCGCTCGATTCAATGCTCGAGAACTGGGACAGGAAGATGTCGCAGAAGAGGTCTTAGCCGACCTCTGAGTTCTAAATCTTTGGAACTACACGCACATTTCGAGAGGATGATTACCACTAGACGCTGTGACACACCGAAAACTTAATATAGAATTCCATGAATATTTTGGTCGGTGGTACCATGAAAAGAGTAATCCCTGCAATGCTTCTGGTGGGTTTGATTTTTTTCTGGATTTTTCGTAACGGCGAGTGATATACAGCTGCCGTATTTCAGGAACCTGGCAAGTGTGAACATCCAGAATGCTGGAGAAGCGCGCGTCTTCGTTTCAGCCCTTTATCCCGAAGGGTTCAGACAGATTGCCGAATACGACATCAAGAACAATAGACAGATTATCCTGAACCTCGGCGACCTCAGAAAGGCCTGGGAAGACGAGTACAGGAAAAACAAAAGGCTGTCACAGCCGCTGATTCTTCTCACGATAGTCACAAAAGACGGCAACGTCTCCATCGAAAGCGTCAGCTTCGATTGGAAGGAACTGCCCCAATCAAGAGGTGTAGTTCCCAAGTTTAGGCCATTAAAGAACGCCGTGAAGACGTCCTCCGAGCAGACAAACGACGTGCAGCCCCTCTACTATTACAGCCGCACGCTGGTGGACTCCTACGAGTGGACAGCACCAACCGTAGTGGCCCAGGTAATCCCGGACAGTTCAACTAAGGGGTACATCTCGTACACCTACTCCATCAACAAGAAAGTTGGGTTCAGCATCAACGCGTTTGTGGACAAAGACTGGACCCGGCTGGCTTCGTACAACATCGTTCAAAAAGACGAAACTGGTTCTCATTACGCCAATTTTCCCCAGGGTAGTCCCTACTACATCTGGATGAACGTCAAATACCGTTACGAGAGATGGAGGGTTTACAGTGCAGGCTGGGTGTGGTACGAAGAGTACGTCTACGTTAAGGACTTTTACCCCAGCACAATAACAGGGGGGACGTCAAAACCATCGGATGCCCAAGTTCCGCCAATTGATAGGTGGATAGATGAAGGAGTTCATGAGTCCACAGGGGATATAGGGTACTATGCGTTCCATATATGGGACCTCAACACGAGCGATTTTGCAGTGGATGTTCTAAAGTTCATCGATATTCTCGAGGCCGTGGGGAAGATAAGCGAAACCGCCGCCGAGAAGGCCAGTCTCGTCGGGCTCTTTATCGACGTGGGTTTTGAATACGACAACATGAAAGCGTTCGACTTTGACCTTTCTTTAGACTCGGATGTGCAAACAAGGCACCACGTCTGGAGGGGAGAGAGCACGGACATATCCACGGTTCCTGTTCTGTGTTTCAAAGTTGATTAATATCTCCTTTCAAATTTTTCGTTTTCATGTTGGAGAAGGCAGTACACGATTGAGCCAGGAGTCCAACCCATAGCCGAAGGGTTAGGCTTTTAGGCTCTATGCATATTTTCTTCTTGGTGGTTTCTGTGGAAGCGGTAAAGAGGTACCTCTCACGAAAAGATTTCAAAAGCGCCTTTAATTCTGCACTTAAAATTGAGGATAGCTTTGAGCGTCTTCTTGCACTCCTGAGAATCTTTGATGAGTTCCCGAGAGAGGAGGTTCTCTCCGAGATGCTCCAAGCCCTTGAGGGCATCGAGGACAAGAGGGAAAAAGCGCTCGCCTATTCCATAGTGGGGAGAGCCTTCTATCAGCTCGGACGCGAGAGCGCAGGGGAGAGGTACATGATACTGGCGGTTTCCCTCGCCAGGGAGTTCTCCTCCCCCAGGATTAGAGGAGAGCTTCTGGCGGGCATTGCCAGAAACCTTGCCATCTCAGACAGGTATAGAGACGCTTATCTGCTCTTCTGGGAGGCCGTTGAGACCCTCCAGTCTGCGAGGGGCCTGTCTTCAGCAGTCCTGTCATCCCTTCTCAGCGTCGCCAGGCTGATTGAAAAAACCGCCGATGAGATAAACGCCCCCATCGCCCTCGACTACTATCGCCTGGCAAAGGAAGTATATGAGTCCCTATTCTTCAACCTCCAGGCAAAAGAGCTTTCCGAGAAAATAGAGCTTATAGAAGAGGTTCTCCGCAGGGGAAAAACCGTTGTTGATTCCCTCGTGGAGAAGGGAGACGTTGAAAAGGCAGTAGACTTAATCCGATTCTTAGACCTCAGGGAGAGGGCCTCGGAAATGCTGAAGCTCAGCTACTGGCTCTTCCTCCACGAGAGGCCGGACCTCGGAAGGAGAGTCTTTGAAGACGCCATGAACCTCATACTCGTTGGAAAGTTCAGACCCTCCGACGAGGAGCTTTTCAAAATAGCAAAGAGAATGCTCCGCATCGGCCTCGTCGAAGAGCCGCTTGTCCTCGCGGGCATCATTGATGACTCCCACCTAGCCTCTGAGCTTTTAGGAGAAGTGGCCATCGCCTACAGGCGGATGGGAGAGCTCTCAAAGGCCCGCTCGATAGCGGAGGGAATTCCCGACGAAAGTGTTAAGAACCGCGTTTTAAAGGCACTGGAAGGTGGTGAAGATGTGGGACACGAGCAAGGATTACCGCTTACTGGTCGCGGAGAAGAGCGTGGAGCTGTTCCTGAAGACGATAGAGGGAGCGAAGTTCAAGGGGAAGTGGGACAAGAAGAGGACAATCCAGCTGGCGAAGGAGATGATTCCTGAGATACAGGCCATGCGCTACAGCTACATTGATCCAAAAGAGCTAGTCGATACACCTCAGATGAAGGCCCTGAAGGAAAAGGCCCTCGGGATAATCGAAGCTCTTGGCGGGGAGGACTGGCACCACAAGTTTCTCAGCTTAGCGGACAAGAGCGAGCGCGAGAAGGTAGAGGAAGCCGTTGCGAAAGTTCGCTTCTTCCTGAATACGATCCTTGGCCTTGACAGGAGACTGGCCTTAGGGAAGATAAACGACCCCGTCATAGCGGTGGACATCAAGGTCGGAGAAGTCATGAGCGTCGCAAAGCACCCGAACGCTGACCGCTTGCTGGTTACGAACGTCAACATCGGCGACAGGGCGATAACAGTCGTTACAAACGACCTCACCGTTAAGGAAGGCAACCGCGTTGCCGTTGCGCTGCTACCGCCAGCAAACTTCCGCGGAATAGTGAGCGAGGGCATGTTCCTCGGTGCAGGAGAGGGCGTTTTGAAGGACGTCAATGGTGAAATCGGCGGCCTTCCGAAGGGAATCCCGCTTGAAGCCCTCAACGAGACGAGGAACATCGTCGAGGCGTTTTTGAAGGGGTGAAACCTTTTCTTTCTTTTTATTAGGAGATTTAGTTTTGGTTGTTCTCAGATCACTCAAAAAGGAAGGGTTTAAGAGGGTTGAAGTCTATAATGAGATTGAACTACTGCTTGTTGATGGATGGGGTGATAAATATGGTTCCGCCTGAGCTGGAAGAGGGGCTTCCCCTCGAAAAGATGAAGGACTTCTCCCTTGAGGAGCTTCTTGGGATGGCCATCAAGGCCGAAATAGGCGCGAGGAAGTTCTACGAGAGCCTTGCCGAGAGGATTGACATCCAGGAGCTTAAGGAAAAGATAGAGTGGCTCGCCGGAGAGGAGAAGAAGCACGAGGAGCTTTTGAGAAAGATCTACGCCAATATGTTCCCTGGGAAGGAGGTTGTCTTTCCCAAGGAGCACATAGGACCGGAGCTCCAGCCCGTCGCGAGGAAGCTTAACGGCGTGCAGGACATCATAGATCTCATCCGCTGGGCCATGAAGGCCGAGGAGATAGCGGCGCAGTTCTATGCGAAGCTTGAGGAGATGGTTGACACCGAGGAGAAGAAGAGGCTCATGCGCTACCTCAGCGATATGGAGTGGGGCCACTACTACAACCTGAAGGCCGAGTACGAGCTCCTCCTTGACTGGGAGATGTACGGCCAGATGATGCACGTCGGGCCTTGAGCCATTTATATTTTAACTTTCCAGCGGGATATAAAGTCCCTCTACTCATCCAGACCAATCCAGCAGGGATTTAAGGTCTATCCTGTGCCCGTTGGATTTGACGGCCGCTTCTATGACGGCGAGATCCTTCAGAGCCTCAAGGGGACTTCCGAGGACGTTTTCCCTTTCTCCCATCACCACCCTGTAGAAGTCTTCAAACTCAAGCTTGTAGCTGTTCTCCGGGTTGACGCCAATTTCCTCCCCGTTGAGGAGTATTCTGTCCCACTCCACGAGCATCCTTCCATCGGTCCCCACTATCTCGAACCTGTCCTTACCTTTAATCGAGTACCCAGCTGTGTAGGTTCCAACAACTCCGCTCTCGAACTCGAGGAGAGACGACATGAAGTCGAGCCCCCCAAGGAGCGGGGAGAGGTCGCGCACGGCAGCGGAAATCCATGCGACATCACCGAAGATGAGCCTCATAGCGGCTACATGGTGCACCCCTCCGTCCGAGAGAAAGCCCCCAACATGCTTCGGACTCTTCCTCCACCCGGTGTGCACGTAGGGGTTGCC
The DNA here is from genome assembly GCF_000009965.1 of Thermococcus kodakarensis KOD1. Classification (NCBI taxonomy): domain Archaea; kingdom Methanobacteriati; phylum Methanobacteriota; class Thermococci; order Thermococcales; family Thermococcaceae; genus Thermococcus; species Thermococcus kodakarensis. The sequence continues at coordinate 554,259 of NC_006624.1, forward strand.
CTCGTCCATGCCGACCCACACGTGCCAGCTCGTGAAGACGGGCTCCCCTATTTTCCCCGCATCAATCAGCTCCTTTGCCTTCCAGAAAGCGGGAACGTGCCTGAAGTTCTCGGCGATGTAAACAACGACATCCGAGCCGTTGGCGATTTTTACTATCTCTTTTCCGGTCTTTACATCGGTCGAAATCGGTTTTTCGCATATAACGTGAACCCCGTTTTCGACTGCCTTCTTTATGAACGGAAGGTTCAGTTCAACGGGAAGCGCCAGGTCAACCGCGTCAACCTCTCCCGACCGGAGAAGCTCTTCATAGCTCTCAAAAACTTCCGCTCCGCCAACGAGCTCGGCGCACTCCACGGCGTGCTCCTTTGTCCTGCTCGTGACTGCAGCCACCTCAAAAATGTCGGAAAGCTCCTTTAAGGCCGGAATGTGGAGGGTCTTTGCTGCAATCCCGCAACCAACTATCCCCAGCCTGATTTTCCGCATGTTTTTGCCCCCCTTAAAGAGTCAATATCCAAAAATTCTCGGCGGCATTGAATATAACATTTTTCCGTGATAGCGCGACCGGCCCAAAAGCTTTTTAATTCCAAAGCCCAATGTTTTTAGGTGAGCCTAATAATGCTGGAAGGATTCATAGCGAACCTCTCATCGTGGCTGCTGAGCATCTCAGGCGGCAGCCTGATAATGGTGGCCTTCTACGCGGGCCTGTTCGTTGCCTTAATGACCACCCTCGGCGCCCTTCTTGCCATCTTCGCCAACAGAATGCCGGGCTGGGGCGTGGATGTGAGCCTCTCTTTCGCCGCTGGAGTCATGATAGTGGCAAGTTTTACAAGCCTGATACTCCCGGCCATAGAATCAACGGGTACTTTCACACCAGCGGGCGTTGGAATCCTGCTTGGGGTTATACTCATTTACCTTATAGACCGATTCATTCCCCACGAACACCTCGTCAAGGGCTACGAGGGGCCGAGAGAGTTCAAGGAGCGCCTCAGGGTTGTGTGGCTCATCGTTTTAGCCGTCATCATCCACAACCTCCCTGAGGGGATGGCAGTTGGGACTTCGCTTGTCTACGACCTCGAGAGGGGCCTCATAACGGCGATAGCCATTGGAATCCAGGATTTTCCGGAGGGAACCGTCGTTTCTCTCCCGCTGGCGACCCTCCAGAAAAAGCGCCTCATGCCCATAGTGATGGGTGCACTTAGCGGCGTGGCAGAGATGGTGATGGTCATCCTCGGTGCGTTCCTCTTCACTGTCTTCCACTCGCTATTGCCCTACGGACTTGGAATGGCCGGCGGGGCGATGCTCTACGTTACAGTGAAGGAAATGATACCCGAGATATACAAGAGGGAGGAGAACGAGACGCTGGTCACTCTCGGCTTCTTCCTGGGGTTCTACGTGATGCTGTTCCTCGACTCGATGCTCGGCTGAGTAAGTGCATTTGTTTTTTTCTCTTCTCCTGAGCCTTACAGCAAAATCTGAGAAGTTGGATGATAGAAAAGAGCGGAATAATTTTCAGGGGCTAAAAGACTAAAAATCAGTCCTCCCCGAAAATCCTCTCCACGAACCACTTCTCATCAAAGGGTCTGAGGTCTTCGTAGCCCTGTCCAACGCCGACGAAGAGTATGGGCGCGCCGATTGCATGGCTTATGCTCAAGGCTGCCCCTCCCCTCGCGTCTGCATCGAGCTTGGTGAGTATAACTCCGTCTATCCTCACGGCCTCGTTGAACTGCTTGGCCTGTTCGACAACGGCGTTGCCTCCGAGCGAGTCCCCAACGAATATCACCAGATCGGGCTTGGTGACCCTTGCTATCTTCTTCATCTCGTCCATGAGGTTCCTGTTCAGTTCGTTTCTTCCAGCCGTATCTATCAGGACGACATCAATTCCCCTCGCCTTTGCGTGCTGGATGGCGTCGTAGGCAACCGCGGCAGGGTCTGCGCCGTAGTCGTGCTTTATGACCTTGACGCCAACCCTCTTCGCGTGCTCTTCAAGCTGTTCTATAGCACCCGCCCTGAAGGTGTCGCTGGCAGCTATTACAACGCTGAACCCGTTCTTCTTGAGCCAGTGGGCGAGCTTCGCTATGGTGGTTGTTTTTCCAGAGCCGTTGAAGCCGACGAAGGCTATGACGAAGGGCTTATCCTCTTTCGATTTTATCATCTGGAGCAAGTCGATTTTCTTTTCGGGAGTCAAGATTTCGAGAATAGCCTCTTTCAGGGCTTCCTCTATAATCTTGCCCTTGTTGGTGCCTATCCTGACCTTTCTTCCAACGAGCTTTTCCTTTATCTTCTCGCGGAGGGCTTCGACGGTCTCAAGGGCAACATCGGCCTCAAGGAGTTCAATTTCAAGCTCGTCGAGGGCATCTTCGATGTCCTTCTCCTTTATCTCCACCTGGAGGAGTCTTCCAAGGAATCCGGGTTTTTCTCCCTCTGTCTCTGTGGACTCCTGAACAGCCTTCTGTATTTCTTCCCCAGCCATTGGAGCCTCAACGGCCTTTTCTTCCTCTTCTATTTTCTCCTCAACCTGCTTTGTGAACTTTTTGAGCTTCTCCCTTAGCTTTCCGAACATCTTCACCACCGGTTGGAAAGGGTGTATATCATTATATATGACTATCGGGGTCTGTCCGTCGTGAGTTTTAGGGAGGAACGTGAGTGAACCTCCCTCCATTTAAATCAACCCTCACGACGGACTTGGGCTTCATCACGTTCAGTTCCCCTCTGGGTTCATTGGGGAGCAAATCATCAAGCTCAGCCCCGCTCAGGGCGACCCCAAGTCCCCGCACGAAAACGTTGAACGAACCAACAAACTGCCTGTCAGCCTCAAAACCACAGTTATGACAAACCACCCGCCCGTTTCGGGACTCCAACCAACTCCCACACACCGGGCAGGTGGACGAAGTGTAAGCAGGATTAACAAACTCGACAGGAACACGATAGGAAAGCTTTCCAACGATTTTCTTCCAAGTAGCACGGGAGAGCTTCCTGTTGAACTTCCTCGAACCGTTCTGGAGCATTTTGAACTTGTTTAAATCCTCGAAGACAAAAACTGCATCAGGGAACTCTCTTGAAAGCTGGACTGCAAGCTTGTTCAAATAATCCTCAATCCTGTTCCTTCTCCTCGTCCAGTATTTTTTAAGGAGAACTCCAATCCTCTTTGGAGCTTTCCGCTGAACGCTCTTCAGCCCGTCAATAATCCTGTCATAAGTCTCGGCAATCCTGTGTAGCTCGCTCAAGTCCACTCTAATCCAGCCTTTTTCAGGGTGAAAAATATCGAGGCTCGTTAAGTTACTATCAATACCGATTTTGATTCTTCCAGAGAACTCGACTTCTTTTGAGAACGTTAGTAGAACGTCGTTCTCCCTGATTATTAGTTCACCGACCTTCCAGTCCTTAACCCTTTCATAGAACCACTCCTTTGAGAAGTCCAGCTCGAGGTATTCCTCACGAGGCTTAACTGTGATTCGTATCCTTGAGCCTTCAACCTTCATTAGAGTTGTTTTCACCCTCACGAACTTTCTCTTAACGACTGGCTTCGCTCTTTTTCTCTTCCCTTTGAGGTAGTTCCCTCTCCAGCTTTTGAGGATTGAATAAGCGGTCTTTATAGCAGAATCAATGTAGTGCTTGGCGAAAGGCCAGTCCTTGAGGAGTTTGTTCCTTAATTCTCGCTTAAACTCATTCGACTGTGGAAAATACGGGATTAGGCGGGTCGTCTCATAGTAGTGATAATTCCTGCTTCCAACGGAATACCTGTGCGTGACTTTCTTCTCTCTCCAAGTCGTGTTCTCCGATATTTCATCAATTGCCCTCTGGAGAAGTCTTTGGTATTCTTTTAGGAACGAATTAACGTTCCAGTTGTGCGACATTCTGTATGTGAGAACAAGTTTAGTCATTCTCGACCTCCTCGATTAGTTTTTTCATGCCCTTCTTGAGCTTTTTGTATTTGTGAGAACGCATTCCGTAGAGCTTTCCAGCGAAGTGCGAGATTATGGTTATCAAGTCTTCAATGAGTTCTTCTCGTGGGGGTTTTTCTTTCTCGTTGATTACGATTATCTCTGAACCGTTTTCCTTGAAGAAGAATTCGAGAGTTTTGAAGCCAAAGCGGGTGAGCCTATCTGGATGTGTGATGATGACTTTTGAGACTTCTCCTTTTGCGACGAGTTCGAGGAGCTTGCGATAATTTTTCCTCTTCTCGTTCAATCCTGAACCGATGTCTTTGAGTATTTGGACTTGCCAGCCTCGTTCTTTTGCGTATTGCTTGATAGCTTCAACCTGTCTTTCCAAGTCGTCTTTTTGTGTGTGGCTTGAGACTCTCGCATAGCCAATGATTAGGCCTTTTTCTTCGCTTATGCCGAGAAGTCTTTTTATTTCGCTTTCTGGTATTCTCCTTCGCCCGCCGGGTGTTCTAATGGTTTTGATTTTCCCTTCCTTATCCCATTTTTGGATTGTTTTTGGATGAACTCCGAGGATTTCGCTCGCCTGCTTAACCGTGTAAAGCTTCTCTTTCACTACCATATACTCACAATTAATCACAAAAACATTTAAAGTTTTTGGTTAAGAGAAACAGTTAAAGAAGGCCTCAGCGATAGCTGGTGTCCTCACCGCTCGGACCCGAAGCCACTCATCACGGGCCTCTTCTCCGGATGAACTCCCTGGACTCAACCACTCTGCCATTTTCAATGCGGTACAGCTTTATAACCTCTGCCCCAAGGGTCTCCCTGCGGTAGGCGAGGAGGTAGTCTATGAAGTTCCGTATCTGATAGCGGGTTATTGAGTCCCCGACGTATTTGGGCTCATAGAGAAGAATGAGCTTGTCCCGATTTTCTTCCAGCCAACCGTAAAGCTTTTTCCGTTCTTCTTTCGAGCGAGAGAGCGGGTTTAATATTAGATACGCATCAAAGCCTGGATTCTCAAGGGGGTCGCCGATGAAGACATCTCCATCAACAACGAACGGAAGTCCTTCCGCCAGAATTTTGTATCCCTCTCTAGCCCACTCATTGATGAATATCCTCGCTATTCTCCGAGGGCTTCCCGTCATCAGGATTCTCCCCGATTTAAGATAAACGAGATCACTCAGCTTCATTCCAATCGGGAGTTACTCCTTGAACATAGTTAAAAAGGTTTTCTAGCACATAAAATATATTCTAAAAACGCTTCAAGTTATTGGAAAATCGTCAAGAATCTTTCAGAATACCTTAACAGACCACAAACTATATATTTCCCCCTAGACCCACACCATAATGACAAACCTTTCAGGGGTGTTCCCATGAAGAAAGCTGTCTTTGCCCTGTTGTTGATAGGGCTTGTGGGATTCAGCGTAGTGGCCAGCGGCTGTATCGGCGGTGGCGGAGGCGGATCCGAGAAGATAAAGATTCTGTACACGTACACGGGGTCCTTTGGAGACGCGGCCAAGGGTAAGCAAGCGACTCAAGCACAGCTCCAGCAGGGGGCCTGGGTGATCTACCAGGTTGCTGGAGGAACGGGTCTGGGCGTTTTTGAAGCCATTAACGATTATCTCAAGGCTAACAACAAGAAGATGGGTCCCCCGTTCGCTATTGGTGTTGATTCAGCCCAGGATTGGATCAAACCCGGTGCAATAATAGCAAGCATGATGAAGCGCGTTGATGTCGGTGTTTACAACGCCGTCAAACAGGCAGAAGAAAACAAGTTCGAGGGTGGCGTCGTTGAGCTCGGTCTCAAGGAGGGTGGCGTTAAGCTCTCCACAATAGACGATGTAAAGGCCATGTTCAATGCCCTCCCCGAAGACACCAAGAAGAAGAAGCTCCAGGAACTTGGCTTCAACAGCGAAGATGAGCTCTTCCAGTTCCTTGAGGAGACGAGAAACCAAGTTCCCGACTGGATATGGCAGGCCGTTGATGAGCTTCAGAACAAGATAATAAACGGGGAGATAGTTGTCCCCAAGGCCACAAGTAAGGACCAGATAGAGCAGCTCAGGAACGCCGAGGACTGGGCGGCTATGGAGAACCTCGCCAAGGAATGGGCAAAGAACGAGCCCAAGGCACAGACCTACTTCAACGAGACCCTCAACCAGAGGGAGAACACCAAGAAGATAGCGATCGTTTATGATGTTGGTGGCAGGGGTGACCTGAGCTTTAACGACATGGCCTACCTGGGCGCCTCAAGGGCCGCAAAGGACTTCGGACTTCAGATTACTGAGCTCCAGAGCAACAGCGAGAACGACTACCTCCCCAACCTCAGGAGCCTTGCCAAGAGCGGTGAGTACGACATAATCATCGCAGTCGGCTTCATGATGACCAACGCCGTAAAGCAGGTCGCTCAGGAGTACCCGAACCAGAGGTTCGTCATTATAGACGGCTACGATCCAGAAATGCCACACAACGTCCAGATGGTTCTGTTTAAGGAGAACGAGGGATCTGCCCTTGCGGGGGCTCTGGCTTCGCTCATAGCCCTCAACGACGGCAAAGATACCATCGGAATAGTCCTCGGCATGGAGATTCCGGTCCTCTACAAGTTCGAGGGAGGCTACCGCTTCGGTGCTTACTGGGGACTTGACTACTACGAGAACCACAAGAAGTGAACCCTTTTCTTTTTCTCTTTCCTTGGTGGGGGTGATAGCATGGAAGAAAAAACGCCGATACTTGAGATGAGGGACATCGTCAAGGTTTATCCCGACGGCACTAAAGCCCTTCACGGGGTTACCGTTCAGGTTTATGAGGGCGAGATACTTGGTCTCCTCGGTGAGAACGGTGCTGGAAAAACGACTCTTATGAAGATCCTCTTTGGAATGCTCAAACCAACAAATGGTAAAATCTTTCTCAGGGGGAAAGAGGTTCGGTTTAAAAGCCCCGCCGACGCCATAGCGAACGGTATCGGCATGGTTCACCAGCATTTCACGCTCGTTGATGTTTTTACGGCCCTAGAGAACATTATCCTAGGTATGGAGGGTCACGGCTTATTCTCCAAGATAGACCTAGAAAAAGCGCGTGGAGAGATCAAGGCCCTCATGGACGAGCTGAACTTTCAGGTCCCCCTCGATGTCCCAGTGGAGAACCTCCCCGTCGGCGTTCAGCAGAGGGTCGAGATACTGAAGATGCTCTACCGAAACGTGGACATACTGATCCTCGACGAGCCCACGGCTGTTCTAACGCCAATAGAGGTCAAGGAGCTCTTCGCTGTTCTAAGGAAGCTAAAGGCCCAGGGCAAGACTATAATCTTCATCAGCCACAAGCTCAATGAGGTCATGGAGATAACGGACCGCGTCACAGTTATAAGAAAGGGCAAGGTGATCGGGACTGTTAAGACGAGCGAGGCAACTCCTCAGCTTCTAGCGAGAATGATGGTCGGCAGGGACGTAGTCCTTAGAATACAAAAGCCTCCAAAGGAGCCTGGAAACACGGTTCTTAAAGTTGAGAACCTGTGGGTCAAGGGCGATCGCGGAGAGGAAGCCGTAAGGGGAGTTTCCTTTGAGGTCAGAGCGGGGGAGATATTTGGAATAGCGGGTGTTGAAGGCAACGGTCAGAGCGAACTGATAGAGGCCATATCTGGCCTTAGGAGAGTCGAAAAGGGTAGGATATACCTCAATGGAGTCGACATAACCGGCAAAAGTCCCAGGGATCTCTACGACATGGGTTTTGCACACATACCGGAGGATAGAACCCACATGGGGCTCGTAATCGAGATGAGCGTAATGGAGAACTCGATTCTCGGAATGCACTGGAGAAAGGAGTTCTCACGTGGCTTTGGGCTTATAGACTGGGGCAGGGTCAAGAAACACGCTAGTGAGCTTATAGAGGAGTTTGAGATAAGTGCCCCTGGTGTGAATGCACCAGCGAAGAGCTTAAGCGGTGGAAACCAGCAGAAACTCATCGTTGCCAGAGAAGTCAGCAAAAAGCCAGAGTTTATAATCGCGGCACAGCCTACAAGAGGCGTTGATGTGGCTTCAACCGAGTACATCAGGAACTACCTCGTGAAGCTCAGAAACGAGAACAAGGCGGTTCTCCTCGTCTCGGCTGATCTCGACGAGGTTCTCCAGCTGAGCGACAGGATGGCAATCATGTACGAGGGGCAATTTATGGGGGTTGTTAAGCCCGAGGAAGTTACCGAGGAGCAGATCGGCCTTATGATGGGAGGTGTGAAAGCATGAACGTCAAAGGGTACTGGAAGCCCCTGGCAGAGAGTATCCTGGCAATCCTGATAGGGGCAGTGATAGGGGCCATAGTCCTCTGGCTAAGCGGATACAGCGCCAGTTCTGCGTACTACTGGCTTATAGTTGGCTCCCTCGGTTCTCTCGACGGCATAGCCGAAACCCTGGCAAAGTCCGCCCCGATAATGCTCACGGCCATAACGTTCGCGCTGGGCGCAAGAACGGGTCTTTTCAACATCGGTGCAGAGGGATCCGTTTACTTTGGGGCAATCGCTGCGATAATAACAACGCAGTACATTCCCAACCCACTCATTGGGCTCCTGGCGGGTCTGATAGTCGGCGCGCTCTGGCTCCTCCCTGCCGCGATCCTCAAGGTTTATCGGGGGGTCCACGAGGTCATATCGACAATAATGCTCAACTGGATAGCCCTCTATCTCGTCAGCTGGCTGGCTGTAAGCGTCTACTACAATCCGAGGGATCCGAACAGTACCCTCTCGATTCCCCCGAGCGCTAGGCTCCCGCTCTTAATGGAGGGCACGAGCCTTTCCCTCGCCTTCATAATAGCCGTATTCACCGCTATCATTGTGTATGTGATAATGTGGCACATGAAGCTGGGCTACGAACTCAGGGTAAGCGGACAGAACCCGAGGGCCGCCGAATACGGCGGAATCAGTCCAAAGAAGGCTACGATATGGTCTTTCCTGCTCGGGGGTATGACCGCGGGTCTGGCAGGGGCCGGGATTGTGATGGGAACACCTCCGAGCTACGCTATAACCCAGGGATTGGCCAACATCCAGAACTACGGCTTTGATGGAATAGGCGTGGCCCTCGTGGGCAGGAATCATCCACTTGGGATAATATTCTCTGGAATCCTCTTCGGTGCATTGAGCGCCGGAGCGACCGCAATGCAGCAGCATGCCCACGTTCCACTCGAGATGATCAAGGTCATTGAGGGAATAATCATCATTGCCGTGGCGGTTCCTGGTCTCTACGACCTGACAACCAGGTGGTTCCGGAGGGAGAGGGCATGAACGAGACGATGATAATAAGCCTCGTCCTTGGTTCCCTCTCAGCAATGGTTCCAATAGCACTGGTCAGCATAGGGGCGACGATAAGCGAGAGGGCTGGCGTGGTCAACATCGGATACGAGGGAATCCTGATGTTCTCGGCCTTCTTTGGAACGATGATAGCCGAGTGGGCCGGCAATGGATGGGTTGGACTCCTGGGAGGAGCGCTGGTTGGACTCCTCCTCGGTGCACTACATGGTTTCCTGACGGTCTACCTTAAGGGTGACCATGTCATTCCTGGAATCGGCCTGAACCTCTTAGGCTACGGTAGCGTGGCCTTCGGAATAATGGCCTATTGGGGAACGGCAGGACAGCATCAAGTTCCCGACACAGTCAAGGTCGAGCCGCTCTGGAGGGACGCATTCGGCAACTCACTGAGCCCAATGGTGGTGATAACCATAGCAATAGCCATCGTCTCCTGGTGGGTTCTGTTTAAGACCCCCTTTGGGTTGAGGATCCGCTCCGTTGGAGAGAATCCCGAAGCCGCCGACGCCCTGGGAATAAACGTTGAGCTGTACAGGTTCACAGCGGTTTTAATAGCCTCCGCCTTAGCGGGAGTGGGGGGAGCCTACCTCAGCGTGGACTGGCTCGGGACGGTTACCAAGAGCATAGCAGCCGGAAGGGGATTCATAGGACTGGCGAACATGGTGTTCAGCAACTGGAACCCGCTGGTAGCCCTTGGTGGGGCGTTCCTGTTCGGTTTCTTTGACAACCTGTCATTCTACATCCAGAACAATCCCTGGCTTGCTGGAACGATACCGTGGCAGTTCATAGCGACACTCCCCTACGTGGTTACTCTCCTGGTGGTCGCGGGAATAATAGGAAAGGCAAAACCGCCGAAGGCGGACGGAAAACCGTACAAGAGGGAGTGATGTCCTCTACTTTTTCATTATTACCCCAAGGGCAGTTCCGAGCACTATCCCCGTGAGCAGCGAAAGCAGGATGTACCGTTCGGTGTTTGTTCCCGTTTCTTTTCTGGTTTCCTGGGGTGTTTCTCTGAGGCTTTCACCTTTGAGTGCCTCTATGATGGCAGCTGTATTCTTCACCAGCCACTCCGTGTAGTTGCCCGAGCTCCAGAAGACCGTTATTCCTGCAAGCGGTTTCTCGCTCTTCTCGGCCAGCTCCATCATGGCCTTCTTCATTTGATCCGGACTGTCGAGGCCGTACACGAGAATGTCCGCTTCCTTGGCTTTCTCAACGAGCGTGTCAACGCCCTTGGCCGGGACTTCCTCCTCAGGCTTCAGGGCCTCAACAGCCTTAATTCCAAGCCACTCAAGGGCGTACTGGTCGGGCGGCATCTGAATGACTGCGGTGGCGTTTGAGTTGATGAGGGCCCTGTACGCCTCAACTATCCCCAGGACTCTTGCTTTAAACGCCTCAAACTGGAGCCTGTACTCGTTTTCCCTTGCAGGGTCGCTTTGAATCAGCGCTTCCTCTGTTGCCTCCGCTATCGCGATGGCGTTGTATGGGTCGAGCCAGACGCCGTGTGGGTTGTCCTTCTCGTTGTACCAGTGCTCCTTGAGGTATCTGAAGCCGTATTTTTTGTAGTCGTCCACGAGGAGTATCTTTCCGGCAATCTCGCCGTTCTCCTTGAGTTCCACCATCCGCTTCTCGACCGGAAGGTGGCCACCGGTGGTCACTATCACACTGGCCCTCTGGACGAGTTCAACCTGCTCCGCTGTCATCTGGTAGTCGTGGGGGTCGACGCCGGGGGGTATTAGGACCACTACGTCAACCCCAGGGAAGGCCTCCCTGACTATCGAGCCAAGCGGCCCTATCGTGGCCACTACCAGTGGCTTCTCTCCGCTGGCCGTTGCTGGGGGAAAGAAGAGCCCGCTTAGAGCGATTACAACGGCTACAATTAACAGTGCCCTGCGCATGTTAGATCACCCTAATCCACCATAGCGCCCCCCCCTTTAAAAGCCTTCCACAAAAAACATAAAAACTTCAGTTTTTCAATTTATACTCGGTGATAACATGAAGAAAGTATTTGCCGCAATAATAATTCTGGCAATACTGGGAATTAATGCAACCCTTGCCGCGCCCGTTGAGAACGGCACTGTGTACATAAGCGAGAACGTAAAGGTCCAGATACACCCGAACGAGGAACTTCTTGGAATAGTCTACTACCTGGCCTTCGGCAACGACACCTTTGTTATAGACAGGGGGGACTATATAGACGAAGTGGAAGCCCATTTCGGGAAATACAGGAACTCAACGGCTGTGATTCTCCTTAGGGACTACCTCTCACGTTCTAATAGATTTACATGGAAGGACACGTACTTAGCCCGAATTGAGATGCTGCTCGTACGCTGTTCAGAGCCCCCGGAGCTTAAGATACCCGAATATTTAGAAGAGTATTATTCTGAAGAGGGTGTACCAGAGTATTACCGCGAGTATTTCAACTGGTTTAAGAACGAATTCCTGCCGGCCCTGAGAGAGTTTGCCAACGAAACCGACTTCATGGAGTTTTACAGGACTCATCAGGATTACTACATGGAAGACCTAAGGCTCTACGGAGGAGCTCTTTCACTCATTCCGCCCGACGAGTTTATGGAGGAGCACGCCGGTGTCTCCAACGTCACGTACGTCTTCTTCCACCCGTATCTGGTTGCCATCCATGGCCACAGCCTGACAACCACGGAAAACAACAGGACGGCATGGGGGGCTGCGGGATTCCTTCCGCTCGTGAGGAGGGACCCTCAGAGGACGGTGTGGAGCTACAAAACCGCCCGCGACACCATGATGGGACTCCCCCTCAACAGGGACCTCATAAACAGCACCGGCCTCGACGAACTGCTCTATCTGAACTTCATCTACCACGAGCTGGGACACGACGTCACTATTCCTGTACTGAACACCCTGGACCTGTATACCTACTCTTACGTGATAGACGCCGCGAGGGACGATATGCCTTACCTCACCACCTACGACGGTCACTATGTCGGCCTTACTATGATCTACGAGGGCTTTGCGGATGCTTGGGCAGATTACGCCATAAGCCACGTCAACCACAACTACACCCTCCTTGCGATGCAGATGCAGAAGGCGTGGGGAGAGTTCTGGGTCGAATGGCTTTACAACGAGATTCAGAGCTGTGCTCTCGACGTTAAAAGCGGGGAGCTCAAAAACATCTCCCTCTGCGTTCCCCGCGCGCTGGAGTCCCTTGAGAAGTTCGCGTCCCCCGAAAACGTCACCAAGGTATACAACCTTGAGGTGCCGGTTACCCCCGTAAGGGCCCTCGATAAAGGATGGTTTGGTAACAGAGTCGTTGTAATCTATGGAACGGCCAACCTAAGCCCAACTGAAAGTAGAAACATCAAAAGCTTCGCCGATGAGGTTGCAGAAATCCTGAGGAAATTCTACAGAAGAAACGGCGGAATAGACGACGTTGTAGTCAAAGCCGACGTGAACGTTACCCCTTCGGATTTAAGTTCCCACCTTGTACTAATCGGAACCCCCTCGACCAACAGGATCGTTGACATCTTCGACGACTACTTCCCGATTCGGCTTGAGAGGGCCGGCGAGGGATGGAGAGTAATCCGCGAGAACAACGTCACCAGTTTCCTCCTCCTTGACGAGGAAAGCCCCCTCAGGGCAGTCTACGGCAATACCTCCGTCGCGGCTGGTGGGTTCCAGACGGTCGACAAAGCGGCCCTTTTGATGGCGTCCGTAAACCCATACAACACGTACTATTACGTGGTCTGGATCGCGGGAACGGACGAAAACATGACTAAGTTGTTCAAAAACCCCACCTACTACCTGAGCAGCTACGAGATATGGACGCCCGGGGCCATTGAGGTCGGGTTCTACAACAAACCCCTCGCGGAGAGGCTCAGCGAGTCGTTCAACGCAACCCTTCTATTAAGCCCGCAGACGACCACAACGACCACAACAACCGTCAGGACTGACACTACCACAGTGCCCGAAACAACCACTACGTCCGTCGATTCCTCAACCACAACAACTCCCACGACCTCGCCATCTAAAAGTCAAACAACGAGCCCGGTAGAGACTTCAAGAACTACCGCGACGGACAAAAACATGTGCGGACCAGCGGCTCTCGTTGGCCTAGCAATAATACCGCTTCTCATCAGAAGGAGAAGGTAAAGAAGTGGAAAAGTTCATTCCTTCTCTTTTTTTCCGTTTCCGTTGCTCTTGATGTGCGGCTTGCCGATGGCTATCGTGAATCCCTTGAAGCTGTCGTCCTTCCTGTGGAACTCTATCGCCAGGGGAAGGTCGTTGTCCTCGTTGAAGACTATCCTCACGATCCTAGCGCGGGAGTGGTCGTTGAGGTAGGTCTCCTTGAGCTCCTCGTAGTTCTCTATTACCTCGTCGATGCTCTCGCTGTGCATTTCGTATATCTCGCGGGAGTAGACGCTGTGGTTCTTGATCTCCTCAACCTTCTTCTCCCTGTCCAAGCTACCACTCCCTCAGGCTTTGAGCCACTTCCCTTCCCTGAACTTAAAAACCTTCCTCATTTCAGCCATCCTGAGGGCCTCTTCGAGCTTGCCCTTCGGGACTTCGAGACCGTGGAGCTCCTTGAAGAGCTCGATTATCTCGTCGGTGCTTACCGCTTCCTTTTCCTCAAGAATGTTGCTCACGAGGTTTATCATATCCTCGACGAAGTTCCACGGGAAGACTATCCAGGCCCAGTCTATCTCCTCTCCGTAGTACTCGGGCTTGAAGCGGGAGCCTCTGATCGTCAGGAGTGTTGCAGTCCTGACTTCCGCAGGGCTCTTGCTCTCGACGTAGTTTTTGGCCAGCGTCAGGCTCTCACCAGTATCGCTGATGTCGTCGACGATGAGAACCTTTTTCCCGCTGAGGTCGTAGTTCGTGCCGTACTTGAGCTTGGCCTTGCCGTCCGGAGTAGCGGTTACTCCCCAGTGCTCCACCTTGAGGCTTACAAGGTCTTTGATTCCCAGGTAGTCGCAGTAGAGTCTCGCCGCGACCCAGCCGCCCCTGGCGAGACCAACCACCACATCTGGCTTCCAGCCTTCTTCCAGAATCTTCCAGGCGCCTTCCTTCGCCCACCTTTCAATGTCTTCCCAAGAAGCGAGCCTTGCAGGAAACTTCTTCATTGGATTTCCCTTAACGGGGCGAGGTGAATGTTATATTTAAGGTTTTTGGATAACGTGAATTGCCATGGATGTGACTATTGTGTTCTGGGGCTCTAATGGAGGGTGTTGTTTGGCTGGGTTTTGAACAGTCGCCGATTTTCCTATCGTCAAAACGAGAAGAGAAACGTTTTAACTGCTTTTACAGACGTAAAACTGTGAATGTCATCAGAGGTGATAAAAATGGCTGACCCCAAGATAGAGGCACTGTTCAGGCCCAAGAGCGTAGCAGTTATAGGCGCTTCTGGAAAGCCTGGGAAGATAGGATACGCAATTATGAAGAACCTCGTCGATTACGGATACGAAGGAAAGATATACGCCGTCAACGTTAAGGGCGGCGAAATTGAGATCAGCGGAAGGAAGTTCCCGGTCTACAAGAGCATTCTCGATGTTCCCGACGAGGTTGATATGGCCGTCATCGTTGTCCCTGCCAAGTTCGTTCCGCAGGTCGTTGAGGAGTGCGGCCAGAAGGGCGTTAAAGTTCTCCCGATCATAAGTTCGGGCTTCGGTGAGCTCGGTGAGGAGGGCAAGAAGGTTGAGCAGCAGCTCGTCGAAACTGCCCACAAGTACGGCATGAGAATTCTCGGCCCGAACATCTTCGGTGTCGTTTACACCCCCGAGAAGCTCAACGCAACCTTCGGTCCGACCGACGTTCTCCCAGGCCCGCTTGCCCTCATCAGCCAGAGCGGTGCCCTTGGAATAGCCCTTATGGGCTGGACAATCCTTGAGAAAGTCGGTCTCTCCGCTGTAGTTAGCGTTGGAAACAAGAGCGACATCGACGACGCTGACCTCCTCGAGTACTTCAAGGAGGATGAGAACACAAGGGCAATCCTCATCTACATGGAGGGCGTTAAGGACGGAAGGCGCTTCATGGAAGTGGCCAAGGACGTCAGCATGGTCAAGCCAATAGTCGTCATCAAGGCAGGAAGGAGCGAGCGCGGTGCTAAAGCAGCCGCTTCCCACACTGGTTCACTCGCCGGTAGCGATAAGGTCTTTGACGCCGCCTTCAAGCAGAGCGGAGTCATAAGAGCCTACACCATCGGCGAGGCCTTCGACTACGCGAGAACCCTCAGCAACCTGCCCGAGCCCGAGGGAGAGAACCTCGTCATCCTCACCAACGGCGGTGGAATAGGCGTTATGGCTACCGACGCGGCAGAGGAAGCCGGTCTGCACCTCTACGACAACCTCGAGGACCTCAAGGTCTTCGCCAACCACATGCCGCCGTTCGGCTCCTACAAGAACCCGGTTGACCTCACAGGTATGGCCGGTGCCGAGAGCTACGAAGGTGCTATAAGGGACGCCCTCGCCAACCCGAACATGCACAGCATAGCGGTTCTCTACTGCCAGACCGCCGTCCTCGACCCGAGGGATCTGGCTGACATAGTCATCCGCGAGTACAACGAGAGCGGCAGGAAGAAGCCGCTCGTGGTTGCCATCGTCGGCGGTATAGAGGCCAAGGAAGCCATCGACAGGCTCAACGAGGAAGGAATACCGGCCTACCCAGAGCCGGAGAGGGCAATAAAGGCCCTCGCAGCGCTCTACCGCTGGAGCAGGTGGAAGAAGAAGCAGAAGAAGGAGTGATCTCCTTCCCATTCATTTTTTGGTCTTGAGACACCACACGTATCACTCGTAGACGAGTTTTAGATTTTTGGTTGTGTTCAGTAACTCATCAGCAAGTTCCTCCGGGATATCTCGCGGATCACCGTATTTCCCAATCTTTCTTGCTATGCGAGAAATCTCCCTAAAGGTTTCAATATTCGTCCGGATAGTCTCGGTCCTATTGACTCCCCTCTTGGAGCGTATGTCAATAAAGAATCTTTCAAGGTTCCCGAAGGCCCTTCCAATCTTGTAATACTTGAAATACCCCTCGTATAACTCATAGCTTAAGAAGATGAAAACCCTCTCAACATGCCTAGCCATAAGGTAATAAGCACCCGCGTATTCGACTATCTCATCTTCCGAAGCATTTTTCTCAAGGAGATCCTCAAAGGCTCTATCCATGTAACCAAACTCAAAGATATCCTCGGCTACTGTCAAGTACACCCTACCCCAGCTCTCCTCACGAACCGTTCTGGAGAGTTTCAGGTCTTCCTCAGCTTTGTGCCACGAGTACGTGGTGAAGAGGGCAACCAAAACCAACGCACCAATTGCCAGAGCACATAGTCTCTTCAATGAACTCACCTAATAACATATAGGCTCAAATGCTTATTAATGTTTCAGACATTGTGGTATGGTCATGTTCCCAGATCCCCAAAGATTTCAGAGGCTTCAAAATTCATACAACTATGGCTATACACGGAGGAAACGAAACCTATGAACCATACGGGAAACATTCGACGGGAAGAGCTTGTGTTCAGCATAATCCCGCTCTGGATGTTCGTTTACGGCCTCATCAATGCACCACTCTAGTTGTAATAGCTCCACTTCCATGGTCTCGAGATAACATATAAATTCCAATAGCATCACTTAAAACGGTGATACCATGCTCATCGCCCTAATCTCAGACATCCACTCCAACTGGGAGGCCCTTCAGGCGGTGTGGAAAGAGGTAAAGCACGCTGATACGATACTCTGTATGGGGGATCTCGTCGGCTATGGGGCGAGTCCAAACGAGGTCGTTGAGTTCGTCAGAAAGCAGATGGGGAAGAGGACTTTTCTCTGCGTCCGGGGCAACCACGACAACGCGGTGGCATTTGGGGCGGACTGGGGGTTCAATCCCTACGCGAGGGAAGCGGTTAGATGGCACCAGTGGGTTATGAAGAGCGAGAACATAGAGTTCCTCAGAAGACTTCCAGTGAGGCAGCTTTTTACCGACGATGCTGGCAGGACTTATCTACTCATTCACGGCTCCCCGAGGGCACCTCTGGATGAGTACCTCTTCCCATGGCTTCCAGAGAGCGAGTTCAGGGCTGTTCTTACCTACATCAGGCAGGACGACCTTCTGGTGGGTCACACTCACATTCCGATGCTCAAAGTCATAGAAGGACGAAGAATAATTAACCCAGGCTCCGTAGGCCAGCCGAGGGACGGGGACTGGCGGGCAAGCTACGCCATCATAGACACAAGCGAAGAACCCCCAGAGAACGTGGAGTTCCACAGGGTGGAATACGATGTGGAAGAAGCGGCAAGAAAAATAATCGAAGAGGGCCTTCCAAGGTTCCTGGCAAATAGGCTGTTTGAGGGCCTTTAACCCTTTCTTTGAAGGCCGCCGCCAAGCCTCTTCTCCCGTGCAGTTGCAGTCACGCTTGGAAGGTGCTTGAGCTTTGACTTAACGGCCAGTTTGCTGGAGTCTATTATTATGACTTCACCAATGCTCTTCACTGCACTGATTGGGATCAGAAGGAGTCCTTCCTGGTCCGTGACAAACTCGCTGACGTCGAGATCCTCGTCGGGCTCTGCAACGATGACGAGTATTTCCCCTGTCTCCTCATCGAAGCTCAGGTCGTAGACCCATCCAAGCCTTATTCCCGTGTCGGTTATCAGCTCAACGTCCCTAAGTTTTGATGCCATTATCTTTACCATTATCAGCCACCTCTGGAGTTGTTCCCACCGTTATTGGGCATCGGTGTATAAAACCTTTTCCAAAAATAAAGTGGGGTGTCAGAAGGTATAGTAGTCGGGGCCTCCTCTTTCCTTCCCTGCCTGCTTCTTTCTGTTCTCCTCAAAGCTCCTGTAGTACTCCATCATGTACGGCGTGACGCTCGGTTTGACCTTCTTCATGGCCATCTCGAAGTCCTTCTTCGACACCTTCAGCCTCTCAAGGAACTCCTCGGACTCGCTTTCAACTACCTCACGCGGGAGCTCTCTCATTATCCTGCGCATCGCTATTAGGGCCGCCTCCCTGACGAGCGCGGCTATGTCCGCACCCGTGTAGCCTTCGGTCTTCTTGGCGAGCTCCCTAAGGTCAACATCACCTGCAAGCGGTACTCTTCTGGTGTGGACTTTGAATATTTCGAGTCTGGCCTTCTCGTCTGGAGCTGGAACGAGTATCAGCCTGTCGAACCTTCCTGGCCTGAGGAGTGCTGGATCGATAATGTCCGGCCTGTTGGTGGCACCAATGACGACCACGCCGCTGTTCTCCTGAATACCGTCCATCTCGGTGAGCAGCTGGTTGATCAGCCTGTCAGTGACCCTGTCCCCCTCGGATCCCCTGGCCGGTGCTATTGCATCGATCTCGTCTATGAACACCACCGTCGGAGCAGCCTGGCGAGCCTTCCTGAAGATTTCCCTAATCCTCTTCTCGGTCTCACCGACCCACTTTGAGAGAACCTCTGGCCCCCTTATCGCTATGAAGTTGGCCTGGCTCTCGTTGGCTACTGCCTTGGCGAGGAGAGTCTTACCCGTTCCTGGCGGGCCGTAGAGGAGTATTCCCTTCGGCGGCTCAATGCCGAGCCTCTCAAAGGCCTTGGGGTACTTGAGCGGCCATTCTACTGCTTCTCTGAGCTCCTGCTTGACATCTTCAAGGCCCCCGATGTCCTCCCAGCGGACGTTCGGGACTTCGATGAGTACCTCCCTGAGGGCACTTGGCTCAACCATCTTGAGGGCCTCGTAAAAGTCGTCTCTTCTAACGCGGAGCTCCTGGAGAACCTCTGGTGGGATTCTCTCCTGTTCGGGGCTTATCTTGCCCTCTTTGATGAGCCTCCTGAGAACGACCATGGCCGCTTCTCTTGCAAGGGCAGCTAAATCAGCACCGACGAAGCCGTGCGTAACTTCAGCCAGCTCGTCGAGCATTTTGTCTATCAGCCTGTTCCTGACCTCGGAGTATATTTCGGCGTCCTTTTTGAGGGCCTCCTTGACTTCGCTCTCGTTCTTTGCGTTCTCAACTTCGGCAATGATTTTGTCTACTCTTTCAGCATCAAAGTTGCCCTTTTCCCTTATCTCGCGGAGCACCCTAAGGACGGCCTCTTTGTCGTAGTCCGGTTCGAGGGGCATTCCTCTGGTGTGGATCTGGAGTATCTCCTTCCTGCCCTGCTTGTCGGGAACGCCGACCTCAATCTCTCTGTCGAACCTTCCAGGCCTCCTCAGGGCCGGGTCGAGTGCATCAGGTCTGTTGGTAGCGGCAATGACTATGACCTTCCCACGGCTCTTGAGACCGTCCATCAGGGTAAGCAGCTGGCTGACAACCCTCTTCTCGACCTCCCCAACGACCTCTTCTCTCTTGGGGGCTATCGCGTCTATCTCATCAATGAAGATTATGCTCGGGGCGTTCTCCTCGGCTTCTTTGAATATCTCCCTCAGCCTCTCCTCGCTCTCGCCGTAGAACTTGCTCATTATCTCTGGGCCGTTGATGGCTATGAAGTGGGCGTTTGCCTCGTTGGCGACGGCCTTCGCCAGGAGAGTCTTACCCGTTCCTGGCGGCCCGTAGAGGAGAACTCCCTTCGGCGGTTCAATCCCAAGCCTCTCGAAGAGCTCCGGGTGCTTGAGCGGGAGCTCGACCATCTCACGGATTTTTTGAATGGCGTCGCTGAGGCCGCCTATGTCTTCGTAGGTGACCTCAGGGATGCTCTCCTCCTTGACTTCGACGGCCTGCGGGAGCACCTCGACCTCGGTGTTGTAGGTTATCTGGACGATGCCTTTTGGAACTGTGTTTACCACAACGAACTTCAGCTCACCGAAGCCGATCGGCATAGCCTCGAAGAACCCTCTGAGCAGCTCATCAAAGGGCGAGTAAACCGCCTCGTTCTGTCCACCGGCCACTACGAGGTCGCCCTTGACGACGGGCCTTCCGAGGAGGTTCTGCTTTACAATCTCCCCAGGAATCTGGATGAAGACTCCCTTCTGGGCAGGGGCCAGAACGACCTTCTTGGCCTCCTGGACTTCCGCCCTGGAGACCGTGACGTAGTCCCCTATGCTCACTCCCGCGTTTCTCCTGATGTAGCCGTCCATCCTGATTATGTCAAGTCCCCTGTCGTCTGGGTGGGCGTTTGCAACTATCGCCGCCGTAACCCTCTCTCCCTTGAGCGCAACTATGTCACCTGGCTCAACGCCGAGCTTTCTCTGGTACTTTCTGTCAAACCTGACTATTCCCCTTCCAACGTCCCTTTTCAGGGCCTCCGCGACGCGGAGCTTAATCTCGTCAACCTTTTCATCTTCTTTACCGAATATCATCTTGAACGCCCCCTCCTGTGAATTTCTATCGCCTCCTCAAGCGTGAGGTTCCCGAGCGCAACCTCCCTGGCCAGCCTGGAGGAAATCGTAATGTTTCCGCTCAGCTCGCGGCTCCTTCTTTTTATATGCTCTATCTCCTTTTTCGTGGGTTCTTTTACCTCCAGAACGTCGCCTATGGTGGTCTCCCTGCCTTCCCTGAGTCCGATGTTTATGGATGCAACGATATCAACCACTGAGGAGCTTTCAACCCCGCCGACCTTAGGCGTTGTTCTGGACTCGTTCACAATGATTATTGGGTAGTCATACCCGAGTACTTCCCCGAGGGCTTTCAGCATCATTGTCCTCTGCCTTTTGGCCCCATTGCCGACCTTCAGCTTGGCGGTCGGGTATTTCTCAAGCAGTCCCACTACGGGTTCGACGTCTTTGGGGCTTTTAAGCCTGTGGACCTCTATAACCCTTCCGTCGGCGACGACGCTCATTCCCGGCCTGTCCCCCGGGTCTATGGCTATGAAGACGTTCTGGAAGCGCTTTCTCCCCTCCAGCCTGGCGAGAAGGTCGTCTATGAAGTTTTCATCCCTCACGATAACCTTAACAGGGAACTCAACCTTATCTTTCTCACCCGTGAGCACGACCTCAACATCGTAGGGAATCTTCTCGCCAACCCTAAGGCTCAGAAAGGGTATCCCATACTCCTTTAACACCTTGGTGGCGAGGTAGTAGACCCTCACGTCGCCTGTCATGATCGCTACTCTCATGGTCGAAAGTTAGCAGGGACGTTAAAAAACCTTTTCTGAGCTGTGGTTGTTGGGCAGATGGTAAAGAAGAAGGAGTTCTCAGGGGGCTTTCATCACCTTCCACACCAGCAGGGGGAAGACTAGCGTTGCATCCGCCCATATCTCGACGTAATCAGCCTTTGCCCTTATCTTGCCCCAGCTGACCCCTTCACTCGGAGGCGCGCCGCTCAGCGAACCGTCCCAGGGGACGGCCGTTGTGATGTAGATCGCATAGTCAGTCCCTCCCCTGAAGAGGTTTGCGTTTATTATGGCGTGCTTTGGAAGTGAGCCGCCGAGGATTATCGAGGCGGTCTCCTTTGCTGTAACCGCCAGATTGTTGAGCTTCACGATGTCGTTGGCGATGTCTATGATGAGTTCTCTATCTCCTCGCTCCTCCTTGAAAAAGTAGAGCATATCCCCTATCGAGCCGTCTGTTATTGCCGGGCAGAAGATCGGCACGTTCCTCTTGTAGGCCCAGTAAATTACCGAGCGCTCCTTCTCTTTTCCAAGCTTTTCATCCATGTATCTTCCGAGCTCGTAGATGAACTCGCTGGCAGTCAGCGGCTTTCCGCGCTCCTTCTCTATCTCAAGAACGCGCTCGAAGAAGGGTATCATGTACTTCTCGAACTCGATGTAGCGGTCGTTGGGCACGAAGATGTTACCTATCCTGTTGATTCCCTTCTCACGCATCAGGGCGTCGTTCACGTGCCAGTCTCCGAGGATGAAGGGCTTCAGAGCCTTTATAAAGTCCTCTTCGATTCCCCCGGCGGTCGTTACAATGACGTCAATCTTACCCTCCTTCACGAGCCACGCGACCAGCTCGCGCAGGCCGGAAGAGATTATGTTTGAAGTGTAGCCGAGGAAAACCCTAACCTCTTTCCCTTCGGCGCGCCTCTTCTCTACCTTTTTCCAGATTTCGATGGCCTTTCCGAGGTGGGTCGCCTGGAAGCCTATCCGTTCATAGTAGTCGAGAACTTCCTCAAGGCTTGAAACGTCGTCCAGCCACGGCCCCTCTATTGGGATTCCCTCTACCTCTTCGCTCTCTTTGAGGACGATATCTTTCGGCTCGGTCATGGAATGGGGTTGGGGAGAGAGTGTTTAAAGCTTTCGTCAGCACTTCCCGTTCGCGACTTCGCTGATAAGCCTGGCAGCAACGGGGACTGGGAAGACCTTCTTGGGGGCTTTCTTTAGAAGCCACTCTTCAATCTCTTTTGCCCTCTCCTTTCCTTCCCTCATAGCTGTCCCAATGTTCCTCGGAGCCACAACATCGCCCGCGAAGAAGATGCCTGCTTCCTTTAGAATTTCCTCGTTGGCGCAGACCACCTCCCTTATCGGGCTGGTCGGTAGCTGGCCAATGGCGTAGGCAACGATGTCGGCATCGAGTATAAAGCGCTCGTCAGTGGTTATGACGCTTCCCTCTTCGATTCTAGTCTTTGCGAACTCGACTCCCTGAACCCTTTCGTCTCCGATTATCCTCACGGGAGTTGCGAACTCTATGAACTCAACGCCCTCTTCAATGAGTTTTCTGATCTCGGTCTTCGCGTAGCTGTGCTCCAGCCCCCTCCTGTAGACCATCGTTATCTTCTCCGCTCCGAGAAGCCTGCCCTCGATGGCAACGTCAACCGCCGTGTAGCCTGCTCCTATAACCACAATGTGCTTGCCCTTGAGGTCGGGTATCCCCTCCCAGGAGTAGTAGCCTATCCTCGCCATCTTTATGTGGTGGAGCAGGCTGAGGGCGTCGTAAACGCCGGGAAGGTCAGCACCTGGCACTTTCAATTTCCTCGGCCTCCAGGCACCGGTTGCTATCAGAATCGCGTCAAACTCCCCTAAAAGTCTCTCAAGCGAGACGAAGTGTTCCGCCCACTCGTCGCCCAGCTCCCTGGGAGAATCGTAGACCACCTTCGTCCTGAAGTGGAAGTTCACTCCAAGCCTCTCAAGATCTCTAACCCCTCCTCTAACCGTCCTTATTGGTATTCTGGTCTCTGGGATTCCAAAGGCCACCATTCCTCCTCCTTCGGGCATCTTCTCGTAAACGTGGACTTCGTAGCCTCTACAGGCCAGATAACCAGCCGCCGACAATCCCGCCGGTCCTGCGCCGATGATCGCTATCCTGAAAGGCTTTGGTTCTCCCTTTTCCCTGCAGATGTAGAACCTCACTCAATCACCCCCAATATTTTTTTAGAACCTTTGGTTTTTAACAAAAAGTTTTCAACTTTAAGGCATTTTTCATGAAAAGTTTGTACAAATGACGAAAACTTTCCAAATTCGGGAAACCTAATTCGTCGGATAGACGGACAAGGTTATTAACTACTTCCGCCAAGTGATTTCCATGAGCGTGGAGATAGACCTGAGGGGAATGCGGGTCATCGTCACTGCATCATCAAGGGGTATCGGCTTCAACGTCGCGCGCGAACTCCTGAAGAGAAACGCAAGGGTCGTCATCAGCTCCAGGAATTCCGAACATCTCAAGATGGCCGAAAAAGAGCTGGCGGAGTTCGGAGAAGTCCAAACTGTTAAGGCAAACCTATACGACCAGCGGGAGCTGGAGAACCTTGTAAAAACTTCCTGGGAACTTCTCGACGGAATTGATGCCCTAATCTGGAATGCCGGCAACGTGAGGTGCGAGCCCTGCTTCCTCCACGAGGCCACCTATATGGACTGGCTTGAGGCGGCCGCACTCCATTCCGTCGCGCCAGGCTACCTCACGACGCTCCTAGTCCAGACCTGGCTGGAAAAGAAGATGAAGGGAACGCTCGTTTATCTTAACTCGGTCTCGGTGAAGGAGCCAATGCCTCCGCTGGTTCTGGCGGACGTGACGAGAGCTGGACTAATCCAGCTGGCGAAGAGCGTTTCGAGAACCTACGGGAAGTACGGCATCAGGGCCTACTCGGTGCTTTTGGGAAGCTTCGACACCCCCGGTGCGAGGGAAAACCTGAGAAAACTGGCCGAGGAAAGGGGAGAACCCTTTGAGGAGACCTGGGAGAGGGAAGTCCTCTCGAGGACACCGCTCCACAGAACGGGCAGGTGGGAAGAGCTCGGCTCGCTGGTGGCCTTCCTGCTGAGCGAGGAAGCTGAGTACATGCTCGGCTCTACGGTCGTTATAGACGGGGCGATGACGAGGGCGGTGGACATTTGACGAAAGGCTTATTTTGATCAGTTCCAACTTTCAGAGGTGGGGGAAAGTGGTCAGTATGGAGGAGCTCCGCAGGGACTTCAGGGAGTTCAAAGACCTCTGCATGGGGATTCTTCTCTACGGCTCCCACGTCAAGGGAGAGGCAACCGGGCAGAGCGATGTTGATGTGTGCCTTGTGAAACCGAAGCCAGGGACGTACGAGAAGGTTCTGGAAAGGCTCGGCGGAAAGTACGACGTCAAGGTTTTCGAGGAGCTGCCCCTCTACATTCAGATCGATGTAATCAAGAACCACCGGGTAATCTATGGAGACGAGCTCGAGCTTTCAGAGTACTTTTACAGGTTCAGAAAGCTCTGGAATGACATGGAGCACCGAATACGGGAGAACAGGTTTGAAAGCGTGAGGGAAAAAGTCAGACTGAGGAGGCGAGCCCGTGAGAAGGCAAAGGTACTTGGAAAGGCTTGAGAAATTGTAGGTGCTCTAAAGAAATTTAAATTTGGTTTTCGTAGAGATGTAGAGAAACCTAAGACACCTTAAAGAGGTTTTAGAGTGAATTCTTCTTTATAATTTCTTTCTTAGGAGATTAAATGGAACATCTAAAGGGGAAACCTTAAGATCACTAATCACATCTTAGTTCAGATTTTGTTTTCTATCAGATAAAATGAATCATATTTTTAGGTTTAAAACCTGAGGTTAATAACATAAGGTTCTCAAAAATATTTTAATTTAAGATGGATAATTGTAATTGCTGAGGCATGGGCCTGTGAAGCATGATGAACCTGCAAGGTGGTGAACATGAAGAGTCTAGATTTGAAGGCAATAATTCCGCCTGTGGCTCCGAGTGCTGGGGGCTCGGGCAACTACTGCTGCTGTAACAAAGTCAACACAAACTGAAGCCTTAGAACTTTATTTTTATTTTTTAATTAATCAACACGGCGTACTCATCACACATGGAGGTGTTATAATGTCTATGAAAGTTCACATACTATCAAAACAGATTAACGAAAATGAATATGTTGCATTCGATCCAATGAGTAAAACTGTCCTAATACTAAATAGGCAAGAAAAAAATATAATAGAAAAGTTCCAAAGAAGTATTCCGCTGTCTATATCTGAAAAATACATCCTTAAAGACATACTTGATTTCCTAAATGAGAAACGTGAAAATGCCCCCAAACAGCAATTTCCATTAGATGGATCCCCCAATATGATGGTATTAATGGTATCTCAACTTTGCAATATGAAATGCAAATATTGCTATGCTCATTCCGGTACATATAACACTCCTGGAGTTATGAAAGAAAGCATAGGAAAACGGGCTCTTGATATTGCAAACGATTTAGGAGTAACAAATATACAATTCTACGGAGGAGAACCTCTAATCAATTTTGAATTAATATCCAAGCTTGTTAAGTATGCAGAGAAACAGGGGTATAACTTTAAATATGGAATAATCACGAATGGAACATTGATAGGTAAAGAGATAGGCTATTTTCTAAAACAACATGATTTTGAGGTCACAATAAGTATTGATGGACCAAGGGAGATAAATGACTTAAACAGAGTATACTCCACAGGTAAGGGAACACATGATGATATCATAAAAGCCGTGAACTTATTGAATGATCTAGAAGTTCCTTTAGCCTTAGAGATCACATACGCCCGTAATTATATCGGCAAATATACCATATCAGAGATTTTGGATTACCTTAGCAATTATTCGAAGACTTTCATAGTAGGATATGTTCTGCCCACAGTGGATGGACATCGACAAGTATACGAACCAACCGAACAAGAAGTTGAAAACATGATGACAGAACTTGTAAATTACCTCTTTACAAAATGGGAAAATGGAATTCAAATACGAGAAATGGGAATCTGCATGGTACTTCGTGAGCTTTTAGACCCAGTCTATCATGTTAAAAAATGCATATGCCCTGAATTCCCAACTAGAATCACTGTATTTCACGATGGTAGTGTATACCCCTGCCACCAAGTGTATCTAGACAAACGTTTCTATCTAGGACATATAATGGACAGGGAGTTTAAGGATACATTACAGAGACAATTCAAAAACGCAGTGGATAATTTTGCGATGTCTAATCTTCATACAAATAATAACGAACAATGGATATTTAGTGTCTGTAGCTTTTGTAAAGCCCATCTAATGGAAGTTAGTGGTACTTACTATTTAAGATATCCAAATGCTTATCAAAAAGTACTAGAACATATCATGTATAACATGGTCACTAGAAACATGAGATCAGTCATACATACACTAGGGGGCACTATAATTGAGTAAAGCACTCCGCAGAGTTCTCCAGATTGGACTGGCTCACAAGAAATACGTGTTCCTCCTCATAACTTTGGGGGCAGTATCAACTCTCCTATCTGCAGCCGTGCCTTTTTACATTCAAAGCCTCATTGAAAACCTCGGCAAGATGAATACCGATGACATCCTGAAGAATATTGGAATTATACTCCTCCTGTACACCGCATCAACGATCGTCTACTTATACTCGGGCTTTGTTAGCAACTTCGCAGAAACGAAAGCTGCCGCATGGCTTAAAAGAAAACTGTTCATCTCAACTCTGCTCTCAGAGAACATCAACCCGGGTGATGCCCTCTCCCGAATTCAATCGGACACGGAAATCGTCGGTAGAATGGGAATGTCTCTAATCCCTGCCATCATTATAGAGGCATTTTCTCTAATCATTGGAGTGACGGTTATCTTTAGACTAAACCCATATCTAGGTGCCGTTACCCTCCTAACACTTCCGGTCTACGGTCTCTCCCTCAGGGCGTTCATTCATGGACTTAAGCTGGCCTCTTCAGAAGAAAGAAAGAGATACTCAGAGAGCGTTACCGCATTTAAAGAGGGAATAGACGGTAGGCTTGATATAAAGACCCTTGATGCGTTCGACTATCTTATCAAAAGGGTCTCAGAAAGGCTTGACCGTTGGGTCAATGCATCAAAAAGAGTTGCTTTTTACAGCACAGCCAGCTATGGCCTTCAGTCATATCTATCAACGATCCTACCACTTCTTGTCCTCCTAAGTGGTATAGTTTTTGTTAAGAATGGAATGGCCACCCTTTCGTCGGTGATCGCCACGTTTACATACCTCGGCAGAGTCTATTACCCAGTTGAGCGATTTGCATTCTTCTGGAGCAGTTATCACAGAGCCGTTCCCATAATTGAAAGAATATGGGAGTTCATTGAAATCGAACCATTCCTTGAAAGATCAACGTGTACTCCAGAAGATTGGGATATTGAATTGCAGGGTGTATCCCTATCCCGCGAAGGAAGTCAGGTTCTAAAGGAAATCTCCGAGAGAATTGCCTTTGGCAAAAACCTCGGCATAGTGGGTCCTTCGGGAGTTGGAAAAACAACGCTAGCCTTGATAATCTCGGGAATAATTAGGCCCACCAAGGGCAAAGTTAAGATCGGAAAGTGTCCACCCGAGTCCCTTCTTGGCAGGGAACTTATCTATGTTCCGTCACAGCCGTATCTCTTTGAGGGAACGGTTAGGGAAAACATTGCCCTCGGAAAAAATCTCACAGACAGCGAAATTGTGGAGATTCTAAAAACCGTTGAACTTGAGGAACTAAATCCCGATTTACCTATTGAAGAGGGCGGTAAAAATCTATCGTTAGGCCAGAGACAGAGGATAGCCTTAGCGAGAGCTCTAGCTAGAAATCCCAGGATCATGATACTGGATGAAGCCACTTCGGGCATGGATTCTGAGAGGGAGGCAAGGATCCTCCAAAGATTGAGAAAAATGGAGATGACCCTTATCATCATATCACACCGGCTATCAACGGTCAGGGACATGGAAGAGATATGGGTTCTCGATGATGGTAGAATACTATGCAGAGGTAGACATGAAGAGCTGTTCAGGAGTTGCGAGAAGTATCGTGAGTTATTCAAAGAGCAGGAGAAAGGCAAAGATGGTCTTTAATCAATTTATGCCCTAACCGGTAGCAAGTAATTCGAAAGGGTAAAAGAACAAAATCAGAAGTAAATCCCCATCTCCTCCGCTATCTTCCTGAGCCTCTCTATTCTCGCCTCGGTCGGCGGGTGGGTTGAGAAGAGGTTCGCTATGCTCATGCCCCTGAACGGGTTCACGATGAACATGTGGGCCGTTGCTGGGTTGCCTTCCCTCATCGGGCGGTAGTTAACTGCCTGCTCTATCTTCATCAGCGCGCTGGCGAGGGCGTGCGGCTTGCCGCTTATCCTTGCTCCACCCTCATCCGCTAAGAACTCCCTTGACCTGCTTATCGCAGCCTGGATGAGCATTGCCGCTATTGGGGCCAGGATAGCCACGAGTATAGCCCCAATGATGTCTCCGCCATCGTCCCTGTCCCGGTTAAATCCTCCGAATATGGCTATCCACCTGGCCCAGTAGGCGAGCTGCATTATTGCACCTGCCATTGCGGCAGCGACCGTCCCTATTAGTATGTCCCTGTTCTTTATGTGGGTCAGCTCGTGCCCTATGACTCCCTCAAGCTCGTCCCTGTTGAGTATCCTGAGGAGTCCCTGGGTTACGGCCACTACGGCGTGCTTGGGATCCCTTCCAGTCGCGAAGGCGTTGGGAGTCTCGCTCGGGATTATCGCCACCCTGGGCGTTGGAAGGCCGGCCCTCTGGGCGAGATCCCTCACTATCGCGTACAGCTCTGGAGCTTCGTACTCATCAACTATCCTCGCGTTGTACCAGCTCAGCACTATCCTGTCGCTGTACCAGTATGTTATGAAGTTGAAGAACATTGAGAACAGGAACATTATGAACGCCACATTCGGCCCGCCGAAGAGGTAGCCTATCCCCATTAGCAGGCCAGTTAGGATCGCCATGAGCACTCCGGTTCTCAGCCACATCACGAGTCCCATGCTCTCTCACCCCCAGACTAAAATAACAATCGGGTATTAAAAGCTTTGGTCTGGTACCAATTGCCAGCCTCTATGCAGAAGTTCTTTCTTTGGGTTTATAATTCCTGCTGGAAGGAAAAGAGAAGTGAAAGGGGCATCACATGCCCATGTCCATTCCGCCCATTCCGCCGGGCATTCCGCCGCCCTGGCCGCCTTCGGGCTTGGTGGCCTTTGCAGCTATGACGTCGTCGATCCTGAGGATCATTATAGCTGCTTCGCTGGCGCTCTTGATGGCCTGCTTCTTGACGCGGAGCGGCTCGATGATGCCCTTCTCGAGCATGTCAGCCGGCTTGCCCTCGAATACGTCAATACCGATGCCAAGGCCCCTGTTCTTGTGCTCGCTGATGACTTTGACGAGCATCTCGACGGTGTCAAGGCCAGCGTTTTCAGCGAGGGTCTTCGGGATTATCTTGAGGGCATCGGCGAAGTTCTCTATGGCGAGAGCTTCCTTGCCGCCGACCTGCTTGGCGTACTCGTCGAGCCTGATGGCGAGCTCGATCTCAGGAGCACCGCCAGCTGGAAGAACGGCGCCGTCCTCCATGACGTCCTTGACTACCTTAACTGCATCCTCGAGGGCCCTCTCGACCTCGTCAATGACGTGCTCGGTTCCACCGCGGATGAGGATGGTGACGGCCTTCGGGTTCTTGCAGCCCTCAACGAAGATCATGTTCTCGCCCGCGAGCTTCCTCTCCTCAACGACCTCAGCGTAGCCAAGGTCTTCTGGGGTGAGATCCTTAACGTTGGTGACGATCTTGGCGCCGGTGGCCTTGGCGAGCTTCTCCATGTCGCTCTTCTTGACCCTTCTAACGGCCATTATGCCGTACTTGGCGAGGTAGTGCTGGGCGAGGTCGTCAATACCCTTCTGAACGAAGACGACGTTTGCACCGGTCTGGGCAATGTGGTCAACCATGTCCTTGAGCATCTTCTCCTCCTGCTCAAGGAAGCTCATGAGCTGGTCCGGGCTGGTTATGTTGATCTTCGCATCGGTCTCGGTCTTCTTGACCTCAAGGGCCTCATTGATGAGGGCAATCTTGGCGTTCTCGACCCTCTTGGGCATCCTCGGGTGGACAACTTCCTTGTCGATGACGACACCGCGGACGAGCTCGCTCTCCTCGACACCTTCACCGGCCTTCTTCTCGAACTTGATGTTGTCGAGGTCAACGACGTACTTTCCGTCCTTCTTCTCGGCGACCTGCTTGACGGCCTCAACGGCGAGCTTTGCGAGGAGCTCCTTGTGGCTCTCGGCGTTCTTTCCTGTGATTGAGGTGGCGGCTATCTTGAGAAGGGTCTCCTCGTCGTCCGGGTCAACCCTTATGGCTATCTCGTCAAGTATTTCTTGGGCCTTCTCGGCGGCGAGGGCGTAACCCTTGATGATTATGCTCGGGTGAATGTTCTGGTCGAGAAGCTCCTCAGCCTTCCTGAGGAGTTCTCCAGCGATGACGACGGCAGTGGTAGTACCATCACCGGCCTCCTTGTCCTGAGTCTTAGCAACCTCAACCATCATCTTAGCAGCCGGGTGCTGGAGGTCGATCTTGTCGAGTATCGTAGCGCCATCGTTCGTGACGACTATGTCGCCAAGGCTGTCTACGAGCATCTTGTCCATTCCCTTTGGACCAAGGGTGGTTCTAACAGTCTCGGCTATGATCCTGGCAGCGAGAATGTTGAGCCTCTGGGCGTCTCTTCCAACGTACCTCTGGGTTCCCTCAGGCAGAATAACAACCGGCTGTCCACTAAGCTGTGCCATTTAACATTCCTCCTATCGAATTGCTTTTTGCAGAAACGCTTCGTTAGTGCTCTATAAAAGCTTTTGGGTCAAAAAGTTCATAAAAATCGTCTAAAATTGAACAAATGACAAATAAATTCCAAAAAGCAGAGGAAAGAACTAAAACGTTGAAGGCCCATTAACAGTGGGTGAAAACCGTGAAGCCACGGGTCTATGAGCTCTCTCCTGAGGAAGTGAGGCAGGTTTTGGGAGTAATTGAAAGCTACGGCGTAAATGAGGTTGAGGTGGAGAATCTCGCCTCTTTTCTGGACGACATGATAGAGTCTCCCAAAGAACGGCTGGAGTACGCGCGCAGGCTTCTTAACGAGGGCAACGTTGATAAGGCCGTCCTTGTGGTTGGAGATGGAACTGGCACGCTCATCGTTAAAATTGAAAACGTTGCCGAGATAAGAGTTTTCGTCAGGGAATACGAGAAGTTGATGAGGGCATTGGGATTGCGGGGTGATAGGGTGAAGCTAATAGCCCAGGGGGCCGAGGCGAAGATATACGAGGCGGACTTTGAGGAGGTCTTTGGTGTTCCTCTGCTCAAAGAGAGGGTCATCGTAAAGCACAGGATTCCAAAGAGGTACAGGATCAAGGAGATAGACGTGAAGCTGAGGAAGGAGAGAACCGTAAGGGAAGCGAGAATTCTCCACAGGGCAAAGGAGTTCGGCGTCAACTGTCCCCACGTTTATGAGGTTGACCTGAGGGACATGAAGCTCGTGATGGAGTACATAGAGGGACAGAGGCTCAAGGAGCTCCTTGAGAGCGTCCCGATGGAAGAGAGGCTTGAGCTGTGCCGCGAGGTCGGGAGACAGATTGGAAAGCTACACAAGGCTGGGATAGTCCACGGGGATTTAACGACCTCGAACATGATATTCAGGGACGGCAAGGTCTACCTGATAGACTTTGGCTTGGCCGACTTCGACTCGACGCTTGAAGCAAGGGGCGTTGACCTGCACCTCCTCAGGAGGGCGATGGAGAGCACCCACTACACCTGGTTCGAGAGGGGCTTCGAGGCCGTCCTTGAAGGCTATGCTGAAGTTCTCGGCGAAGAAGCGAGGAAAGAAGTCGAGGAGAAGATGAGGGAGATAGAGAGCAGGGGCAGGTACAGGGAGAGGAGCTGGCTTAGTTAGTAGTTCTGCGTTTTCTCTTGTTTTTAAGAATCTCTTCCAATATTGGGAAGCCGTATAAAGTACTCGCAAGGCCTACATAATGGACAAAGATATTTACAAGCCCAGACCTCCAGACAATAACCGAAGGGAATAGTCCAATAATCCCCCCGACCATTATTATAATTATTGCCAAAACAAAGTTCCAGACAGCTTTTTTCTGATGGGGATCTTGGACATTTGAGTCCCTAAGAGCTTGGGAAATCAAATAAATGAGAAATAGTCCTCCTCCGATAATCAGGAGAACTGCTGGCCAAATGATGGAATATATAAGGGCTATCAGGCCACCTAAGAGCAATGTAAATGCATATGAGAACATTGTAGGGGAAACTTTGAGTCTAAACCTTTCTTGAAGCGCAAGGGAAGAAAAATACGGAAGTGCGCCAAGCAGAGCTGAGTCTATCCCAGAAAACCCCATACCGTATCTTAGGTTGTACCGCCTCATGACCAGTAGATCAAGAATACCAATTATCGGTGGGATAACAAGAAACAGGAAGACTGTGAAGCGTTTAAAAGCATCTGTACTCCTTCCAACTTCTGAGAGGAAGTACAAAATGGGGAATAGCAAGATAAACGTGAGCAGGTTGCCAGCTAGATGCCAAAACTCCATGTGGACAAAGTGGAGGGTATAAAGCCTGATCCAGTCGTGGGGATTTGAAAATGAGAATTCTTGATAGTTCATTACCAGTTGCTCCTTAATCGATGCAG
The DNA here is from genome assembly GCF_000009965.1 of Thermococcus kodakarensis KOD1. NCBI lineage: Archaea > Methanobacteriati > Methanobacteriota > Thermococci > Thermococcales > Thermococcaceae > Thermococcus > Thermococcus kodakarensis. The sequence goes on from NC_006624.1 coordinate 587,134, forward strand.
GTGCAAGATAAAGTAGTAATAGTACGGAAGCTGTCCCTACACACACCGAGGCAAAGAGAACTCTTTCTTTTGTGGTGTTCATAATTTACATTTAGACTGCAAAAGGTTTTAAGAGTGTTTGTGGGTTTAATTGTTTGATTACTATGAGATGGGTTCAAGAAAGAATTAGACAGACAATAAATAGGTGGAAAAAAGAGCCTTCTAATGATATGGGTTTGTTGGTTACTCTTATAACTTCAATTATATTACTGTTCGTTCAAGTGATAATTGACGAAAATTTCCAAAAATCTTTATTTGTGTATAACCTCTTGTCAATGTATATGATCCTCACCATGATATTTCTGATTATTGCGTGGTTCTTGATCAGTGATTCTGCAATACTTGAGACTGCTAGGGATGTAAGTTTTGTGTTGATGATTCTCTTATTAACAATCACGTTGATCTCTGGAATAGTTATAATCCCCGATAATGAAAAAACCCCTGGATTTTCCCCAAATGAGCTCTCAACTAGTAGTTCTCTAGGCACAAATAATCTTAACATCAGGATATTGGTATTTTCTTTGATTGGGATTGAATTGGCAGTATTAACTATACTTTGGTATGCTTCCTTTGAGAGTCTCAGCAGACCTATCAAGCTTCCCAATCTTACACTCAAAACACAACGTATAGGGTTTGTATCGGGATTCTTTCTTAGTTTAGTGATATTTGGGTTTGGATTAGTAGACTCAGAATGGGGCAAAATTGTAAACCTTATTTTAACAGTGCTCTTAATGGTGTTTGTTCTTTTGGGATTAGTTTTTGTCTGGAAGCTCACTAAAATTAAATCCACTTTTTCTGAACTCCTTCTCATTGCTGTCTCTGGTGGAGTTGTTGGTATATTGAGCATATTGGTTGGCAAGGCTTTAAATAACCTTTATACAAATACAAGTTCAGAACAAAAACTGGCCCATGAATTTTTTGTATTTTCTCTGTTCTCTATTATATATCTTGCTTTTTTCCGCCATTACCTCTACCTAAACGCTCAAAAGCACAAACAGCAAAAACGTGAACAAAGACTAAAACGGGAGCTACTAAGACGCTATCACAATTAATCTCAGCTCTCCCTGAACTTCCTCAGAACCCTCTCGTATATCTCTTTTTCCGCCCCTCTGGCCTTTCTCGCGAGCCTCTCGACGATCAGCTCGGGCGTGCTCCTTCCGAGCCTTCCAAAGACAGGCTGTCTGTCCACTATGAGGTTCAGGTTTTCGTCAAGGCCCTTGGCCTCGATCCCGTCAACCCTCGCGAAGGGCAGTTCTTTCTTGAGGTCTTCGCCCAGGTGGGAGACTATAACCACGTGGAAGCCCTTCTCGTGGGCAACCTTCAACAGCTCGCCGATTATCTTGACAGCAGCTCCAGGCTCGGTGATTGCTTCAAACTCGTCTATGAGGATAAGTTTGTTTCCTTTCCCACGGAGAGACCTCACAAACGACCTGAGGGCAGTCTCGAAGGCACCGGCGCCGTAGACGCTCCTCTTCCGCCTGAAGAAGAACAGCTCGTCGAGGACTCCAACGCGGGCCCTCTCGGCAGGAACAGGAAAGCCCATGTGGGCGAGAATGGAAACCTGGGTTATCAGCTCGAGCAGGCTCGTCTTTCCACCGCTGTTGGCTCCTGTTAGGATAACGACGTTCTCTCCCCTCACGTTCTCCGCACCGGGGACGTCGAACCACTCTGGCTTTTCCCCGACGACGTAGCTAACCGGCTGCGGGTTCTCTATGAAGAGGTGCCGCCCGTTCAGGAAGGCTATCCCGCTTTCGGCTATCTCTGGAAAAGTGAAGCCCTCCGTGAATGCCTTCACCGCCTGAAGAAAGTCGAGCTCCCTGATTTTTGAAAGCTCCTCTCTGAGCTTTGGAAGGAGCGGTCTGACCTTCTCAGCTATCTCCCTCGCCTTCATGTAAACTTCAACCTTCAGCTCCCGCTCAAGCTCGGTTCTCAGGCCCTCAACGACCTCTGGCGGGATTCTCACTGGATAAAGCTCCTCGCGCGAGAAAAGCTCCACGTGAAGGCCCAGAACCTTTGAAAGCTCGCTCTCGGCCTCGTTTATCATGTCGAGGATTTCCCCTTCAATTTCACGGAAGTGGGAGAAAATGGCCTCGTAGTTGCCCTCCCTCAGCTCGTTCAGGAACTTCACGAGGTCTCTGCCGGTGAGAGTGAGGCTGAACTTCTCAAGCTTCTCCTCTATTCTCTCGTTCAGCTCCCTCTCCTTCTCGGCTATGAGCTCATCCAGAGACCCCAGAAGCTTTTCCTTCTCAACGACCTCCCCGAAGGGTGACAGGTGTTCGAGAATCTCGCCGGCAACGCTGCCCTCGCCGGTCAGCTTCCCTATCTCCTCAAGGGCTTTGAGCGTCTCCCTGTTCTCCCAGAGCGGGAGAACGTAGAGCTCTGGAGCGACCTGCGATGGCAGTAGCTCGACGTCGATGCCGTAGCCGATCGTACTCAGGACGAGCGGGTAGCCTTCAGCCTCTTCCGGGTTCGTCGTCACATCGCAGAGGCCGAGCTTTATGGCCGTTTCCACTTCGGATTCGTCAACGATGAGAACCCTGTCGTGCAGGTAGTCTCGGGTGAATCGTATGAACCTGACCCTCTTTATTAACTCCTTAAGCCCCGGTTTAACTCTCCTGAGGGCCTCTCTCAGGTATTCCTGCCTCTTCAATATCTCCCCGCGGTCGTTAGTTGGAGAAAAGTTCTCAAGGTAGTCGGAGCTCTCTTTGAGGACTAACCTGGACTTGATTTGAGAGGTTATATCCCTGTAAACTGCCCTGGCTTCCGGGTTGAGCTTCAGCGCCATACCGAAGAAGGTGAGCATCAGTCCTTATAAAACTGACCTGGCCGGTCGGATGGTCAATGTAAGAAAGGGGCAAAGGGTTCAGAAGCCGGGTTTTCTAACCTTCACGACTTCCTTATTCACGAGGGTCGGAGGTACTTCACCGTTCTTGAACGCTATGAGGTTCCTCGCGACCAGCTCTGCCATGCCCTCCCTCGCCCCGTAGGTCGCGCTCCCTATGTGCGGCGCTAGAACGACGTTCTTCAGGCTGAACAGCTCCTCGTTGTAGTACGGCTCTTCCTCGTAGACGTCGAGACCGGCCCCTGCAATCCAGCCCTCTTTCAGGGCCTTCATGAGGGCTTTTGTATCCACGACCTTGCCTCGTGCTATGTTCACCAGTATGGCAGTCTTCTTCATGAGCCTCAGCCTTTCCTCGTTTATCATGTACTGGGTTTCCTTAGTCAGCGGCACCGCCAGGACAACGAAGTCGCTCTCCCTCAACAGGTCCTCAAGCGACCTGAATTCAGCCCCAAGCTCCTTTTCAGCCTCTGGCTTCCTGCTCCTGGAGTAGTATAGGATTCTCATGCCAAACCCCCTTGCGCGCCTGGCAACTGCCTGTCCTATCCTTCCGAAGCCGACTATTCCGATCGTCTTCCCGTAAACGTCGTAGCCGAGGAACCAGCGCGGATGCCAGGCGATTCCTCTCCTCTTCCACTCTCCGGAGCGGGTGAAGTGGTCGGCCTCTATCAGCCTCCTGGCCGTTGCTAGAAGGAGCGTCCAGGCAAAGTCAGCAGTGGCGTCGGTCAGGACGTCGGGCGTGTTGGTGACGTAGATGCCCCTCCTCGTGGCCTCTTCGACGTCTATGTTGTCGTAGCCGACTGCGTAATTTGCCACTATCCTCAGCCTCGGAGCGGCGTCGAAGACCTCACTGTCAATCCTCTCGCTCAGCATTGTTACTAGAGCATCGACGTCCCTGACCTTCTTGAGTAGAACCTCCCTGGGTATCTCGCGCTCTTCGGGCCATACCTCAACCTCAAAGTGCTCCTTCAGCATCTCGATGCCGTTCTCGGGAATGGCACGGGTTATGAAAACCTTAGGCCTCATGTCCACCACCGTTTAACAGTTTGAAAAAGGGAATAAAAACGAAGCGCTCACTTTCTGTGTTTTATCCTGTATGCCAGCCACATGAGGATTGGGAGCACTATGAAGGCTATCATGTCACCCGTGTCCCCCGCGAGGGCAAGAACATCGGCGAAGTTCCTGACACCTGCGAAGTAGACGATGGCCGGGGGTATTACAGTCAGAGCCCACGCAACGGGTCTCTTGAGCTTAACAAACTCCTCGTTGTTGCTCTGCTGGGCCAGCGCGATGCCGATGTAGCTGGTCGTTATGGCAAGGAGCGGTATCAGGTTTCCAATGAGCCACCCCAGCTTTCCGTAGAGGAGTTCCAGCCCCTGGGTCGCCATCTGTGGTGTATCCCTTCCGAAGACGAGCAGGAAGGTTGCCATGAATATCGCGTAGATGACCGTCGGGATTATGAAGGCCCACACCACTACCTTTTTGGTCTCCTCGTAGCTTCCAAGTCCCTTGTAAACGTCGGGAATGACCGTGTGGCAGCCGAGGGCGAAGATTGCAACACCAGTAATGCTCCAAAGGCCCGAGAGGTCAACGTAGAGACCCTTCTCAAGCTCTGCATGGGGCAGTATCATTGCCGTGACCGCTATGAAGAGGAAGAGCATGACGAAGCTCATGGCCAGTTCGGTCTTTCCGCTCGCCTCAAGGCCTTTGTAGACGACTATTGAGGCCAGAACCCAGAATACCGCCGCTCCCACCGTATCGCTCACTCCAAACAGGCTCGAAATTACGTTCCCCATACCCACTATGTAGGCAAGCACCGCACCGAAGCTCATTAGGGATATGCTGAGGTACATGAGCCAGCCGCCGGCCCTTCCGAGGATCCTCTGGGCCGCTGTGCTCATCTGCGCCCCGCCCATCTCGGCGGAGAACCTCAGGACGATCATAGCCGTCCAGAGCATCAGGAACATGACTCCAATTAGGACTCCGAGGGCAGGTATGAGGCCGACCTTGCTGGCGGCGTAGGGCAGTCCTAGGACTCCAGCCCCTATCTGCGTTCCAACGAGTATTGCCAGCGCTTCTCCCTTCGTTATGTGGGCTTTCTCAACCCTTATCGGGCTCGTTCTAAGTCCGTGGGTTCCCTTTTTCCTTCTGAGGCCCTGAATGAGCATGACCTTCTTCCTGCGCTGTGCGGCTATCCTCATTGAATAATAGCGCCCGCTTGAAGTGGGAACCTTCTTTCTCTCAATACCGTCTGAAATCGGCAACCTCTCACCTCCAGGATGAACGGATGGATACATTATATAAAGCCACGCTCGGAATGGTGAAATCTCTTTCTAATATAATTCGACACGGCCATGAATACATCGGCTCCCTTGAGAGGAACTTTTTAAAAGGTCGAATCCAACACTCGACCATGCTGGGACACGCGGCCAAGCTCCTTGCAAGGGCGAGGTTTGCCATAGCATTTACGGGAGCTGGTATCAGCGCTGAAAGCGGCATTCCCACGTTCCGCGGCAGGAACGGCCTCTGGAAGACGTATCGGGCTGAAGAACTCGCCACACCTGAGGCTTTTAAGAGGGATCCGCACCTCGTCTGGGAGTTCTACAAATGGAGAATGAGAAAGATTCTGAAGGCGGAGCCAAACCCCGCCCATAAGGCCCTTGCAGAGCTTGAAAATATGGGCGTTCTCAAAGCGGTGATAACTCAGAACGTTGACGACCTACACAGGGAAGCCGGGAGCAGAAAGGTAGTCGAGCTACACGGCAACATCTTCCGCGTCAGGTGTGTTTCATGCTCCTATCGGGAGAACCTCAAAGAGAGCGGCAGGGTCTTCGAGTTCGTCCGCGAAAAAGAGCTGCCCAAATGTCCCAAGTGCGGCTCCCTCTTAAGGCCCGATGTCGTGTGGTTCGGCGAGCCTCTGCCGAGGGAAGCGCTTGAGGAGGCTTTCTCCCTGGCGGAGCGTGCCGACGTCGTTCTCGTGGTAGGGACGAGCGGCGTCGTTTATCCCGCGGCGTACGTTCCCTACATCGTGAAGGAGCGCGGTGGGAAGGTCATCGAGGTCAACGTTGAAAGGAGCGGGATAACCCCAATAGCGGATGTTTTCATCAGGGGAAAGGCCGGCGAGGTCATGCCCGAGCTCCTGAGGCGGGTCAAGGATATTATGGCAGAGAGGAATCACTACGGTTAAATACCCGTGTCCCGTAGAGAACGTGAGGGGAGCGGTTATGATCAAGGCTGTCCTCTTTGATCTTGACGATACCCTTGTGGATACAACAAAACTCGCCGAGCTCGCGAGAAGGAACGCCGTTGAGAACATGGTGAGGCACGGGCTTCCCGTTGATTTTGATACCGCTTACAACGAGCTCCTTGAGCTTATAAACGAGTACGGGAGCAACTTCGGCAGGCACTTTGACTACCTGCTTAGAAGGCTCGACCTTCCCCAGAACCCGAAGTGGATAGCTGCAGGCGTGATAGCCTATCACAACACTAAGTTTGCCTACCTAAGGAGCGTGAAGAACGCCAGGAGGGTTCTGCTCGAGCTTAAACGTGAGGGCTATAAGGTGGCGGTCGTGACCGATGGAGACCCGATAAAACAGTGGGAGAAGATACTCCGGCTTGAGCTGGATGAGTACTTCGACGATGTCTTCATCTCCGACTACCTCGGGGTTAAGAAACCCCACCCGAAGATATTCCTGAAGGCCCTCAGAAAGCTCGATGTAAAGCCTGAAGAAGCCGTTATGGTTGGAGACCGTCTCTACTCGGACATTTACGGTGCCAAAAACGTCGGGATGACGACTGTATGGTTCAGGTACGGTAAATACAGAGACAGGGAGATGGAGTACGTCGAGTACGCCGATTTCACAATCGAGAGGCTTGAAGATCTGCTCAAGATAATCAGGGGGTTAAACAATGAGGAGAAAGCCCGTTCAGATACGGAAGTTCATGCTGATTGACTCGGCCTATAAATCCCGCATACTGCGGGGCGATAAGGTCACCACGATCCGCTACGGCGACTACGAGGCGAAGCCGGGGAGCGAGGTCTACCTGGTCATAACGCCGAGCGACACCGCCGTTGCCAAGGTCAGGATAACCAAAGTGGAAAAGAAGAAAGTCAGGGAGCTCACGAACGAAGACGCCAAACTGGACGGTTTTTCGGACGTTAAAGAGCTCCTCCGTGAGCTTTCAAAAATATACGGAGAGCTTCACGGTGACGATGAAGTTACCATAATAGGCTTTGAGGTGGTTAAGCGCTTCGAGGACGGAATCCCGCTCAAGTGGCTTAAGGGGTTAAACTACCGCGAACCTGAGGAGATAGCGCGCCTCTACCTCGAAAACCAGGAAAAGCTGAACCTCAACAGGGAGACTGACTTCATACTGCGCAGGATTTACAACGAGGGGCTTGGAAGGGCTGTGAGGACTTTCGGACCGAAGAGGGTTCAGGGGGCGCTCCTGAAGGCCTATCACCAGCTCTACGCAGAGGGCTTGATTTAGGTTGGTGGCTGGTATGGAAAATAGAGAATTGCTATTCTACGTACTCAGCGGACTCCTCTTGATGATTTTCTTTCTACAGGTCGCGGGATACATGGATGAAATAAACACCCGCGTAGATTCTACTCTTCCACATACAAGCAGCTTTCCAATTGTTCTCCTAACGGAAACAGCGGGAATGGCGGCTTTCCTGATTGTAGTCCTGTTCTTTGCCGCGTTAGATGTTAGGAAAACCGGGCATTTAAGTTATCCTACGGTTAGGTTAGTTCTATCCGGCATCATTACCCTTGGTATAGTTGCCATTTTAAAGTCGACGTTTCAAACTCCGAGACCAAACGAGGCTGAGGTCTCGTTGCCTTTCCTCATGGCACTCAAAAACGTTGACTACTTCGCCTTCCCCTCTGGCCATACCGCGAGGGCCTCAGTTCTCGCTTCCTATCTTCAGGAACGCTCTCCGAGGTATGCCCCGCTCTGGTGGGCCTACGCCGTTGGAATCGCCCTTACGAGGCTTCTGCTCCACGTCCACTGGCTTGGGGATGTCCTGTTCAGCCTTCTGCTGGGTTCCTGGGCATATCTCCTCGTGGACTTAACCAGAGATTCATGGCTTCCAGTATATCAAAAAACCGTTAAACTGCTTGGACTGGAGGTGTTTGACGTTGAACTGGTTCGCTGAGGTCTTCCTGCTCTCGCTGATTCCGACTTTTGAGGGACGCTACGCCATAGTCTACGGCATTGGGAGGGGATACCCCCTATGGGGAACTCTCCTGGCGGCTGCCCTTGGAGTTCTGCTTCTCTCAATTCTCCTCCCTGCTGTCCTGCCCTTAATAGACAGGCTTATGCTCTGGCTTGAGAGAACTCCATTGAGGAAGCTTGCTCGCCTCTACATCTATTACGTCGAGCGGGTAAGGAAGAAGGCCCACCCCTACGTTGAGAAGTGGGGTTTCATAGGTCTCACTGTTTTCGTTGCAGTCCCCTTGCCTGGAACAGGTGTGTGGACAGGGGCCCTAGCGGCTTATCTGTTCGGCATCGAGAAAAAGCGAACAGTTCCGGCCCTTATACTGGGTGGCCTTCTGAGCATGGGGATAACGATTGGGCCTGCACTGGGGGTGTTTGGATAATGCCGTTCAGCGTCTGCATGAGAGACTGCTACGATACCTGCTCGATATTGAGCGAATTCAAGGATGGAAAACTGTCAGTGAGGGGAAACCCCGAGCACCTGATAACGGCCGGCTTCCTCTGTCCTAAGGGCGCTCTCCTGCCGAAGTGGTTCCACTCGCCCGACAGGCTGAAGGCTCCCCTGATACGCACAGGGGAGAGGGGGAGCGGGGAGTTCAGAGAAGCAAGCTGGGACGAGGCAATAAACTTCGTAGCTAACAAGCTCAAGGAAACGATAGAGGAGTATGGAAGCGAGAGCGTTCTCGTCTACCAGTACGCCGGCGACAGGGGCGTTGTAAACTACGCCTTTCCACTGAGACTCTTTCACTACCTCAACACTGCAATGCTCGACTACGGCATATGCGACCGGGCCGGGCAGGAAGCTTTGAAGGACGTTTACGGAACCGCGATAGGTCTTGACCCTGAAGAGCTGAAGAAGCAGAGGCTAATAGTTTACTGGGGCGTCAACCCATTCTGGACGAACCTCCACGGCTTCATGCTTGCAAAGCGCTACGGCCTTGAGACTTGGACGGTTGACGTGGTGAGAACCGAAACCGCCAAGCGCTCCCACAGGTTCTTCCAAATAAGGCCCGAAACCGATGTCCTCTTCGCTCTGGGCGTTGCGAAGCTGATAATCGAGAACGAACTCTATGACAGAGACTTTGTGAGGGAGAACGTCTACGGCTTTGAAGAATTCAAGAATTATGTAAAAACGTTATCGCTTGATTATGTAGTTAAAGAGACGGGGCTCTCACGTGAGGAGATTGAGGACTTTGCCTTCGGTTTCTCCGAGAAGAGGGGAGTAATCCACATGGGCTACGGCTTCCAGCGCTCCCTCTCGGGCGGTGAAGCTGTAAGGGCGATAGCCATCCTTCCCGCGCTCGTCGGCCACCCCTTTGGCTTCATCTACGACATGAAGACGATAGACAAGTCCTACGCTGAGGGTGCTTTCCTAAGGACTAAACCCGCCAAAAGGATTGCCCAGGTGAAGCTGGCTGAGTATATCGAGAAGGGCGAGATAAAGTTCCTCTACATCTACAACTCGAATCCCCTCGCGAGCCTGCCAAACCAGAGGAGGCTCAGGAAGGCCCTTAAGGAAAGCGACGTTTTTGTGGTTACCCACGACATCTTCCTCACGGACACAGCCCTATACTCCGATGTTGTTTTACCTGCCAACACGTTTTTCGAGCGGCTTGACATAGCCGACAGCTACTACCACCGCTACGTTGCCCTGAACGAGCCGGTTGCGAGGCTCTACGGAAAGTCCAACAGTGAGGTTACGAGGCTTCTCGCGAAGGCCCTCGGCATCCAAAACCCCCACCTACACGAGAGCGATGAGGAAGTGATAAGAAAAATCCTCGAACTAAACGGCCTGAGCTGGGGGGAGCTGAAGAGAAAGGGTTTCATTAGAGTTCCTGAAAAGCCGCGCAGATGGAAAACGCCGAGCGGAAAGATAGAGTTCTACTCCCAGCGAGCCGTCGAGCGCGGTCTCTCTCCGTTCCCCGAGTACAGAAAGCGGGAAGGCAAGTATCCGCTGAAGCTCCTAACGCCTACCTACCGCATGACGATAACGAGCCAGTACCACAACACCCACGGGATGATTGACCCCAATCTCTACATGAACCCGGCCGACGCGGAGAAGAGGGGAATAAAGGACGGCGATGATGTTGAGGTCTTCAACGACAGGGGGAGGATAAAGACCACCGTGAAGCTCACAGAGGATCTGCCGAGGGGTGTCGTCCTCCTCTACAAGGCCTTCTGGGTTAGGCTCCTCGGGTGGAATGCAAACTTCCTTACTACGGACGAGACGGCCGAGGAATACGGGAACGCTTCAGCATACCATTCGACGTGGGTGGAAGTGAGAAAAAGAGCTCAGAACTCGAACTCTTCAAACTCCCTCTGAATTATTTTCAGCTGCTTCTCCGAGAACGCCCGTGGTTCTAACAACAGCACGAGAGTTCCACCCTGGGATATAGCGAAGTCCTTAAGCGAGAGGAGGAACTTCAGGGTGCTCTCAAAGCCGTTCTCTAGGACGAGATACTCGAAGCCGTCGAGCACAACAAGCGAGTGGCCGCTATCTAAGTATTTCTTCACTATATCAACTAGGATTCCAATATCCGTTGGAGAAACGGCTATGATGTTATCGGACACCTGACCTTTGGCTGCCTTCGTGACCCAAAAGACCTGAAACAAAGGCCTGAGATCTTTTGGAGGGTCTCTGGTTATTAAAACACCGTTTCCTGTTTCCTGCATAGTTCTAATAAGGCGTTCTACGGTATCTTTGCTGGTCGTGTAAAAAGCTCCCCGCGGAATTTTGATTATCGGCATTTCTGGTGGATTTATCGTGAGGAAAGAGTACGTTGTTATTCCAACGAGCATCATAAACCTGGCAAGGGCACCGGCACCGTAGAGGTAGCCGGAAACCGTCTTGATTTCGTGTGTGACTGGAAAGGTTACGTTTATAACCCCCAATAAAATCGCCCCGGCAGGAAAGAGAACTGCAGTGCTCTCCTTCCAGATGCTCTCCTTGAAAAGTACATAGCCTAGGAATATGAGCGACACACCAAGAAGCACTAGGGGATAAGCCATTATGTAAAAATCCCCAAGTCCAGCGAGGGTAGCGAGCACGACGTAAGTTATGCCACTCGTGGAGACTAGAAGAAGAATGAGTTGTCCAAAAAATTTCCTCAGGACACCAAGAAACGACAGCGAAGCCAATAAGAAAAACATCCCCTCTACGACGGCCATGAGTGACATTACAACGGGCAGGGCTTCGATTTTGGGAACCCATCCAAGAGCCTCAAGAATGCGCTTCTGACTTATTGCCCCCAAGAAGTCGAACCACAGGGCTATGCTCAGGAACAGCATCTCGGATTTCTTGTTCCTGGCCCACTTATACGTGGCCAGTCCCCACGTTGCGAGCCGTGTAATTAAGTTTACAACCTCTATCACGAATGCTCACTCCGTATTTTATTATCTATTCTGAAAGAGATAAAAGTTTCGCAAGTTCATGCAGTCAGTTTGAAGTTCATGGGGAAATAATACCCTCAAAGCACCCTTCTCCTGAACAGCAACACCAGGGGTACCAGCCATGCCAGATGGACGGCGAGGGCTATTGGAAAGTCGCTGTAGTCGTTGGTAGGTATTCCCTCGAAGACTTTGTAGAGCCAGTAAGTTGGAAGGAACGCCGTGAACCTGCTCCAGTCCGTTGAGAGGTTCCGCCACACGACGACGAGCTTTATCACCGGCGGAAGCATTAGGAGCCAGCCGAGGACTTTGCTCACCGTCAAAGCCTGCATCCTCGATTCCGAGAACACCGTAATTAACAGCCCGTAAATCCAGACTTCGAGCAGGAAGAGTGCAATCAAAGCTAGAATACCTTTTTGAGGAATCTCAATGTCGAGGATGTATGGTGCAGCGGCAGTCAGGAGGGCAGTTACTATCGAGGCCCAGGTCAGCCTGTATGCCAGGAAGGCCTCGCTGGATATTGGAATCACCTTAAGTGCCTGTATCGTCTTGTCCTCCTTCTCGTCGGCCATCATAAAACCTGGCAACATGCCGAATATCATTGGTATGAATATCAGGCCCAGGAGGGCCAGGAGGGAATAATAGACCCCGATGCGGTCTTTGAAGTAGCGGACGATGAGGAGGAGGACGAGCGTCATGGCAACGCTGTACAGAAGCATCGGGTCCCTCCTCAGGAGCTTGAGGTCGGTTCTGTAAATTGTCCCAAACTTCCTCACAAAGCTCATCTCAACCCCTCCACGGCGTACTTGTAAAACTGGATTTTAGCCGCGTAATAGGCCACAGCCGACCAGAGAAGCAGAGCCACTCCCGAAAGCGCTAAGGTGTCACTTGAAACCTCCACGAACGGCGCCTTGAAGAAGTAGAGCGCCGGGTAGCTTGGTACAAGGTAGAGGACTTTCCAGAGCGGGTGCGTCAGGTAGCCGTGGTAGTGGGCGAAGGGCAGGAGCGAGACCACCAGAACTGCCATTATCGGGATGAAGTAGTCGTCCAGGTCGCGGTATTTTGCAGATATAGCTATCCCGAGAAGGGTGTAAACCGCGGAGCACAGGAAGACCCCCGCGATGACGTAGGGAAGCCCGTCGAGGGAGCGCGTTCCCACGGCCATTATGAGAATGGCACCAATCACCGAGAGAACGCTCATTATGATCGTTTTTGCCAGAATGTAGCTCCTCCACTCTATCGGCGTCACTGCCAGGGCGCTTATTGCCCCGTCTTTCTTCTCAGCGAATATCTCCGTTCCAACGAACATGAAGCCCACTAAGCCCGGCTCGAATAGTAAGAATATAGGCACCATCGTCGGGAGGTACTGCTCTGGAAACGCCAAGAGCATCAGGCCGTAGGCCAAACCTATCAGCATGTATATCGGGTAGACGAAGCTCCTGAACCCGACGATTACGCTTGTCTTCAGCAGGTTCTTCATCATACGAGCCGCCTCCCCGTCACCTTGAGGAATATCTCCTCCAAGGTCGGCTCCTCCGTGTTGATCCGCCTTATCTCGTGGTTCCTCAGGATATTCAGGAACTCCTCGTTCTGGCCGATGCCCTCAAGCGGGAACTCCGCGGTCTTAACGCTCCCGTTCTCAACGTACTCGACCTTCACGAGCCTCTTCCCCATCTTGACCTTGAGCTCGCCTGGGTTATCAACCAGCCTTACGGAGCCGTCGACGATGAAGGCAACCCTGTCGCAAAGCTCATCGGCCACGTACATGTTGTGGGTGGTGAGAAAAATCGTCTTCCCGCTTTCCCTCATCTCGAGGAATAGGTCTTTGAACTTTCTCGCACTCGCTGGGTCGAGGCCCTCAAGCGGCTCGTCGAGGAAGAGTATGTCGGGGTCGGGGAGAAGGGCCCTCGCGATGTCGAGTTTCTTCCTCATGCCCTTCGAGAAGCCAGCAACGAGCTGATCAGCCTCCTTGTCGAGCCCGACCATTTTGAGGACTTCCATCGGGTCGAGGTGCTTCTTGTAGAAGCTCGCGAAGAACTCGAGGTTTTCGAGGGCAGTCAAGCGGGAGTAAACCGCTGGAAACTCGAATGAGACACCGATTCTGTTGTAGTAGTCCTTGCCCCACTCGCGCAGGTCTTTTCCGAGAACTTTGGCCGTTCCTTCATAGTCCCTGATTATCTTGACGAGGATTTTGACGGTGGTCGTCTTTCCAGCCCCGTTCGGACCGAGAAAGCCGTAGATTTCGCCCTCCTCGACCTCGAAGCTTAAGTTTTCCACACCCCTAACATCGCCGTAGTACTTTCTAATATTCTTAACCTCAATTACAGGCATGCTTTCACCAATTCAAAATAGGGCTTTGAAGTAGTTATAGTTACCCCCGCACATGTGTGGGATGACCAAAAGGGCAATTTTTAAATACATTTGTATTCCATTTGTAGTTGGTGAAGAAAATGGGAGAGACTGGGACAGACCACCCAATCTCCGTGAGGCTTCCCGGATATGTTGTCGAAAAGATTGATGAGCTCGTGAGGGAGAAAGAGTTCAGAAGCCGCTCTGACTTCATAAAGTTCGCCGTCACGATGGCACTGGGACAGATAATGATGGAAAAAGCGCGGAAAAGGGCAAAGAAGCTCACTCTAGAAGATCTTAAAAGAGAAGCGGAAGAGGCATGGGAGAAGCTTAAACGTGGGGAGTTCGAGGAAGAGGGGTCCGAAGTCCTAAAGGCTCTCAGGGAGATAAATGAGGAGACCAAGAGGCTTACGGGTGCAGAGGGATGAAAGTCGTCCTCGACACGAACGTCGTGCTGGCGGCCCTGATAAAGCCCGAGGGTTTATCGGCACTTCTAATCAAGGCCCTGGATGGAGAGCGGCTCATCAACTTCACGAGTGAGGATGCTCTCGACGAGCTTACCCTAAAAATTGGACTTTTAGCCGAAAAAGGAAAGATTTCTCCAGGCTGGGAAGAGACTTTAGCCCACTTCTTGAGGGGCTCCGAAATTGTCTCTCCATCCACTAGCTTTAACCTCTGCAGGGATCCGGACGACAATAAGTGGCTGGAGATATCTTATGAAGCGGGAGCAGGTTACATCCTTACCTGGGATGACGACCTCCTGAGCCTTCGAAATGAAGAAAAGGCTGTAAAACTCGGGAATCACGAGGTTAAAATCCTCAAACCCCTGGAATTCTATAGAGAGATTCTGAAATCAAAATGTTGACTAGACAGGCAAATTACAACCTGCCTAAACAATCTCCCTAACTCCAACTGCCCCCAGAATAAGCCCCTTTCATAGGCTCCCGCCTACTCAATAACCCCTTCCAGAACCTTCTTCAAACCCTTCCTAAGGTGCTCCTTCACGGTTGATGGACTTAGGCCGAGCATCTGGGAGAGGTCCCTAAGCGTCACGCGCTTAGGACTATCAAAGTAGCCGCTTTTGTATGCCACCAGAAGGGTCTTTAGTTGTTTTTCTGTGAGCTTTGAGAATATGCTCTCATTTGGCGTGTAATCTTCTATGCTAGCGACCTCCGCATTGTAGGTTCTCTTAATGGCCGATATAACTTCAGGGACCAGGTTCTCCTCACACACGACGTAGAGAAAGCTCTCCTCGCGAGTCATCGTGCCCTTCTCAAATATTAAAAAGCCTCTTTTCTGGAGGTCAAGTATGTCGAAGGCTTCTTCTGCGTTAGGGTGTCTTGGGAGCTTTGCACGTGTGTACAGGTAGTAATGGCCGTTTTTTAGGGGTATCAGCTTGACGTCCTCTACATAAGGAAGGTTCCTCATTCGATTTATGACATCTTGGGGGTTAACTTCTTCTTTGAACTTCAATTCCACGAGCTTTATGATTTCGTCACCGACCATGAAGTGCGTGTCCCCGTATGCCCACTCAATTGCCTCTATAAACCATTTAAAGTCCGAAAACACATCCGAAGAATTGAGAAACCTGAACTTTATCCGCTTCATGGGTCATCACTTGAGACACGCTGTTCTTGCGATTTTAAGTCTTACCGAAAAACAAAGAAAAATGAAAAGCCTCACTTCGTCGCCCTCGTTATGCCCACATCCTTGACGAGCACGTAGGGCGTCGATACTGGCGTGTTTACCTCCCACCAGTGGATGTGGTAGAGCTCTTTTCCGAGGGCTACGATGTTTTCGAGGATCCTCTGGAGGTTATCGCTTACGCGAATGTTCCTTATCGGCTTCAGCTCGCCGTTCTCAACGAGAAAGATGCCGTCTCTCGGGATCGTTGAGAAGTCGCCAGCAACGTAGTTCTGGAAGCGCGTGTACCAGACGTTGGTGATGTAGATGCCCTTCTTCACCTCGCTGAAGAGCTCCTCTTTTGAGTAGTCTCCAGGTTCGAGGACGATGTTCCAGGCGTGCGGCATCACCAGGCCGGCGTTGGCGGTTGTTTCAGTCCCGTACTTCCTGGCGAGGCTCGTGTTGAGGAGGAACGTCCTGAAGGTTCCGTTCTCGATTATGGTCGTTTCCCTCGTTGGAACACCCTCGTCGTCGAACTTCCTCGTGCCGTAGCCGTTGGGCAGGTTCCCGATGTCCTTGATGGTTACTCCGTCAGCGGCGACCTTCTGCCCGAGCTTGTTGACGAGGAAGGAAAAGCCAGCTTCGGCGGCATAGGCGGAGGTCATGAAGCTCATGTAGCTGAGCAGGTTGGCGAAGGCCAGCGGGTCGAATATGACGTCGAACTTCCCTTCCGGCCCCTGCTCCGGGTTTCTGGCCAACCTTGCTATCTCTCCCGCCTTCCTTCCGGCGCTCTCGGGGTCGAACTTCTTGAGCACCCTCACGGAGTTCGTCCCGTGGCCGCTCTCGAGGTCGCCTATGAAGGCCCTGACGCTTATTTCTATCCCCGTTCCCTCGTCGAAAGCTTCCACTCCGTTGCTCGTGGTCAGGTAGAGCTTGTTGTGGTCTGTGTAGAGGACTCCAGCAACTCTCTTCGCCCCTTCCTCAAGGGCCGCGTTTATTGCCCTCTCAACGTACTCGTTCGGTTCATCGAGCTCGACTATCGCCCTGTCAAAGGTCTCTGGAATATCCTTGTACTCGAAGGGCCCCTCGGCTATGCCGTAGTAGTCCTCCTTTGGAGACATGCCCCTTATGTTTGAAAGGAGCGTTTTCAGAATCCTCTCTATGTTCTCATTGCTCAGGTCGGTTATGGTAGTGCTCGCTACCCTCTTCTCCTTTTCGACGAAGAGCTCGATCTTCCTCTCGTGCCAGTTCTTCGCGACGGTTATCTCATTGTTGGCAAAGCGAACCTGTCTCCTGTTGGTCTCGTAGCTCAGGACAACGACGTCGCCGAAGCCGAGCTCCTTCGCCCTCTTAAGGATGAACTCGTTAACGTCGAACATCTTCACCACCTCACGGCCTCCTCAACGGAATATCCCGCAGTCTCGCGTGCGCTCCGCCCATCCAGACGGGAACTCCCTGTCCGGGCTCGCCCTTGCCGCAGGTTCCCGGGTAGAACTCAACTTCCTTTCCTACGGCGTCAACGCTGCTCCACAGTGCCCTCGTCGTTATCTCAAGGATGGGTCTCCTGACCGGGTGCTTTATCTCACCGTTCTCGATGAGGTAGGCCTCCCTTCCGATGTACCTCTGCTGGTAGCGCCTGTCGTCTATGTTCCACTCGTTGAAGCTCACCATGTAAACACCGAGCTTGATGTCTTCAATCAGCTCCTCGAAGGAGTGATCGCCCGGAGCCAGGTAGGTGTTCGCCATCCTAACTATCGGCTCGCGGTTGTAGTTGATCGCCCTGGCTGAGGCGTTTGAGCGCTGGCCGAGCTTGTAGGCGTACTCCCTGTTGGTGAGGAACTCGTTTATGATTCCGTTCCTTATGAGGTACCTCGGGCGGGCCTTAACGCCCTCGTCGTCGTAGAGGTAGAATCCCCAGCTGTTCGGGATAGTTGGGTCTTCTATGACTGTAACGACGTCGCTGCCGATTCTCTCCCCGAGCATGTCTGGTTTAACGAAGCTCTCCCCCGCCTGCGCCGCTTCCCTTCCGAAAATCCTATCTGCTTCGTAGGGATGTCCAACGCTCTCGTGGACTGCTATGCCAGCCACCTCGGGGCTTATCACGAGGTCAACCTTCCCCTCGGGCGGCTTCTGTCCCTCGTAAATGAGCCTCTTAAGGGCCATTACGTCCTTAACGGCCCACTTCCAGGGTTCGTCCTTCTCTAAGAGCTCAAGACCGCCGGAGAAAGCCCTCTGAACGAAGGGCGCCTGCTCCATCTGGCCGTTCTCAAAGACCACGAGGTTGTAGGTGAGAGACACTCTCGGGATGTAGCTCTCAACGAAACCACCGTCGCTGTGGGCTATTATCTTGTGCCACATCCAGTCGGAGTAGCGAAGGAAGCGCATCGGCACGTTCACACCCGTTCCCTTTACCTCCTCCTCGACCTTCTTGAGGAGTTCAAGCTTCTCCTCCGGCGGTATGTCCCGGAAGTCCTTCCTCATCTTGACTTCGTAATAGACCTCGTGGAAGTCCTCCTCGGAGAAGCGTATAGGTTCGTTCCTCACCTTCGAGGCGGCTTTTGCCAGCTTCACGGCCTTTTTCACGGCCTCTGCAACGCTCTCCTTCGTCAGGACGTTGGTTGATGCAAAGCCCATGCCGCCGTCAACGAGAACCCTTATCCCTATGCCCCTGTCCGCGAGAATCCCGAGGCCCTCCGCGTTACCGTTCTTCATTACTAGCTCAGTACCATTCTTTTCTTCAAAACGCGCTTCGGCGTAGTCCGCCCCCAGTTCGAGGGCCTTTTCAACGGCGAACTCTACAAGTTCATGCATGCACATCACCCCGGTTTACTGCATAGAATAGTGCCCTCCGAAGTATAAAAATCTTTCCGCTTCGATTTGTGTCGAAATGTTGCACCCGTTTGGTTTTTAAGGCCGCTGATGAGATGCCGCCAGGTGGTGAAGATGGAGATACGCGAGTTCCAGGGGATGATACGCGATATCTACTTTCACAAGGACTCGAAGAGAGGCATTGAGAGGACTTTCCTCTGGTTCGTTGAAGAAGTCGGTGAGCTGAGCGAGGCGATAAGGAAGAGAGACAAGGAAGCAATGGAAGAGGAGTTTGCAGACGTTCTCGCCTGGCTCGCCAGCCTCGCC
This sequence comes from Thermococcus kodakarensis KOD1, assembly GCF_000009965.1. Classification (NCBI taxonomy): domain Archaea; kingdom Methanobacteriati; phylum Methanobacteriota; class Thermococci; order Thermococcales; family Thermococcaceae; genus Thermococcus; species Thermococcus kodakarensis. Next base: position 605,729 of record NC_006624.1, read on the forward strand.
AACCTGCTTGGGATAGATCTCGAAGAGGCCGCGAAGAAGAAATATCCTGGAGTCTGTCCATACTGCGGCAAGAACCCATGCGAATGCGAGGAGAAGTTCTGAACTACCGGGTAAAAAGAGGGAAGCGGAAGTATTCAGCCGAGGATTTCCCTCTTTATAACCTCGGCAATCTCAACTATGGCCTTTGAAGCCTTGGCCTCTGGGAAGGCCTCGACAACGGGCTTCAGCATGCTCATGCTCTCTGGAACGGCTCTGTCGTAGGGTATTCTTCCCAGTATCGGTATTCCTTCTTTCTCAGCCCACTCCTCAAGGCCAGTGAAGCCGGGGTTGATGTCGGCTTTGTTGATGATGAGGTAGGCCGGCTCCCTGAAGTGCTGGACGACCTTGTAGGCCCTCTGAACGTCGCTGAGCGAAGCCGGGGTAGGCTCTGCTATGAGTATGGCAACGTCTGCCCCACCGAGGCTCGCTATCACCTGACAGCCTATTCCAGCGGCCGAATCAACTATCATGTGCTCGAGGTTGAGCTCCTTCATCAGCTTCGCGGCCCACTCCTTCTCCTCCGTGACGAGCTTTCCGCTCTCGGGCCTTCCGACGTCGAGCTGGGCCGAGATGAGCGGGAAGCCGTACTTGGTTGTCGCCTTCCTGATTACCCCTGAGCGGACTTCCTCAAGGGTTATGGTTCCGGCCACCGGGCAGACCAGGCCACAGACGTTGCAGCCCTCGCAGGTGAGCTCGTTCACGACGTAGTTGCCTTCGTCATCGATGTAGATGCACCCGTAGGGACAGCGCTCGTAGCAGATTCCGCACCTTACGCAGCTCTCTGTGTTTATCCTGGCTATCTTGGCACCTATATGCTCCCTCTCCTCTTCCCACTCGGTCACGCCGAGGAGCAAACCAAGGTTCGGGGCCTCAGCGTCGGCGTCAACTGCCACAAACGAGTAATCGTCCTTCAGAAGGTAGAGGAGCGAGGCCGTTATCGTGCTCTTTCCAACGCCGCCCTTACCGCTCGCTATCGCCACCTGCATCACGCACCACCTCCAAGGAACTCGGCAACCCTTTCGGCGAGGCCTTTGAATATCTCTGCCTCGGGATAGTCCGTCAGGGCTATGGGTTTTCCCTCGACGTAACTTTTGACTATGTTCTCGCTGTAGGGGATCTCAGCCACGATTTCGGCGCCGTACTTCTCCGCCAGCTCCCTGACCTTACCAACGTCTCCGAGGTCAGACCTGTTCACCACAACCCAAGTCGGGATCTTCATCAGCTTCCCGAGCTGTAGGATAAGCTCCGTGTCGTGTATGCCGAGGGGAGTGGGTTCTGTTACCGCTATGAGGAGCTTTGAGCCTTCGACTGCTTTTGAGACCGTGTTTCCAGTTCCAGCGGCCGTGTCCACCATGAGGAGACCTTCCCTGACCTCTTCGGCCCTCTTCTTCGCCGCAACCACGAGCGGCATTGACCTCTCCTCTCCCTCCCTGAGCTTCCCCGTGACGAGCGTGAAGCCGTAGGGTGTTGGGGTAACGTACGTGTGGCCTATAACTCTGAAGGCCTCTTGAATGGCCCCTGGTACAGGACAGACTATCTCACAGGCCCTGCAGCCGGAACAGAGGGTCGGCATGAGAAAGGGCGTCCCGTCCTTCAGCGTCACTATCGCGTGCTCCTCACACACCTCGGCGCACTTCCTGCACTTGGTGCACTTCGAGTAGTCGAAGCGCGGCATGAACTGGTTCACGGGTTCTTCGTTGGCAAGCTCAACTCCCAGAAGTATGTGGTCGTTCGGTGCCTCGACGTCAAGATCCGCCAGAGTCAGCCTGACCCCAATCTTCCTGAGCGCCACCGCGAGGTTTGTCGCGACCGTTGATTTTCCGGTTCCGCCTTTTCCACCGCTCACCGCTATCTGCAAGCTCTCACCTCCGGAAATTAGGGTAGCCGAATTGGTTATAAGCTTTGTGCATACGCTCATTACTCCCTGCTCTTCAGCCTCCTCATGTAGAACCTCTTCCCGTTGTACTCAAGCTCTATCAACTTCCCCTCTTTCAGGAGCTTCTCAACAATGCTCCAGTCTGCGTTTGCCTTCTCCAGAAACTCCGCAACGGCGTCCTCGCGCATTGGATGGACTGAGGTTATGCTCAGCAGATCCTCCTCAACGTTACCCGTAAAGGCGAAGGCGTTCCCCTCGTAGCCGATCAGGTATTCCACGCGCTCGTCCCCAAGGATTTCGCTGAAGACCTGATATGCGTGGTTGATGACATCTTCCTTCGCAGGTTTCACCCACGGTTCCGCCGGCGGTCTCGTTGGAACGGCTATGTAGGCTTTATCCGGTTTCAGCTCCCTCAGAAATTCCGCTATCTTCTCGAACTCGTTGCCATAGTCTATCCCGTCTATCAGCATCGTCTCGGTGACTATCTTTCCCTTGAACTCCTTCCTGAACTCCAGCATGCCCTCAAGGATCTTCTCAAGGCTCAGGCTCTTGTGGGGCCTGTCAATTCTCCTCCAGAGCGGCTCACTGACAGCATCAACTTTCAGCGAGACGAAGTCAAACTTCAGAAGGTCTTCCCTGACATCTTCTCTCCAGATGAGCGAGGAGTTAGTGAGGATAGCCGGGGGGATTTCAAGGGATTTCAAAAGCTCCGCCTCCTTCCCGAGGTTTATGTCGAGCGTGGGCTCTCCATCTGGAACGAAGGTGATGTAGTCTATCCTCTCGCTCCTCGCGAGTGCCTCCTCGACTTTCTCCTTGACTTCTCTGAAGATCAGTTCGGGCTCGTAGAAGGGCCTCCTCTTGATTTCCATTCTGAGAGTTTTCCCTATCTGACAGTAAACGCAGGCGTAGGTGCATACCTTGTCGGGGATGTTGTTCACGCCGAGGCTCCTGCCGAGCCTCCTCGAGGGGACAGGTCCAAAGGCTATCATACCACCACCGGAGTTAGGTTAGCCTAAAGGCGTATAAATCTTGTGAAGAACAAAAGCAATAAACGGGAAGCACGAACAAAGGGCGGGATGGTCTATGCCAAAGATAGAGCCCTTTGAGAAACACCGCGACAGGTACGAGAACTGGTTCGAGAGAAACCGCTACGCTTACCTTTCGGAGCTTGAGGCCGTTAAGAAACTTCTACCCAAGAAAGGAAAGGGAGCTGAGATAGGCGTCGGAACCGGAAGGTTCGCGGCTCCTCTCGGCATAAAGCTCGGCGTCGAACCTTCAAAAGCGATGGCCGAGATAGCAAGGACGAGAGGAATTGAGGTCATCGAGGGAACGGCTGAAAATCTTCCCTTCGAGGAGGACAGCATGGACTACCTTCTGATGGTCACGACTATCTGCTTCGTCGACGACCCTGAGAAAGCTTTGAAGGAAGCCTACCGCGTCCTGAAGCCGGGTGGGGCATTGATAATCGGCTTCGTTGATAGAAACAGCCCGATAGGGAGGTTCTACGAGGAGCACAAGAACGAAAGCGTCTTTTACAAGGAGGCGAGGTTCTTCTCGACTGAGGAACTGTTGGAACTCCTCAAAAAGGTCGGCTTCAGGGAGTTCGAGATAGTGCAGACCCTCTTCCACAGGCTCAATGAGATTAAGTCCGTCGAGCCGGTAAAGCCGGGCTATGGTGAGGGTAGCTTCGTCGTGATAAAGGCGGTGAAGTGAGGGAAAGAGAATATTTGCGTAGGAACGGATTCAATTTTTATATTACTCGATTTACTTCGATTTACTCAATACAACAGCCCTATCCGGCGCACAGACCAAGAGTGCCGATTGGGTGATACCGCGGTGCCTTCTCCACAATGCTAACGTGACCACCCGCTCAGAAAAGGACGTCGTAAGGACAAGTACACCGTTATTCTCTACCAGGCAACCGTACGAACTATTCAAAGTTCACCCTTTGAAGAAAGGCAAACATTTTTGTTTAACAAAAACACTTTTGTTAGCGCAAACTATTTAAACAACCGTTGTATATCACAGATGGTGATATATATGGTTGAGCCCTTCGTCCCCGAGGGGGAAATATTCGAAGGAATCTTCCGGCAGAACGAGGGTATACCCGAATTCGCAACGTACGTAAACGGGGAGTGGGTGTTTACCGGGAAGACAGCGGAGGTAAGAAGCCCGATAGACGGCTCGCTGATAGCTAGGGTAAGCCTGAGCGATATGGCCCTTTCGAACCGGGCGGTGGCGGCGGCATATTCCGCTGGGAGGCATGAGATAAGGGACACGCCGGGTGAAAAGAGGTTGGAGGCTTTTTTAAAGGTGGCGGAGCTTATTAGGGACTCATTCGACGATTTCGTCACCGCCCTGGTGCTCGACGCCGGCAAGCCGCTTTCAAACGCCCGCGGTGAGGTTACCGCCACAATCGAGAGACTTGAGAAGACGACGATGGAGTTCGGCAGGTTGATAGGGGACTACATTCCCGGCGACTGGAGCGCAGAAAGCCTTGGAAGCGAGGGGATAGTCAAGAGGGAGCCCTACGGGGTTGTGCTCGCAATAAGTCCCTACAACTACCCGCTGTTTATCTCCACCGCCAAGATCGTTCCGGCCCTACTTGCCGGAAACGCCGTGCTTCTGAAGCCATCTTCCCAGGATCCCCTCGCTCCCCTACTCCTGTCAAGGGTTCTTCAGCTTGCGGGAATTCCTGAAAGCGCCTATCACCTTCTAACTGTCCCAGGAGCGCTGATGGACTCCATACTGGCCGACAGAAGAATAAGGGCGGTCACGTTTACGGGCAGCACCGAGGTCGGCGAGCACATCCTATCCATGGGAGGTATAAAGTTCTACCACATGGAACTCGGTGGTAAGGACCCAGCGGTGGTTCTGGACGACGCTCCGCTCGAAGAAACCGTGGAAAAGCTTGTCAAAGGTATGGTGAGCTACTCCGGCCAGAGGTGCGATGCGATAAGGCTAATCATCGCCGAGGAGGGGATATACGAGCAGCTTAAGAGAGAACTCGTGGCTGCCCTCTCAAAAATAGAGCCCGAGAACCCGCTTGAAGACGAGGACGCCATTATGGGGCCACTGATAAACGAGCGGAGCGCTGAAAAAATAGAAGAGGTTTACAGGGATGCCCTGGAGAAGGGAGCGGTGCCCCTAACGGGGTTCAAGAGGAAAGGAGCGTACGTATGGCCTGTTCTCCTGGAGGCCAGCAGGGAAGTTCTGCCTGGACTCAGGGCGTTCCAGGAGGATGTTTTCGGTCCGCTCACAATCCTGGTTAAGGTTTCGAACGAGGACGAGGCCGTTGAGCTTGCCAACTCATCGAGGTTTGGCCTGGACGCCGCAGTTTTCAGTGGGGACGATTCCAGGGCGAGGAAAGTCGCGAGGAGGCTTGAAGTCGGGGCCGTCTTCATAAACGAGTTTCCACGGCACGGGATCGGTTATTACCCCTTCGGGGGCATGAAAGACAGCGGCATCGGAAGGGAGGGCATAGGCTATTCCATCGAGACCCTCACTACGACTAAGACGATCGTCAGGAACTATCGGGGAAGGGGTGTCTGGGACTACATCTGATTTGTTTTAAATGTTTTTATTTAACAAAAACACTTTTGTTTACTCAAAATATTTAAAAAATAGGTTCCCATCTTTGTCCGGTGGCTGTAATGAAGAGGGCAGTTTCAGTTCTCATCCTCAGCCTTCTCCTTTTCGGGGTGATGGCCAGCGGGTGCATAGGGACGAAAACAACATCGAACACCTCAACAACCTCAAGCGGAGCAACAGCCACTTCTCCGACAGCCTCAAGCCAGTTATCCACCTCTACTGCATCCTCCAACGTTGTCCCGCTTACCCTCGTTGGGCCCGATGGCTCTGTTAAAACGCTAACCCTTTCAGACCTCAAGAGCCTCCCGCAGACGGTTGGAAAGGGCGGCCTGAAAACAAAGAAGGGGAGCATCAAGAGGATTGGAACTTACAAGGGCGTTTCTTTGAAGGATTTGCTCTCAAAGTTCGGCTGGTTATCAAAGAACTACCGTTACGTAATAACTGCCGCCGATGGGTATTCAATAACCGCTGACTACGGCTTCATATTTGGAAAGGGATTGGACACCTACGACGAAAAGGGGAACCCGATCAACGGCTCCGTGATTCCCATCCTCGCCTACGAGTACAACGGGGAACCGATAGAATTCACCTTGGACGGTAAGGTGTATCCCCTCAAGCTCGTCCTCGTCGGGGACGAGACGATAGTAACCCCTGGGAACCGCTGGGTCAAGGCCGTTGTGAAAATAGAGGTTGTGAAGGCCGAAACACCGGGAGAAAGCGAGAACACTGGCTATGGGGAAGTGAAAGATTTTGCCAACAGAACCGTTAAGGTGAAGAGCCCGCCGGCGAGGATAGTCTCACTCTACGGACTGGTCACGCAAATGATATACTTTCTCGGAGTTGAGGACGGCAAGAAAGTCGTGGGAAGCACTCCGCTGGCAATAAACGACGCTTTTATCGGGCTTCTGGATCCTGGCGTTAAGAACAGGATGGTCTTCGTCGGAAACCCGAGGAATGCGAACGTTGAAACCGTCAAGTCCCTGAACCCGGACGTCGTTTTCACTGCCTACTGGGGGAGCGAAAAGATAAACGAGGAAATAGAGAGCCTTGGCATTCCAGTTATAGCCCTGAACCTTGAGACGGTCGATGGATACCTCAAGGGGCTCCTGACAGTGGGCAAAGTTCTTGGAAAGGAGGAAAAAGCAGAGAAGGCAATTTCGTATTATCGCTCCGCTGTTGACTTCGTCACAAACAGGACATCAAAGCTTAAAGAGAGGCCCAGGGTTCTTCTCGTTCAGTACAGCATGAAGGATAAGGCGTTCAAAGCTCCAGGCAAGGAGTACTTCCAGAACAGATTAATAGAGATGGCAGGTGGGGAAAGCGTTTCCTCGAACCTTCCAGGTGGCTGGAACGTAGTGAACGTCGAGCAGGTCGCGAAGTGGAACCCAGATGTGATAATCGTCGTCAGCTACTCCCCCAAGAAACCATCGGCTAAGGTTAAGGAAGAAATACTAAACGACCCCGCGTGGAAGGGCATAAAGGCCGTTAAGGAGGGCAGGGTCTACGCGATGCCGAACGATGGCGAAAGCTGGGATTACCCCGCTCCAAAGTGGGTTCTCGGCCTCTACTGGCTCGCCAAGGTTCTCCACCCGGAGCTCTTCGGCGACCTCGATGTCAGAGCCAAAGCCGACGACTTCTATCAGAAGTGGTACGGGATAGACCCAAATAAGGTGGAGATAACCGGTGATATGCCGTGAGGGGGCTTAAAGGCATCTTTCTTTTTTTCATGGTTATCATTCTGATATCGCCCTTCGTGGGTAGAATGCTCTTCAATCCGCTCTCGATGAGCGATCTCGATAAAACCATCCTCCTCCAGGTCAGACTCCCGAGGGTGGTTACTTCCCTCCTTGTCGGGGCTTCCCTTTCGCTTGCAGGTTTAACCTTCCAGAACGTCTTCAGGAACCCCCTGGCCGGGCCGAACCTCCTTGGGGTCACGAGCGGCTCGGCCTTCGGGGCGGTTCTGGCGATACTCCTCTCTGCGGATCCTTACGTCATACAGATATCGGCCTTCCTCCTCGGCCTGCTTGCCGTTGGGGTGGTGTGGCGGCTTTCCCGCCTCGTTGGGAACGGAATCCTCGGCTTAATTCTGGCCGGAATAGCGGTCTCGGCTTTCTTCTCCGCCCTCGTGGGAATGGCGAAGTATCTGGCCGATCCGTACGACAAACTGCCCGCGATAGTTTTCTGGCTCCTGGGAAGCTTCGCAGGCTTGCGGTGGGATGACGTGAGGATTATGCTGGTGCCACTCGTTGTGAGCATAGTTGGGATAACGCTCCTCCGCTGGCCCCTGAACGTCATCAGCCTTAGTGAAGAGGAGGCTAGGGGGCTCGGAGTGAACGTGAGGCTCTACAGGGGGATTTTCATAGCCCTCGCCGCCCTCGGTGTTTCGGCATCGACGGCGATGGCTGGGATGATAAGCTGGGTTGGACTCGTGAGCCCCCACGTAGCCCGGCTGAGTGTTGGACACGACACGAGAACGCTCGTCCCGGCAAGCGCCCTCGTTGGGGCGTCTCTTCTCCTAGTTTGTGACGACGTTGCGAGGAGCGTAACTACCTTTGAGGTTCCCCTGGGAGTCGTTACTGCCCTGATAGGCGCCCCGACCCTCATAATAATCCTGCGGAGGGGGATCTATGCTAAGGGTTGAGGGGCTGGGCTTTTCATACGGCAGTAGGGAAGTCCTCAGGAACGTTACCTTTGAGCTTAAAAAGGGCGTTGGCTGTCTCCTTGGGCCAAACGGCGCCGGAAAAAGCACCCTCCTTAAGTGCATAGCCGGAATCCTCAATGGGAACGGTAGGATAACGCTCAACGGTACTGAGCTTTCCAGGTTGAGATTGAGGGAGCGTACGAGGCTCGTAAGCTACTCCCCCCAGGAATTCTCGCTGACGTTTCCGTACACGGTCTTTCAAACCGTGCTGATGGGCAGGAACCCCCACATCGACCCCCTGAGCGGGCCGGGAAAGGTGGACGAAGAGATGGCGATGAAGGCCCTCCGCACCCTCGGACTTGAGAACCTCGCGGAGAGACCCTTCGGCGAGCTCAGTGGAGGCCAGAAAAGGCTCGTAATGATAGCCAGAACGCTCGCGCAGGGTGGAGAGCTTTTCCTCTTTGACGAGCCCACTTCGTTCCTCGACTTCAGGAACCAGCACCTCGTTCTCAGCGTTATCAGGAAGCTCTCAAAGGAGAGAACAGTGCTGGTCTCACTCCACGATCCCAACCAGGCCCTGACCTTCTGCGATACGGTTTTCCTCCTGAAAGACGGGGGGATAATAGCGAGCGGAGAACCGGCTGAAGTTCTCAACGAGGAGAATCTGATGGAGTTATACAGGATGAAAGTGAAGCGGTTTAAGGCCGACGGCGGCTTTTTCATATACCCCCTGGAGGTGGTTGGATGAAAAAAGTCCTCTCCCTTCTGCTCGTCCTCATGGCATGCGGGTGCATCGGGGCTTCCGAAAAACAGACGCCCAGCAATGTTTCAACACCAAGTTATTCAAAAATTTCAACCTATCCCTTGGGAAATCCTCCAAACTGGTCAAACTGGACACTAGCTGTTCTGAATGACAACAGAACCTACACGTGGGAAGAACTCTCAAAACTATCGAACGACACGATGAGAATACCGGATTTGAACCTCGGAAGAACCGTCGAGTGGAGGGGAGTTAGACCTCAGAGACTTGGAAGGGGAGACTTCGTTACGGTAATAAATGAAAACGGGGAAGTGGTGAGCATACCCTATAACGTCTCAATGCTTCTGGCCATCTACATGGACGGGAAGCCGATGTCAACCCCGATAAGGCTCGTGGCGAGTCTCTCCTACGGCTGCCGGTGCAACTGGCTTCCTGGAATAAGGTTAGTGGACTTCGTGAACCGCTCCAAGGCCTTGGGGGTCTACGGCGAGGTGAACAACGAACTCTGGCTGTCCCCAAGGAGCTTTGCCGCCCTTGGAAACGGCTCGGTGCACCTGAACGAACTGCTCGATAAAGCTGACGTTAGGCCAATCGCCAGGAGGGTGATCTTCATTACACCCAACGGGGAGCTTCCATACAGCCTCGCCAAGATAAAGAAGCTGAACCCGTTGGTTGTTTTTGAGGGGAAGTTTAAAGTGCCCTCACTGGGTATAGAAGACCTAAGAGGAATAAGGCTTGAGGGGTGATTGAATGCTGCTTTCGGAGATCAAGAAAAAGGCTTTGAATCTTGCAAACGGGCTTGAGCTTTTAGATTTCGGCTTTGCCCTGCCCTACACGTGGGTCTTAATTGAAGGTCCTGAAGGAAAATCCCTAGGCGTTGCAATGACCCTCCCGGAGGAGGTTCAGAGGTACACCAACTCCATAAGTGAGCCTTCCATCGAGGCCTTCATTGAAAGGATCGACAGCCTGAACGTCATCGAGAGAACCCTCGGGATAGCGGCGGTAAACGCGGTCTCCCAGTACCACCTCGACGTCTCAGACCTTCCAGATGTTGACGTGGTTGAGCTTGTTGAAGGCTTCAGTGAGGTAGCAGTGATAGGCAACATGCCACCCGTTGTCAGGGCACTCCGCGAGAAAGGAGTTAAGACCCTCGTTTTCGAGCGGAATCCAAAGCTCTGGGACAGGGAGACGCTCAGCGACGCTCTGGAATACATTCTCCTCCCCGAGGTTGAAGCGGTCATTGTCAGCGGCTCAGCACTGGTTAACGGAACGCTTGAGATGATCCTCGACCGGGCGAAAAAGGCGGAACTGGTAATCCTGACCGGCCCAACTGCCCAGATACACCAGGAGCTCGTTAAAGGAACTGGGATTACTCACCTCGCGGCGATGAAAGTGATAGACCTTGAAAGGGCGCTCCTCGGCCTCAAGCTCGGCTCCTTCAGGGGCTTTGAGAAGGGGAACAGGAAGTACGTGGTGGAGGTTCCGTAGTTATTTTGCGAACCTCCCATCATCTTTTGCCTCTGGGAGCTTGTGAACGTTTTCTTCAAGCCAGCCTGTTCTCACTCCCTCTCTGTAGTCAAATTCTGGCACGTAGGGCTTTATATCCAGGAGGGGAGTTCCATCTAGGACATCAACATCCTCAACTATCAGGACGTTTCCGCGCCTTTCAACGAGTCTCACTATCGAGATGCCGATGGGATTCGGGCGCGCGGGTGCCCTCGTGGCGAACACGCCATGGTAGTTCTCGTCCATGTATGGCCTTACTAGGAGACTCTTGAACCTCGCCCTGTGGAAGTGGTAGATCAAAATTACGTGGGAGAATCCCTCAATGTCCTTCAGTCCTTCCTCAAACTCGGGAAACACATCAACGGTTCCTCTGATTCCCCTCGCCGCAGAGGCCTGTATGGGGACGTCTTTTGGCTCCTTGAAGGGGCTGTGAATAACTCCAATCGGGCGATAGCATATTTCTTCCAAAGGATAGCTTTTGGCCTTGCTCATTTTATCCCCCCATCAAAACCTGGGACGAAGGCTTTAAGTCTAACCCACAGCAAAAAAGATTTAGAAGCTATTTTGAACTCCCAACCATGAGGCTGATAATCTTAAACGACAACGTTCCAGCTGAGGGTTTGCTAAACGACTGGGGATGGAGCGTCCTCGTTGAGGGTAGAAACCGCTTTATCTTCGACGCAGACACGAACCCTCTCGTCCTAGCCCACAACTCAAAGGCTCTTGGTGTTTCCCTCAACGACCTTGACTTTGCTTTCCTGAGCCACTGGCACTACGACCACTACGGTGGCCTTCCTTACGTGGGGGAGCTGAACCCTGGGCTTAGGCTCTACGCTCCACCTGGGAACAGGGCGATGGCCCTTAGATGGGGCTTCGATGTGATGGAGGTCTTCACTGCTGGAGAAATCGCCAAGGGCATCTGGACTTCGGGGCCTCTGGATGACTTCGAGCAGGCCCTTGGGGTGGAGACATCATCGGGCCTCGTCGTCATCGTCGGCTGTTCCCATCCGGGCGTTGATAGGCTCACGAAGGCCCTCCTGGATGTTTCAGGCTATGAGAAGGCTCACCTAGTCATCGGGGGTTACCACGGGCCGTCTAGGAGAACACTTGACAGATTAGCAGAGATGGCAGAGTTCATAGCGCCTGCCCACTGCTCCGGAGATTTCGCAAAAGCCTACGTGAGGAAAACCTATCCCGAGAAGTACGTGGGAGTGATGACGGGGAGTATCATCGAGGTCTGAGAACGTTCTTAAAAAGAAGAAAAAGAAAGCGGTGATGCCCCATGGCGTGGAAGGCTATGCTCTCACCTTAATCGGATTCTTTGAAACATCCTTAACAGGCAGGTAGGCTATTACTGAAAGCACCCCAAGGACGAGGTAAGTGGTCACGTCATCAAGTGGGCTCCAGCCAGCGAAGTCTTCGTTGTGAAGCAGGTACGCCTCTATTGCATCTGACCCCATGACGAGCACCGCAATGAGTGCAAGGCCAATGCTCAGCAGTGCACCCACGTAGAGGTAGGAGACGCTCCTAAGGTCGCCCTCAACGGCCCTCTTGAGACCTGTTAGATAGACCGCGCTTATCGTGAAGAGGGCGAAGGCAGCGAAGAGGTCTCCAGTTGGAACTCCAATGACCTTGATCTCCTTTCCGAAGTAGGCGAGCACCTCGATTATCCCACCGATGAGGTAGAGGAGGCCGAAGATCCCAGTCAGCCATTTCACCTGTCCAAGGTTTATTCTGCTCATAGGAACACACCCCCCACCGCGACTATGAGCAGGGCCACTATGTACGCCAAGATCAGCTCGTAGGCCACCGCAAAGAGTGCCCACTTCCAGCCAGCTTCCTGCTTTATGACGGCTATAGTGGCAAGACACGGCACGTATATCAGCGAGAATGCCATGAACGCGTAGGCTGTTGCAGGGTTAAACGCTCCGCTCGCCGCCATTGCCTGTGAGATCGCCTGTTCATTATCCCCAACGCCGTAGAGTACTCCAAGTGTCCCGACCACGATCTCCTTGGCTATGAAGCCGAAGAACAGCGCCACCGCGGCCTTCCAGTCCCAGCCCATCGGCGCGAAGAGCGGCTGTAGGGCGTGCCCAAGCGAAGCCACCCAGGACTTTGCGAGCAGTTCTCCGTTCTCAAGGGCCTCTGAGCCGAGGTATCCACTGGGTCCAGTCACTGAGAGCAGCCAGACCACGATGACGCCTGCGAAGATAACGGTTCCAGCCTTCCTGAGGAACTTCTCCGTCCTCGTCCAGGCAGTGCCAAAGATGGTTCCCCAGTTGGGCCTGTTGTATGGTGGGAGCTCCATCACGAAGTAGGAGGGCTCGCCCTTGAATATGAGCTTCCTGAAGAGCCAGGCTATGATGAGGGCGAACGCTATGCCGAGGAGGTACATGCTGGTGATTACCGTTCCTTCCCTCCCGGCGAAGAACGCTCCGGCGAAGACGGCGTATATCGGCAGCCTCGCTGGACAAGACATCAGCGGGTTCACGAGTATCGTTAGAATTCTGTCCTTCTCGTCTTCAAGGGTTCTCGTTGCCATTATTGCCGGGACGTTGCATCCAAAGCCCATTATCATCGGGATCACGGACTTTCCATGGAGGCCGAAGTGGTGCATTACCCTGTCCATGACAAAGGCGGCCCTCGCCATGTACCCGCTGTCCTCCAGCCACGAGAACGCTAAGAACAGGAACGCTATCGGCGGCAGGAACACCAGGACGCTCCCGAGGCCGCCTATGATGCCGTCCCTGAGGAGAGAGGCTAGAGCGTCGTTCGCAACGTGTGCCCCGACTTCATCCCCGAGCCAGCTGAAGAACCAGTCTATAATATCGCTGAAGGGCGCCGAAACGTCGAAGGTGAACTTGAAGACGGCCCACATAAGGCTGATGAAGATTGGGACTCCGAGGTATTTGTGGGTGAGAACCTCGTCCAGCATGTCGCTGAAGGTTATCCTATCCTCTTTCTTCACGATGGCCCGCTTGGCTATCTCCTCTATCAGGCCGTAGCGCTCATCCGCCAGTGCGAGCTCAACGTCCCCGTATTTCTTGTGGAGCTCTCCCGAGACGTTTATAAGCTCCCTCAGGATATCGTCCCTTAATCTGCTTTTCTCGACTATCCCCCTGGCCTCGTCATCGCCTTCGAGGAGTTTTATGGCGAGCCACCTCGGGTTATAATTCCTTACCAGCTCGTCGTCCCGTTCGATGACCCTCATGATGCGCTCGATATAGGCTTCAAAGTTCGGGTACTCGATGGGGCGCGGCTTTCCCTTGATGGCTTCGACTATTTTTGCCTTGAGCTCCTCGATTCCCTTTCCTTCAGAGGCGACCATCGGAACTACTGGAACCCCAAGGGCCTCCTCCAGCTTCTTCGGGTCTATTTTGTAGCCCTTCTCTTCCGCGAGGTCCATCTTGTTCAGGGCCACCACGACGTTGGCTCCAATCTCGAGGAGCTGGAGCGTGAGGTAGAGGTTGCGCTCAAGGTTGGATGCATCGACGATGTCAACGACCACTCTGGGCTTCTCCTTCACTATGAAGTCCCTCGCTATCTTCTCATCAATGGAATAGGCGGTTAGGCCGTATACACCCGGAAGATCAACGACCCTGAACTTCATCTCCTTGTATTCAAACTCTCCCTCCTTCTTCTCGACGGTAACGCCCGGCCAGTTGCCCACGTGCTGTCTAAGGCCGGTTAATGCGTTGAAGAGGGTAGTTTTACCCGCGTTTGGGTTTCCTATCAGGGCGATCACGACTTCACTCATCCTATCACCTCCACCTGAATCTTCATCGCCAGCCCCCTTCCGAGGGCGAGCTGTGTTCCCCTAACGGTTACCATCATCGGACCGGCCATTTGGTTCCTGACCACGACTACCTCAGTGCCGGGCGACAGTCCGAGCTCCGCCAGCCTGTGGATTACTCCCCTTCCCCCGGCGATTCCCCTTATGACAGCCCTTCTGCCCTCTTCCACGAATGCCAGGGGCATCATTCACTCCACCTCTACGTAGTCCGCCTCTTCCTTCCGAAGTGAGAGCTTGTAGCCGCGAACCTCGACCTCTATCGGGTCGCCGAGCGGTGCCCTCTTCACGACCTTTACTACAGCTCCTGGAGTCACGCCCATAGTCAGAAGACGGGCCTTTGGGCCGCCCCTAATGCCCACGACCCTTACGGTTCTTCCGGGTTCAACTTCGCTGAGCCTCATTCTACCACCCCCATGCACAATTGCGTATATCGTGCTTAGGTATCCCTAACAACTTCAGAGTAGGCTAACCTAACATTCCCTTAAATAACTTTCTGTTTGTAAAGAAATACTTGGATGTTTGAAAACCCAAGAATTAGGTTAGCCTAATCTAACTAAAATGCTCCAAAATAGGTAGCATAGGTCAGTTGAAACCAAAAATGGATGGGTTTGAAAAAGAACTAAAAGAGTTTGAAATCACGAACAAGGCCACAGATTTGTTCCTTTTTTCGATTTCCGTGCATATGCACGAATTAGGGCTTAAAAGCTTTTTCTTGTATCTTCTCTATTTTCAACTCCAAAACTCTGAGGCCTTGGTAAACACTTCCACTTACTATAAACATTTTTGTTTATCCAAAATGTTTAAATTCCAAATCCAAAACTTCTTCGGTGGTTCGATGAGAGGCGTTAAAATCCTACTACTCGTCGGGGTTTTGGCTGGTATCCTCCTCGTTGCAGGATGCATCGGTTCTGAAAACGCCCCCGGGAGTTCGGAGAAAAAGCCCTTTGCGGGCCAAACGGTCGTCGTCTGCTCCGGGGCCGGCCTCATGAAGCCAATGGAGGAGCTGATAGGGATGTTCGAGAACGAGACCGGCGCCAAGGTTGAGGTCCACTACGGCGGGAGCAGCGAGATCTTCGGAATTCTTCAAACGACCTGCGGCTGCGACGTCTTCGTTCCAGGGGCGTGGTACTACACCCAGCAGGCGGCCGAGAGGGGCTACATCCTCAACGGCACCGTGAAGAACGTCACCTACCACATCCCTGTCATAGCGGTTCCAAAGGGCAACCCGAAGGGCATTCACTCCCTCGAAGACCTCGCGAAGCCAGGAGTCAGGGTTGTCCTCGGCGACCCGAAGGCGGCCGCCATAGGGAAGGTGTCCCGGAAAGTCCTCGAAAAGAATGGCCTGTGGGAGGAAGTGAAGCCGAACGTCGTGACTTTCACGCCGACGGTGAACCAGCTGCTCATCTACATAGCGACTGGTCAGGCGGATGCGGCAATAATCTGGGAGGACATGACGACCTGGGCGCAGTCAAAGGGCAAGATCGAGGTCGTTGAGATACCTTCGGAGCAGAACATCATCAAGACTATTCCCACGGCGGTAACGGTCTGCGCGGAGAAGGACGGCCACCTTGAGGTTGCTAAAGCCTTCAACGGGTTCATAGCAAACCACACCGAGATCTGGGAGAAGTGGGGGTTCAGGCCATGGCGGGGCTGAACTTCAGGAGCTTGACGATTTCGGTGGCCTTCATCTTCACGTTCCTCCTTTTCGCGGCGATAGCGACACTCTTCCTCCTGCCGAAGCCCAGCGATGTGCTTGAGGCCCTGAAATCGGAGGAGATGCTCTACTCGCTCAAACTGTCCCTGATCACGGCCTCGCTCTCGACCGTTCTCGTAATCCTCATGGGGGTACCGATAGGATACGCACTCTCACGCTTCAACTTCCCTGGAAAGAGCGCCGTCAAATCCATCTTAGACCTCCCGATGGCCTTCCCGGAGCTCGTCCTCGGTTTAGCTTTGCTCCTCCTCTTCGGCAGAACTCCTGTTGGTGAGGCCCTGAGCGACCTCGGGGTGAGGGTCGTCTTCACCAAGCTCGGCATAGTGGTCGCCCAGTTCTTCACGGCCCTGCCCTACGCCGTCAGGGTCATCTACACGACGTTTGAGGGGATAAGCCCGCGCTACGAGCTCGTCGCGAGGAGCCTCGGCTACTCCGAGTTCGAGACCTTCAGAAAGGTAACGCTCCCGATGGCGAAGAACGGACTCCTCGCCTCGACAGTCATCTCCTTCGCGCGTTCCATGGGTGCCTTCGGCGCGGTGCTGATCCTCGCGGGCGGGAGCTACATGAACACTGAGATACTGCCAGTTACGCTCTACCTGAATATCTCCTACGGCAACATCGGAATGGCAATAACGAGCGGAATCGTCCTCGTCGTCGTGTCGTTCATCGCGATACTCCTCACTGAGAGGCTGGAGGGTGGTGGAAGTGCCTCTGTTAGAGGTTGAGAACCTCAGTATTGACCTTGGGGACTTCCATCTCAGGGACGTTTCGCTCTCCGTTGAAGAGAACGACTATCTGACTATAATAGGGCCAACGGGGGCTGGAAAGTCCGTCCTTCTTGAGGCCATAGCGGGCTTTTATCCGCTTCTAAAGGGAAGGGTCATACTTGAGGGCAAGGATATAACGAGGGAGCCGCCTGAGAGGAGAGGAATGAGCATCGTCTATCAGGACTACGTTCTCTTCCCACACATGACGGTTTTCGAGAACATAGCCTTCGGCCTCAGGAAGAAGGGCCTCGTAAGGGCTGAGATCGAGAGGGAAGTAAGGCACATAGCGGAGGAGCTCCACATAGACCACCTGCTCCACAGGAAGCCGGGGACGCTTAGCGGCGGGGAGCAACAGAGGACGGCCCTCGCGAGGGCGCTCGTCGTCAGACCAAGAGTTCTCCTCATGGACGAACCTTTTTCTGCCCTCGACTCCAAAACGCGCGAAAAGCTCCGCTCCCTCGTTAGGAATGTGATAGACGAGTACGGAACGACGGTCCTCCACGTCACCCACGACTTCGAGGACGTCTT
The DNA here is from genome assembly GCF_000009965.1 of Thermococcus kodakarensis KOD1. Classification (NCBI taxonomy): domain Archaea; kingdom Methanobacteriati; phylum Methanobacteriota; class Thermococci; order Thermococcales; family Thermococcaceae; genus Thermococcus; species Thermococcus kodakarensis. Next base: position 622,944 of record NC_006624.1, read on the forward strand.
TGCCCTGGCCAAGCACGTGGCTGTCATGAGGGACGGAAGGATAGTTCAGTTCGGCACTCCCGAGGAAGTCTTCTCAAGGCCCGCAGACGAGTTCATCGCTGACTTCGTGAGAACCAACCTGCTCCGCGGGGAGGTCGTTGGGAAGGAGGGAGAACTCACCGCCGTCAGGGTTGGAAACGTCATTCTTTATACCGCCGACGATGCCGAAGGAAAAGTGACTCTCTCCATTAGGCCAGAGGATATAATACTAGCGAGGGAACCAGGGGAATGCTCCGCCCAGAACGTCGTGCCAGTCCTCATCGAGTCACTGGAGAAGCGCGGCCACCTCGTCTGGCTTAGCCTATCCTCAGAGGGAGTTCCCCTCAGTGCCGTTGTAACGCCGAACGCCGCAGAGCTGCTCGGCATAAAGCCCGGCGAGAAGTTCTACGCCATGTTCAAGGCAAGTGCCCTGAGGGTGATAAAATGAACCCGGGGAGACTGTTTGAAATCTACCTCGGGAGGACTGTCCATACTTCGACGAGACGAGCGAGTTCCTGAGAATCGAGGGAAAAGGCACAATGGAGATAGTCTCCAGGAAGGAGGGAATAGCAGCCTTCACGGAGGGGCTATCCTCCTTTCTCTTCTCCCTCAGCTTAAACGTTCGGTTTCTCCCAAGCGGGAGCGAATTTAAAGCGGGTTCAACGCTACTCCACGCGGAAGGTGATTTGGAAACACTCTTCAAGGTCTGGCGGGTTTCCCAGACCTTTCTCTCGATAACCTGCGCGATAGTCACCGAAACTAGAAGGCTCGTTGAAAGGGCCAGGAAAGCGAACCCGGACGTTGTCATAGCAACGACTCGGAAAGCCTACCCTGAGAAGTTCGTGGAAGTGAGGGAGTATCATCGAGCTCTGATTTCAAGGAACTCAACGAGGAGGTTAAAGAACCGCGTGGTTCTCCCCAAGGGAGTTATAAAGCGGTAGACCAGCAGTTCCTCCCGGATTTCTTCTCTCTGGAACTCCTTTGGTAGGCCATCAAACTTTCCGCTTCTTGAGAGCTCTTTTACAACCCTCCAGCCATCGGAAAAGAGCGCGTTGAAGTACTCCTTCAGCCACTTCTCGTCGATTCTCCTTACGAAGAGCTCCCCCTCCCTTGACAAGCGGTAGTAGGTGTGGTGCTTGTGGACTTCGAAGGCCTTCTTGAACCTCGCCTTACTTCTCTTTATCGCACTTCCAGAGTCTCGCTCCACCAGTCCAGCTTCCATCAGATCTCTTATTGCATCTTCGATGAGAGAAAGGGGTAGCTCGCTCATTTTCACCATCATCTTGGCGTAATCCACTCCGGCTTTCTTAAGGTGGGCCAGGACGTAGAGGTGAACCGGAAGGAGTTCAAGGCCTCGGTACGAACCTGGGCGTTCTTTCTGCGTATTCCCTCCATCCATCGCCGAACATCTCCTCGAGGGCTTTCTCCTCCTCGCCTATGAACCCGAGCACGCCCGCCCAGTAAACGAGAGGAAGTAAGAGCATGAAGCCACCGAAGAGGAGAGAGAATCCCGGAATCACGAGAAAGCCCCAGATGGAGTATATCGGATGCCTCACCCTTGAGTAGCAGCCCTCCGTGAGCAGTTTCCCCTTCGAGTAAGCCCTTGAGACCTGAAGGTAGCAGAGAAACCAGAGGGAGAGGCCGAGGAATACCATCAGGAACCCAAGGACTGGAAACGCGAGAAAGCTAACCCCAAGCCTCTCGTCTAGGTAAAACGCCAGAACCGCATAGATGGAAGAAAGGAGGGCAACCTTTGGAAAGATGCCCCAGAACTTCATGTTCACTCCTCTATCGGCGGTTTTTCGGTCTTCTTTTTCTGCACCTGCTCCCAGAGGTCGTCGAAGTTCTCCACGACCCGCTGGAGTGCAAGGTTTAGATCCCTCGTCCTCGTGAAGAATGCCACCTTGTTGGTCTTGTCCCGGATTCTCAGGAAGTTCGGGCCCATCCTGAAAGCTGCTAAAACGTCAACGTCGAGGAGCTGGCTGACGACTGCCTTGAACTTCCTCGGGTCGCCGTGCCCCTCGTCGTGTTCTTCCTCTATGTCTTTAGCCTTGTTGTGCCTCTTTTCGAGGAGTTTTATGCTTCCATCCTCGCAGATTTCGTAGATCGCGAAGAACTCTGAATCACCGTAGTGTGCATCTATGAGGTGTTCATCATCTTCCATTCCGAACGCGACTTTGAGGCATCTCTTCTCAGCCATGAGCATCACCTGAAATTCCTTCGGTAGGGGTTTTATAAGGATTAGGCTCACCGAAAACTTTAAATGCTGTGCATATGCACAAAATAATAGACGAAAGAATGGAGGTGGTTGGCATGAGGATCGCTGTCCCGACTAACGGTGGAGGTAGAGAAGACACGGTCGCCCCGGTCTTCGCGAGGGCACCGGCATTTTACATAGCGGACGTTGACGAGAACGGGAACATCGTCAGCGAGAAGGTCATTCAGAACAGCGCCGCAATGGCCGGCGGAGGGGCCGGACCAATGGCAGTCCAGACCCTCATCAACGAGGGCGTTGAGGCAATAATAGCTCCTCAGGTCGGCCCGAACGCACTCGGTGCCATACAGGCCGCTGGTATCAGGCTCTACCAGGTCGCTCCAGGGACACCAGTGGAGGAGGCCATAAAGAGCGTCGTGAGCGGTGAAGCGGCCCAGTTCACGGCACCCGCTCCGCAGGCTCCCGTCGCTCCAGCGGCCCCTGCAACTCCGGTAGCACCGGTGCCGCCAGCGTACGGCCCAGCCTACCCGGCTTATCCTGCCTACGGCTACGGTTTCGGCCCTGGTTGGGGCAGAGGCTGGGGCCGCGGATGGGGTAGAGGACGCGGCTTCGGCAGAGGTTGGGGCAGAGGAGGAAGAGGCTGGGGAGCGAGGCTCGGCTACTGCCCGTGGACAGGAATGCCCAGCAGGAGAACCCTCCGCCGGTATTACGGCTGGTGGTGAGGCCTTTCCCTTTAACTTTTTGAGGTGCCCAAAATGCCGCGCGGTTACGGAAGGGGTATGGGCAGGGGTGGAAGATTCGGCCCGTATCCACCCTATTATGGAGGCTTCTTCGGCCGTTTTGGACTCTACGGAATAATAGACCTAATCTTCCTGCTCCTGATCCTCTACCTGCTCTTCAAGCTCTTCCTAGTGGCTGCGACCTATGTTATAGCCCTCGTGGTGCTCTACATGCTCTGGGGCTTCATAAGTCCGAGGAGAGGCCGCTGGTTCTGGCCTTAGCTCTCTTTTCCATGCTTCTTTTTCAGGCCGTTCAGTACAGGTTTTTGAGCCGCTCTATCGAGAGGTATGTGAACAGCAGTGTTAGGAATATCAAGATCAGTGCGGAGTAAACGGGATGGACGACTTCTGTGTACTTCAACATCGAGAAGCGGAGCCCCTCCACGAGATAAGTCATCGGTGTCAGGTAGCCTGCTATCAAAAACCAGCGTGGAAAGAGGAGGAGGGAAGCTATGGCACCGCTCGTGAACATCATGGGGAGTCTAAGGAGGTTCAGCCAGGTCATGGCGCTTATCGGGTTCTCGACGACGAGCGATATGTAGAGGGCCAATCCAGAAAAGGCCAGCCCGCCGAGGAAGGCGTAGCCAACAACCATAGGCACGTTCCAGACTGGATAGACCATGAAGTGTGACACCAGAGCGAGGCTTACTAGAGCCACAAAGAGGCCGAAGAGGGAGCCGACTAAGAGCTTGGCAAGGATTATCTCGATGTAGCTCACAGGAGCAACGAGGAGGCGTTCAAACGTTCTGAGCCTCCTCTCGAAGATTATGGACGAGGCCACAAATGAAGTCGTACCGAAGACTATCGAGATCGAGACGAGACCCGGGGCGAGGTGGTCTATGTCGCCGAAGCGGACTATGAACGCTAACGTGAAGACGATCGGGAACACAACGCCCCAGCTTATTGAGCCCGGCTTGAGGACGTACTCCTTGAGTTCCTTCCTCGCTATCGTGAGAACCTTCAAAGAGGACACCCCCCGCAGCCGCACGCTCCGCCTTTTGGAACCTCTGTCGTCAGCTCTATGAAGACTTCCTCTATGCTCGGCGCCTCTGTCGAGACCTTCAGGACTTTAAAGCCGAGCTCTTCTCTGAGCTTGCACAGCTCTGCCATGAAGGCGTCGGCATCTGGAACCGTTATCACGATATCTCCCTCATCGAAGGTCGGGCCATAAGCTGAGAGGGCATCGAGGAGCTTGTTGGAGAGCGGCTCGACCTGAAGCCTGATCCTCGTCCCCTTCCCAATGAGCTTCGGAAGCTCCGTCCGCGTCCCCTCGGCGATTATCTTTCCTTTGTTCATTATAGCGACTCTCTGCGGTATCGTCTCAGCTTCAACCATATTGTGGGTTGTGAGGAAAATAGTCATGCCCCTCTTGTTCAGCTCCCTTATGAGCGCCCTCAGGGCCTTGGCGGAGTGGACGTCGAGGCCGTTTGTAGGCTCATCAAGAAAGAGTATCTCGGGTTCGTGAACCAGCGCTGCCGCTATCGTTACCCTCCTCTTGAAGCCCGAGCTGAGCTTTCCGAACTTCCTCTTTGCCGGGAGGTTGAACTCCTTAATGAGTCTGGCCACGTTCTCCTTTGGAGCGTCGTAGAGGTTTGCGGTGAACTTCAGGTTCTCCTCGACGGTAAGTTCCTCGTAAAGGTTGGATATGTCGGGGACAAGGCCTATCGAGCGCCTAACCATTAGGCCTTCCTTCTTCACGTCGTAGCCGTTCACGTAGGCCTCTCCAGAGGTTATCCTGGTGAGAGTCGTGAGCATTCTCACTGTCGTTGTCTTTCCGGCCCCGTTCGGGCCGAGAAGTGCAAAGGCCTCCCCGCGCTTAACCGTGAAGCTTATCCCCCTAACGGCCTCAAAGTCGCCGTATCTCTTCACGAGGTTTTTCGCTATTATTGCTTCCTCCGCAGCCATATCAGCACCCCGAGGAGGGCTATCCCGACCAGGATTCCACCAGCGATGAGGGGGCTGTAGCCGGGTTTTACTGAGCTTTTCTCTCCCGCGGTTTCCGACTGGCCCTGGGCGGTTGGAGCAACTGAGTAGGCCACTATGACGCTGTAGCAGTTGTCTATCTCGTGGGAGCCGTAGTCAACGACGAAGTAGCCCGTGGGAGAGAAGCCGACGTGGTAAACAGTCCCGTTGAAGCTCTCGAACCACTCGACCGTCCCGTTGGGGGCTATAAGCTCGACGTTCTTTCCGTAGGCCACCACAGTGTAGCCTTTAAACGTTGCAACGTCGTTGGCATAACTCAGGAGGGGCGTTGAATAGAGGAGCTTTCCGGCAGAGTCAAGGAGCGTCACGTTCCCCGTCATTCCTGCGGCCGCTATGTACTCCCCGTCGGTTGAAATCGAGCGGACGTAGCCGTTGAAGTGCCTTTTCCAGATGACTGAGCCGCTATCCGAGAGAAAAATCAACTCGCTCCAGCTCTCGTCCTGCGGAACTACAAGAACTGCTATGCCGTTTTTGAGAGGTACAATCTTCCTAACGGCTCCATTAAATGCTTTCTTCCACAGGAGTGTTCCATCGAGCTTGAATACATGTATTCCAGCATTGCTACCTGCGAGAACTCTTTCACCTGAAAGGACAACGCTCCAGACGTATTTCCCAATGTTCCTCTCCCACTTCAGCTCCCCGTCCTGGAAAAGGTAAACGTAGCCAGCGGCATCCCCCGCGACGGCGACTTTCCCATCGGCCGATATGGAGACGCTCACAACAGCTTCCCTTAGCTTCCTTTCCCAGAGCAGTTTTTTGGGCTCCGAAAACGCCTGAACCCAGCTTCCTTCCGTCCCTATCAGGAGGACGTTGTTGTCAGAAAGGGCCGAAGAATATGCGATGCCCCTTGTTGGAGCTTTGAGGAGGAGCTTTCCCTCGGGAGAGAGCAGCTCAGCGTCATAGCCAAAGGCTAGCCCAACGTAGCCTTTCGAGTTGAAAGAGACCGAAAACGCCGCGCACTGATCGGTGTATCTCCACATTTGAACCGGCTCGGCGAGAGCCAGCGGGAGGGTGAGCGTTAGGATCAGCATAAAGGCCGCTGGAAGTCCCAACTCCATCTCTCACACCATCTTTGATTTCAAAACCCCAAAAATAAACCTTCCGCATGGGATCCGAACTCCGCTCGGGCTTAGTCCTTATCGTTCTTTGCCACTATGAGCCTGACCACGCCGCTGTAGTAGGCTTCCTCTTTCTCCACTTTGAAGTGCTTCCTCACGAGCTTGTGGGTGTCCCTCAGCGGGTCGTCGTCGAGGAGAGGCTTGAGAATGAGCTTCATCGGCAGGAGGAAGAGGTAATTCACCAGCTCGCTCTCACTCTTGGTGTGTTCAAGGAAAATCGCCATTCCATCGGGCTTGAGGACTCGTTTTATTTCTTCTATGGCCCTTTCCGGCTCTGGAACGGTGCAGAAGACGAAGGAAGAGACAACGGTGTCGAAGAAGTCATCAGGAAAGGGAAGGCTCTCTGCCTCGGCAACCTTGAACTTTACATCCATTCCAAGTTCTTTCGCCCTTTTCTTGGCCATCTCGAGCATTTTCTCTGAGCCGTCAATGGCGTAGAGCTCCACGTCCTGGGGGTAGTACCTGAGGGTCTTCCCAGTTCCAACGCCTATTTCGAGCGTTTTGCCTTCCGCGAGAGAAACCGCACTCTCCCTGAGTGGATTGAAGAACCTATCAAGCGGCCTTTCAAGTAGCTCGTAAAAGCCCGCTATCCTGTCGTACTTCTCGCGGTACATAAAAGACACCGAAAGGGGGCTCACATGCCCCCGCTTACAGCAAGCTCGATTATCTTCCTTATCTCAACGAGGAACTCCATCGGGATGTCCTTGAGCATCGGATCGAGGAAGCCTTTGACTATGAGCTGGGTTGCCTTCTCCTCGTCCAGTCCGCGGCTCATAAGGTAGAAGAGCTCCTCTTCCCTTATCTTGCCTATCGCCGCCTCGTGGCTGAGTTCGGCATCGTCAACCCTGCTTATAAGCCCCGGATAGGTCTCCATAACCGCCTTGTCGCTCATGAGGAGTGCGTCACAGCTTATGTGTCCCTTCGTCTTCGGAGCGTCCGCCTCGATGATTCCCCTCGTCACGACGGTGCTCTCGTCCATTATGACTGCCTTGCTAGCGTTGATTCCGCTCGCTCCCGGCCCCTGGAGGAACATCCTGCCGCCGAGGTCAACGTAAAAGTCCTTCTGGCCGAGGATTATGCCGTTCAGCTCGACGTGGCCGCCCTCCTCGACCCAGTAGTGTGGATCTCCTATGTTGCTCTTTCCAGAGCCGAGGGTTACCGTCGTGTTGATGAAGCGCGCGCCCCTCCCTACCTTTGCTCTCGTCATGGGCCTCGTGTGGACGTACTCCGGCCAGTTCTGGAGGACTGTGAGCTGGGCCTTCGCCCCCTCGTGGAAGTAGGCCTCAGTCATGTCGAGATGTAGGGAGTGCTTGAGGAGTATCGGAGCGGTACAGCCCTCGATGAGGTGGAACTCGGTGTTCCTCTCGGCTATGATGATTATGTGTGGCGCCTGGGCCAGCGCACTCTCCTGGATGAGGAAGAACAGGTGCAGCGGGAAGGGAACCTTCAAGCCTTCCTTCACGTAGAGGAATATTCCGCCGTTCCATACTGCCGTATGATAGGCAGTAAGCTTGCTCTCGTCTGCGCGGAAGAGCTTGAGGAAGTGCTGCTTGACTATGTCGGGGTATTTTCTAACGGCCTCCTCCGTCGGGAGGACTATGAGGCCCTTCTTGGCCCAGTCCTGCAGGAACTGGTTGTATATGACGCCCGTGTCCGTCTGAACCGCAAGCCCGGCTATGTACTTCTGCTCCACCTCGCTTATGCCCAGCCTGTCGAGGAGGGCCTTCATCTCTGGCGGGAGGTCGTCGAGGCTCTCTATATGGTCGGGAAGGCCTTTTACCTCTGGTTTGGCTATGAAGTGAAGGAGCTGCTCCTCGCTTATGACAGGGTCTTTGTGAGGTGCCCTCTCAAAGGCTTCCAGCGCCTTGTACCTTATCTTTGTCATCCACTCCGGCTCTTTGTTCCTCCTTGCGAGCTCTTCAATCTGGTTCTCGATGATGGCCTTTGCATCGGCCATTGTTATAGTTTCAGTCATGCTCCCACCTCCTCGAATATCCTGGCAAACCCTTCGCGGTCTATCTGGTCAACGAGCTCGCCGGAGCCGGTCTTGACGATCCTGCCGTCCTTCATGACGTGAACCGTGAGCTTCTCCCTGTCGAGGTGGCCGAGGATTCTGCCGTAGTGTGTGATGAGGAGTATCGCCGTCCCGCGCTGGTGGAGCTCCTCTATCTTCCTGCTGATTATGCTGAGGGAATCCACATCAACGCCACTGTCCGGCTCATCCAAAATGAGAAGCTTCGGCTCGATGAGAAGTGCCTGAAGTAGCTCAAGCCTCTTCCTCTCACCACCGGAGAAGCCAACGTTCACGTAGCGGTGAAGGTCTTCCTCCTTGAACCAGAGCTCCTTGGCCTTTTCAACTACGAGATCGTAGGCCTCAGCGGGGTCCATTCCCTTCAGCTCCACGAGCACCTGCTGGAGGAACTCTATGACCTTAACTCCTTCGACCTCGGGTGGAACCTGAAACGCGAGCAGAATCCCCCTCTTCGCCCTCTCGTCGGGACCGAGTTCGGTGATGTCTTCCCCCTCGAAGAGGATTTTTCCATCGGTAACTCTGTACTTGGGATGACCCGCTATCGTCAGGGCCAGCGTTGACTTTCCTGAGCCGTTCGGCCCCATGATTACATGAAACTCACCCGGGTTAACTTCAAGATCTACGCCCCTTAGAATCTCCTTGTCCTCAACTGAGACGTGAAGGTTCTCAACTTTGAGCATTCGCTCACCTCCGTGGGTAACGTTGATGGGACGTTTTTTAAGCATTTTGGAACAGACTTGTGTAATGAGCATATGCACAAGGCTTTTAACTTAGGCTTTCCTAACTCCGATGGAGGTGAAGGACATGAGGATAATCGTATCAACCGTTACCGGAGGGCTCGACGACAGGGTGAACCCGGCCTTTGGAAGAACGCCGACGTTCACGATCGTGGACGTTGAGAACGGAGAGATAGTGAACGTTCAGGTGGTACCGAACCCCGGCTACTCACAGCCGAGGGGAGCGGGGGTTACGGCGGCGCAGTTCGTCATAGACCAGGGCGCCGACGTTGTCATTGCTGGCCAGTTCGGCCCCAACTCCTCGGGAGTTCTCCAGGCCGCGGGCATAAAGATGGTCTCGGCCCCGGCCACCATGACCGTCAGGGAGGCCGTTGAGGCATTCCTCAGGGGAGAGCTGACCACTGCGGTCTTCGGTCCCGAGGGCGGAATGGGACCAGGCATGGGACGCGGTATGGGCGGCATGGGTAGAGGAATGGGCCGTGGTAGAGGCGGTGGAATGGGAGGCGGCAGAGGAGGCGGATGGGGCTGGTGAGGCCCTTCACTAACTACTTCTACTTTTCTTTCTGACAAAACTTTAAATCTCTTCACGACCAAAAAAACAACGGTGAACAATGATGGAGATTATTGAGGCCGTTTACGAGAACGGCGTCCTGATACCCCTGAAAAAACCCAAACTTAAGGAGCACTCAAAAGTCATTATCAAGATAATAGATGAGGAAGAACTTGATAAGCTTCTAGACTCACTCATCATTGAGAAGGTTGAGAACATAGACTACAAAAGGCTTAAGGAGGCCTATTATGAGTCGCTCTGAGGTCTTCGTGGACTCTTCTGTCCTCGTTGGGCTGAATCTAGGAGACGAAAAAGCGAAGAAGCTCGTGAAGTCCCTCATCGAGGAGGGCCATGCCCTTGTTATAAACCCAATAGTATTTTCCGAAACAGCTTACAAGGTTATGTTCACTCTCGCTATCAGAGATGGGCTGAAAGGTGTCTACGACCTCAAGAAACACTTGGATGAGTACACGTGGGTTTATGAAAAGGTCAGGGACTCAATTGAGAAGCTCGTGAAGAGCGGATTTTTGAGGGTTCTTGAAATTGATTGGCAAATCTCAAGGCTCTCTGCCGAGCTCGGGGAGAAATATGGTTTGCTGACCAACGATGCCATGATAGTAGCCACCTGCAAGTCCTATGGAATAGAGAAGATAGCAACTTTTGACAGCGACTTTGAGAAGGTTGATTTCCTGGAAGTTATCTCTCCTTTAATCTCAGAACAAGATGGATAACGAAACTGTTTGGTGAGCAGTATGAAGGTCACAATCCTATTTGAAAACCACGCCGGCTGGAGGAAGGGCCTGATCGGCTACCACGGCTTTTCTGCCCTCGTTGAGCACAACGGCCACAGGGTTCTCGTGGATACTGGCACGGACGGTAGGGTGCTCCTCAACAACATACGGGAACTTGGGGTTGAGCTGGACTCGATAGATGCCCTCTTCATAACCCACGGCCACTACGACCATACAGGCGGAATAGCCGAGCTGCTCAAAGCTCGGAGCGAACCGCTCGACGTTTACGCCCACCCAGGGATCTTCGCCAGAAGGATAGCCCTAAAGCCGAGGCGGAGGGAGATAGGGATCCCCTTCACGAGGAAGGAGCTTGAGAGCCTTGGGGCAGTCTTCCACCTGAGCGAGAAGCCCTTCGAGTTCCTTCCGGGCTTCATCTCCTCCGGAAAGATTGAGAGAAAAACATGGGACAGGGCCGTTGGCTACCTTGTTGAAGACGGAAAAGAAGTCAAAGACCCTGTTAAAGATGACATCGCACTCATACTTGATCTTGGAGACAGCGTGGCCGTTATAACGGGCTGCGGGCACAGCGGAATCCTCAACATTGCTCGGCATGCGATAGACCTGACTAGAAAACCGATAAAGGCCCTGATCGGCGGTTTTCACCTGAGGGGAGCACCTGAGCATCTCTTGGACGATGCCGTTGAAGGGCTCAGGGAGCTCGGCGTGGGAACTCTCTACGCTGGCCACTGCACAGGAATAGATGAGTACGCCTATCTCAAGGAGCACTTTGGGCTTGCGGAGCCTCTATTCGTTGGGAAGGAGATTAGGGTATAGTTTTTTACCTTTGGAATCAAACCATTCTTGGTGATGTGGATGCTTGGTATAGACCTCTCTGGGAAGCTGGCCTTCACGACAGCCTCAAGCAAGGGCATAGGCTTCGGCGTTGCGAGGGTTCTGGCAAAGGCTGGAGCGGACGTAGTACTCCTATCCAGAAGCGAGGAGAACCTGAAGAGGGCAAAGGAGAAGATCAGGGCCGCGAGCGATGTTGAGGTGAGCTACATCGTTGCAGACCTCACCAGGAGGGAAGACCTTGAGAGAACGGTGAAGGAACTTAAAGATATCGGCGAACCCGACATATTCTTCTTCTCCACAGGCGGGCCCAAGCCTGGCTACTTCATGGAGATGGACATGGAGGACTGGGAAGGGGCAGTTAAGCTTCTCCTCTATCCTGCGGTCTATCTCACGAGGGCACTCGTTCCGGCTATGGAGCGGAAGGGCTTCGGAAGGATAGTCTACTCCACAAGCGTCGCCATAAAGGAGCCGATACCCAACATAGCGCTGAGCAATGTCGTGAGGATTTCGATGGCTGGCCTCGTGAGAACGCTCGCGAAAGAGCTCGGGCCGAAGGGGATAACCGTCAACGGCATAATGCCCGGCATCATAAAGACAGACAGGATGATACGGCTGGCCAAGGACAGGGCCCAGAGGGAAGGCAAGACCGTTGAGGAGGCGCTCCAGGAGTACGCGAAGCCAATACCTCTCGGAAGGCTGGGAGAACCAGAGGAGATAGGCTACCTCGTGGCCTTCTTGGCCAGCGACCTCGGGGGTTACATAAACGGCTCCATGATTCCGGTTGATGGTGGAAGGCTCAACTCGGTATTCTGAGCTCGCTTTCTTCGCATCCATCTCTATTTTTGGAGATTTCGAGCTAAGACTCATTCCAGAATTCTCCTCAACAACATATACTCCCTCTCATCCAGGGCGTTTTTGTCAATAACAACTATGAGCGCCCCTTTGTTGGAGATAATATAATCTCTTACCGTGCTCATCATCTTTGCTATCGACGGGAATTCGTTGTGTATTCTAAGGTATTCCAACCCCTCCACAAGCACAATGCCCTTGACACCGCTTCTTTCTGCCTCCAGGAGATATCTGTGGACTGTCTCGACCATTTTATAAAGGTCGGTCGGCCGGATTGTGTTTGGAATCTCCATATTGTTCGCTGTGGTGAAGAAAAAGGGTTTCCAGCTCTCTGGGGGCTTTAAAGTTCTCAGAAACGCAAGAACGGGGACGTTTTCCAGCTGGGCTTTGATATTTTTGAAGTCCTCTGGCGAAATTATTTGGACCCCTTCAAACTCCGGTATCTCGATGTTCTTCACATCGTAGTCCCTTAGGAAGCGCGGGCTGAAGATTACCCGGTAGTAGAAGTAAAGCGAGCCTATTCCAAGCACTACCGCGACTATCTGAACCGAAGGCAGCAGCTTATGTGCCGTGAGGCCGTACTGGTATGGTAGGGGGTAGATTATGGAAAGCAGGCCCGAGAGCGAGACAAAAGTTCCTGGAGAGCACGTCCATCCCGAGTATTCCAAGCATCATTATCAAAAATCCGCCGAGGAAGTATATATCCCAGGGGAGGTCTTTTTCGAGTATGCTATCGGCCACACCGAGGATGAGTAGAAGGATGAAAGCGGCCCTGTAGAGTCCTTTCATAAAAGGACGCGATGAGTCTTCCCATATCAGATAAAAGAGACCCGCAGAAGCCAGGGCAAAGGCAAGCGCGATGAAGAAGTTCTCAACGCTCATGCCAGCAAGGTCAAAGACCACCTCGAAGATTCCCGCGACATGGGTGAGCGCGAGAAAGAGGGCGAATTTCCTCCTACTCATGTGATAGGCGTACAGAAACATGGAAGCACCGAACGTTCTCACCGCTATCAGCGAGACGGCACCTATCACCGAGGAATTCACCATACTCCCTTCCCCTCAGATATGACGCTATGTTATGCAGTTATATAAACCTTTGCGGAATGGGGAAGAGGGCTATGCAACTTTTTTCCCTATCTCCCGGCAACCTTCTCGTAGGCCCGCTTTATCCTCTCGTAGCTCCCCTTTGTGAACGTGCACTCCTTCACGCAGACCGAACAGCCGAGGGTTCTTGAGAAGACGACGGCGCACTTCGTGTAATCTATGTGCACCTCCCGGCTGTTCTCCCTCTTCGGCGTGATGTATATCGCCTGGGCCGGGCAGGCTCTAACGCAAGCGTTGCAGCGGTCGCAGAAGTCTGGAATCCACTCGTATTCCCGAACGCGCTCTTCGGTGAGGTGGCCATAGGAGCTACTCTCTATCCGTTCTTCTCCCCCTGGGGGATCCTCGTTATCCTTCCCCTATACGGCCTCCACGCGCTCGTTCTTGCTTCCATAGTCTACCGCTTCGGCAGGCCACGCTTCGAGACCCTATATTTGGCGGGCGTCATCTTCGGCCTCTACGAGGCGTACATCACCAAGATAATCTGGAACCCGGACTGGGAGTCCCCGATTCAGGTGGGCGGAATCAGCATCCTTGAGCTTCTCGTTGTTGTGTTCTTCTGGCATCCATTCATGTCCTTCATGATGGCCGTTGGGACTGCCGAACTGCTGACTTCAAGGAGAAAGCTACTTCCAGAATTCGTCTTAAAACGGCCCCTTCTCTTTGCCATGGTTCTTGGGGCCCTGGAGAGCTCAAACTCTCCCTCGCCAGTTCATTCATTTCTATCCCTGGCCTCAACGCTGGCGGTGATTCTCCTCCTCGTGCGGTGGTGGAGAAACCGCTATGAAGGAGAAAACCTGGACGACCTCCTTCCCACGCTGGGGGAACTAAAGTTTCTCGTCCCCATCCTTTTGGCGTATTACATTGCTCTGGGCCTGGGAATAAAAAGGGAAGCAATACCCGGGCTTGGAGCTCAGGCCTTTGTCTGGTTCCTCTACGCCCTCACGTTCTATCTCCTTTACAGGGCGCTCAAGAAGTCGAGGGGACTGGATGTTGAGCAGACTGCCGCCCCATCGTTGAGAAAGCTGGTCGTGCTCTCGGCTGTTTGGATTATCTCTGGAGTTGCATTCTCCACCCTGGAGCTTTTCATCCCCGAGTTAAAGTTCGTGATAATCGCCCTTCTCTGGCTCTTTGGGGCCGTAGTAGGCCTTGTAAGCTTCTTCAGGAGTGCACAGTGGGCACTGGCGGAGTGAGACACCTTTTTATACGGCAGCGTGCTAGATAACAGGAGGTGTTAAGGAATGGCTATTATGAGGCTGTGGCACGGGCGCGTGCCGAGGGAGAAGAGAGACGCCTACGAGCGCTTTTTGATAGAGAGGGCGGTTCCGGACTACAGCTCCGTCGAAGGGCTTTTGAAGCTCTACTTCACGAGGCGGGACGAGGAGAAAGAAACCCACTTCCTGCTCGTGACGATATGGGATTCATGGGAGTCCATCAAGAAGTTCGCGGGAGAAAATCCAGAGCTGGCCAAGTACTACCCGGAGGACGACGAGTTCCTGCTTGAGAAGGAGAAGTACGTCCAGCACTACGAGATATTCTATGAGAAGTGAGCAAGCTTTTAATTTTTGGACCCCAATAATTTTTGGTGATGGGGATGAAGAGGTCGCAGTTGTGGGCCGGGCTGATAGCCCCGCTCGTTGCTTATTCTGGAATTCTCACGGCTATCTATGTGAACCGCTCGTGGTGGAGGTTAACCGACAACGCGATAAGCGACCTCGGGAAGCTCGGCCTCCCCCACAACTGGCTCCTCAACGTGCCGCTCGTTATAACGGCGGTGCTGGCAATTTACTACGCCCTCGGCGTCCTCGACATGGCTAGAAACAGCGTAGAGAAGGCTGGGATCTGGGTGCTCATAGCGGGCTTTGTCTTCTTAGCTCTGATAGGCATCTTCCCAGAGGGAACCTCGCCCCACTACTACGTCAGCTGGGGCTTCTTCCTGACGGCGGGCTTTGGGCTCTTGATAGCCGGCATCGGCATGGGACTCTCAGGGGACAGAAAGATGCTGTACTTCACGGTAGTTCTATTCGTTCTGGCGTGGATTCTCGCCATCTGGGCCATGAGAACTTTCAAGGGTGTTGCGATACCAGAGTTCATCGGAGCACTGGCGGTTACGATCTGGCACTACGCAGTCCTTTCAAAGATCTGGGGCAAAACCCGTTGAGTTCTCTCTTTTTCTTTTTCCTGCTAACTGGAACTAGAGAAGGGAGAGAAAAGAGAAAGAACGTCACCAGCTCAGAGCTGGAGGATCATCTGGGCGGGATCCCTTATTGCTGGCCCAAGACCGAGGATGTAGATGGCCAGATACCAGAAGCGCCTTTCTTCTTCATCCGTAACGAGCTCCTTCAGGGCGTAATAGACCACAACGAGGATCAGGGTTATCCACGGATAGTAGATGTAGGCCCCGAACCAGTTGACGAGGTGGTTTTCAATCCAGTGGACTTCACGGTAGCCGTAGAAGTGTATCGCAACAACGGTTGAGGCCACGTCAAAGTAGTGGGCGAGAACAGGGTAGAGGTAGAGCCTGTCGAAGGGCCTCCACCTGTAGAATATAAACACTGCGGCAAAGCTAACGGCGGTGTGGATAAGGGTAAGTTCGTAGGGCTCCCAGTTTTTGGCGTGGGTCACGAGGAGGTAGTTTGCCCAGAGCGCCAGTATCGTTCCCCATGCAACAGTTATCTTGGGATACATCCCAAGCTTTGAATCGGCGTAGATTGCAGGCAGTATCAGAAAGAACGCCGTGAAGAAGATTCCGGGAGTGAGGATGAGCGGATGCTGGGGCAGGACTCCGCCGTCCACAAGCGCCCTCACAGTTGCGCCGAAGACGACCATCGGTGTAACGGCCCAGAAGAGCCTCTCGTCCACGGGTATCTTCAGCGGTTTGATTATCCATTTGTATGTGTAAATAACGCCCAGACCGAAGAGGAGCGCATATACAAAGGTGTTAACCGCGTTGTAGCCGCTCCTCGTGAACATCGGTTCCCAGAAATACCTATAAAAGAAGTCAATTACAGCCCCTTCAACGCTCATTCTAACCACCGGACTTTGTTGAACTGGTGCTTTAAAGGACTTTTGGGCGCAACCTATAAATAGAACTTCCACCCAGTTTGATTGATGCCGGGCTTTTTCCAGCCAGCGATTGAAACCAGCGGGGTAAAACCCTTCGAGGACTTCCCGATTGAGTTCTCCGAGGGGACCCTATCGGGGGTCATTTCCACAGATGAGCTAGCCTCGGTTCTATTCGTCCACTACCTTGCCGCTGGCTGTCCCGACGATAAAAAGGCCTACGTCGTTGCCCCTGGCAGGTTGGTTTCTCCAAAGACTCTCTCACTGCTCGGAGCCGACCCGTCGAAGCTCCTCATAGGCAGCGTTTACTCCCCCGATGAACTCATCTCGGCGCTGGAACTCGTTGAGGAAGGCTCTCTTCTCATCATCGGGAACTTCCCCGCACTAAACCCATTTTCCGAGACCGTCCTTGGGATAAGGAAGGTTGTGGACGATAAGGGTCTGATAGCTGTTCTCCACCACTCTCCCGTGGCCTTCAACGAGCTTGACCATCCCGGTGAGTTCACGCGCCTGTTCAAACTCCCCGAAGTCCTTGATGCGCTCTTAATCCTGAGAACGAACTCGTACCGCGGCCACTACCGGCTCAACATGACCCTCTCAAAAGCTCCCCCCGAGTGGGTGGGCTCCCTCGGCGACCACTCCATACCAATTGACGGCCTCGTCAGGCCCCTCCTTGGTAAAGGTTGACGTGCCCGAAGCCGAGGACGTAGCGGGCGTAGAGGGCCAGGGAAAACCCCACCAGAAGGAGCGCGAGAACCGCGTAGTCCCTGGGCTTCATTTCAAGGTCCCTCAGAAAAGTCCTCTTCTTGCTCGCTCCAAAGGCCCTGCTCTCAAGGGCAATGCTCAGCTCGTGGGCGGTCTTAAGCGACGCGACGATAAGCGGGATGAGGACTGAGGTCATCTTCCGCATCCTGGTTAAGAGGTTTCCCTTGTCAAGTTCCAGTCCCCTGCTCCTCTGGGCGTCCATTATGGTTCTGGCCAGCCAGTACAGGGTCGGGATGTAGCGGAGGGCTATGGTCAGGGTCAGGCCAAGCTCGTAGGGAAGACCGAGCCTGACGAAGCCCAGGACGAGCTCTTTCTGCGTGGTCGTCATGAGGAGGAGGAACGTAACGAGCGCGAAGCCGAGAAGTCTCGCCGAATATGCGATTCCGATGAAGAACCCCTCAAGGCGCGGTTTGTAAATCACCGGCCAGAGGGCGAGGGTTATCAGGACTATCGGGAAGAGAGGCTTCAGAAGCCTGAACTGGTAGGAAAAGTCCGCACCTGCAAGCACTTTTCCGATGATGAGCAGGCCGATAAACAGAGCGAGAAGGAGGAGGGGCTGGTTGAAGAGCATGAGTGTGATTATCCCGAGGAGCATCCCGATTATCTTGACCCTCGGGTCGAGGGAGTGCATGAAGCTGTCTTTCCTGATGTAGAACTGCCCGATCACACTTCTCCCCCCAGTTTCGCAAGGATTTCCTCAATGCTCCTCACAAAACCAACCCCAAGCCTCTCTCCCAGCTCGACTACCTCGGGTCTCTCAAGGCCGTACTTCTCAACGTCAAAGGCCGTGAAAAACTCCTCGACCGGGCCGTCGAAGAGCTTCCGCCCCCCGTGGAGAAGGACTACCCTCTCGGCCAGCCTCACGACGAGGTCCATGTCGTGGGTTATCAGTAGTATCCCATGGCCACTCTCGTGGAGGGAGCGTATCACCTCAACAACCTCCTCCTCTGCCCTCGCGTCAAGGCCAGTTGTTGGCTCGTCGAGAATTAGGTATTTTGGCTTCATCGCAAGGACGCAGGCTATAGCCAATCTCTGCTTTTCGCCGCCGCTGAGAGAGTAGGGCGTCCTGTCCTCAAAACCCTCAAGCCCCACTGACTTCAGCGCCCACTTCACCCTCTCCTCAACCTCTTCCTCGCTCAGACCGAGATTCCTTGGACCGAAGGCGACCTCGTTGAAAACCGTCTCCTCGAAGAACATGTGCTCCGGGTTCTGGAAGACGTAGCCAACGAGCCTGCTGAGCTCGGCGACGGTGTGCTCCCTTGTGTCGAGGCCGTCCACGAGAACTCTTCCCTTGGAAGGCTTGAGAAGGCCGTTGAAGTGCTTTGCGAGTGTTGTCTTTCCACTTCCGTTTGGTCCAACGAGTGCCACTATCTCCTGCCCCATCTCGAAGTCTATGCCCCTTAGGACTTCCTTCCCGTTGTAGGCGAAGTGAACGTTTTCTGCTTCGATCATCGGAATGGAATTGAGGGGAGCGTTAAAAAGCTTTCAGGTTGTCCAGAAGCTTCGGCAAAAGCTCCCTGGCTGTGCCCAGGAGACTGACGTCGCCGAGTTCGAGCGCCATTGATGTAGCTCCTTCTGGAACCGGGTTCTTCACGTTGATGCCGACGCCAACAACGGCGAAGCGGATTGCGTCTAGCTCCCCTGCAACCTCCACCAGAACTCCAGCTATCTTCTTGCCGTGAACGAAAACGCCGTTTTCAGAAACCTCCGCAGGAATTCCTTTCCCCTGCAAATACTCGGCTATTACTTCCCTAGCCGCCTTGGACATCTTCCCAGCCTCGGAAAGGCTCAGTTCTGGACTGGCCACAAGGCTGAACCAAAGTCCACCCGGGGGTGAAAGCCACCTGCTCCCCTTCCTCCCCCTGCCCGACTTCTGAGAGCCCGCGATTACGAAAAAGTCTCTCCCCCTTTCAGCCAGCTTCCAGGCGACGTCCATCGTTGAGCTCGTTTCCTCTAGGTAGTACGCCTTAACTGGCAGTTCCCAGGGGTACGGCACGTCGGGCCGTTCCCTCAGGAAGTATCCAGCGTGAGAGGCCTCTATTTTGTAACCGAGCCTCTTAAGCTCTCTTATGTGCTTCCAGACTGCAACCCTGGAGATCCCTAGTCCTTCCGCGAGCTTCTCGCCTGAAACTGGCCCATCCTCGATTGCCGCGAGTATTCTTCTCTTCACTGCACTATCTCTCATAAGCCGCATGGTTTTCGTTAACCTAAATCTTTTAAAAGATTAACCAAGTTCCCATCGGTGGCTAAAATGAACGCACGAGAAGTTGCTTACGCTGGGATATTCATTGCCCTCATAGCTGTGAGCGCCCAGATAAGCGTGAACATAGGCCCGGTTCCGCTGACCTTTCAGGTCTTTGCCGTCCTCCTGACGGGCCTCCTTCTCGGCCCCAGGCTCGGCTTCCTGAGCGTCCTCTCCTACGACATAGCCGGAGCAATTGGCCTTCCTGTCTTCGCTGGCTTTACTGGAGGTATAGCGCACCTCTACGGCCCGACGGGAGGATACCTCCTTGCCTTCCCGATAGCAGCATTTATGGCAGGGCTTTCAAAGGGAAAGGGCGGAAAGGCAAAGCTCGTCGCTTCCCTGGTTGCCATAGCTTTGATCTACGTCCTCGGCTGGCTCCGCCTGGGCCTCTACTTTGGGGGCAACTTTGGAAAGGCGTTTGAGCTCGGCGTTGCCCCCTTCGTGATTCCAGACCTCATTAAGGCCCTTATAGCGGTGGAGATTTCGGAGGTCGTGGAGAGAAGGCTTGAGCTCTAAACAGCCAGTTTCCCTTTATCTTACCTCTCTCCAAGGTTCTCCTCGGCGAAAGCCTTATCGAGCGAGCTTTTCACCCTGAAAAAGCTGAGAGAAACCTTCGGGTTCTTCTTTATCAGCTCTTCAACTGACACCGGCTCGAAATCAAGGAACTCGGTGATGGAACTAAGCGTTTTGTGCCCCTCGCTGAGCGCGGCCTCTATGGCCGCGCTAAGTGCATCCGGCTCATAGACGGCATGTGTGACTTCTGCGGTTCCGTCCTTCCATACGGGTATGACCGCCTCGGGCTCGTCTTCAAGGTAGATGCCGACGAGGTAGTTCACGAGGAATGGCTGTATGAGCGGCATGTTGCCCTCGGCGAGGAAGAAAGGTTCGTCGGGCATGGCCTTGAGGAGGGCTTCCATTTTATTCCTTGCAATGACCGGCACAGGGTTAGAGACATGGAGAGAGTAAATCCTGAGCTTGTCCTTTCGGACTATGGTCAGAACCTCGTCAATCCGCTTGCTCATTCTAAACCTCATCTCGGTGAGCTTTACAACTGGCTCGTCCTTTATGGGAATCGTGTAGTTTTCCCACGGCTTTTCCGGGAAAGCCAGGATTACTGCTTTCATGACTCTCCCTTTGAGGGGGTTCTTTAAAAGTCAATCGCTGCCCTCTGCGAAAGCTTTATATACTCAAGGTTACTAAAACTGGATTGGAGAAAACAGACGGAGGTGGGAAAATGGCGGAGATGATAATACCCTACCCGCAGCTCCAGAAAATCCTCGAGAGGACCTGCGAGCTCGCGGTTATCAAGCCCCGCGCTGAGGAGATGATGGACATCGTCGAGAAGAAGCTCGCAGACCTATTCGAGGTCGCCTACGAGAACGCGAAGGCCGAAAACGCTGACACGATAAAGATGCGCCACATCCCAATAACCAAGGGCTTCAGGAACAGCATGAACCTCTTCAGGGCAGTCATTGAAGACGAGGGCGTTGAAATAGAGCCGATAAGGAAGTACGTCCTCAAGAAGATACCCGGCGACAGGCCGCTTGAGGAGGACGTCGTGAACGAGCTTCCGATCATAGCCGGAACTCTCTTCGTGCTCATCGGAAGGGTTATCAAGGCCCTCCACCCGGAGATAAAGAACGTCTACCCGGAGCACATCGAAGAGGCCAAGAAGGTGCTGGATTACACGCTGTGAAGAAAGATATTGAACTTTTGACTTTTCCTATTTCTTGATCTTACTCTTGGTGACTATTGTTACAATTCTTCTGCATCTGAATTTTTGTTTTGATTTATGCTCAACTTGGAGAAAAATTAAAAAAGAAGATACGATATTTATCGTGGTGATCTAAATGACACACCTCAAAAAACTTGTTCTAGCACTACTTTTGATAGGAGTAGTCACAATAAGTGGATGCGTTAGCATTGAAGAACATGTGAAGGTCTCTTCGGATGGTACTATAGAGTCTATGACTCTGGTACTGGAAATGCCACGGACGGTGTACTCTCTCATGGTTCAAAACACAACAACAGGAACATTTTGTGGAGACATTCGAGCAAATATAACGTCTGATCTTAAAGATAAAGTCACCTGTGAAGAGTCCTTTACAGGAGACAATGTTACAATAACAATACATGCAGAGCACGTAAAGCCCAAAGATAACGCCGACTTTGCTAAGGGTATTGAAATCTATAAGGAGAATGGATATCTAATCTTCAAGGACAACACTTGGCATGAAGAATCTGCAAAGGATCAGGAGGATATCAAAGAGTATGGAAGCTTAGTTACAATAGATTACTATCTCGAGATGCCAGGAAAAATCATAGATTCTAATGCTCACAAAGTTGATGGGAACAAAGCTGAGTGGCATTTAGATATGTATACTGCCAGTAAGACCCCAATCTATGCAAAGTCAGAGATACCAAACTCCAGTATTTGTGGTCCAGGGATTATAATGGCACTTGCAGTGATTCCTCTCTTGATGATGAGGAGAAAAAGGGCATAGCTTCCTCTCTGTCTTATTGTCCCTCTTAAATCTACTCTCTTATCACCCTTTTATCTATGAGTACGTGAGTTATTAAAACGTTTTAGCGTTTTATAGGAGAAAATGGAAAAATGCATGCATCATTTATTAAGCCACCTCTCCATCCACCCAGCTATCAGCTCAAGTCTCCTAACCCTGTGCTTTGGCTTTCCGCTCCTGCTGAGGTCGTGGTTCTCGCCCGGGAAGAGGGCAAGCTCGACGGTTTTACCGAGGTACTTCAGAGCCGTGAAGAACTGCAATGCCTCCGGAAGCCAGCAGCGGTAGTCCTCCATGCTGTGGATTATGAGGAGTGGAGTCTCAACGTTGGGTGCGTACTTTAGCGGGCTCTTCTCCCAGTAGCCTTCGGTGTTGCTCCACGGGTCGCCGCCTATCTGGTCGGGCGCGAAGAAGTATCCGATGTCGGTGGTGCCGAAAAAGCTCGTCCAGTTTGAGATGGAGCGCTGGGTCACAGCGGCCTTGAAGCGGTTTGTGTGCCCGACTATCCAGTTCGTCATGAAGCCGCCGTAGGAGCCGCCGGTAACCCCTATCCTCTCAGGGTCGATGAAGTCAAACCTCTTTACTGCCTCATCAACGACTTCCATTATGTCCTGGTAATCGCGCTCGCCGTAGTGTCCCCTTATGTCGGCGAACTCCTCGCCGTAGCCGTCGCTCCCTCTCGGGTTGGAGAATATCACCGCGAAGCCTTTAGCGGTCAAAACGTGGAACTCGTGCATGAAGGCGTAGCCGTAGGCCGTCTTCGGCCCGCCGTGTATCTCCAAAACGGCCGGATACTTCTTGCCCGGCTCAAAGTTAACCGGCTTCATAATCCACGCGTCAATCTCAACGCCGTCGCTGGCTTTGACCTTGAAGTGCTCCGGCTTCGAGAGGCTGTACTCCTTTATCCAGCCGTTGAAGTCGGTTACTTTCTTCTCCTTTCCGTCGCGGAGGACGTAGAGCTCAAGCGGCGTAACCGCGTCCTGGGCTGTGAAGGCTATGTAATCCCCTATAGCAAAGCTCTCGACGCTCCTGTCTCCACCGATGACGCGCTCGATCTTGCCGTCGAGGTTGACCCTGAATAGGTTCGCCCTCGGACCGTCGGTAGCTATGTAGTAGACCCAGCCGTCCCTAAAGACAAGCTCGGCCCTCTGGGCACCCCTAACGTCGCTGTTGAGGGAGTTATAAGCTGCCCTGTCGAGGTCTTTCGTCAGCTTTCTCATTTCTCCTGTCTCCGGGTTGTAGTGGTAGATGTGGGTGTTCGTCGGAATCCCGCGCTCGCGCGTGTTGGCCTTGAGGATGAAGGTTCCGTCGTCTAGCGGGATGAAGTCGGAGATGCTCCACTTGCCCGGCGTTAGCCTCTTTGCTTTCCTGCCCTCAAGGACGTAGAGGTCGCTAACCATCGGCTTCCTCTCGCGGTCTTCCTGGGCGGTGAAGTAGAGCTTGCCATTGTGGAAGCGGATCTGGCCGACATCGAGGTTCTTCGGGGTGAGACGCTTCTTCTTCCCGCTCTCGACGTCAACGAGGTAAACCACGCTCCTCTTCCCATAGATCCAGCCGACACCGTTGAACCAGAAGGGAAGCTCCTTGATGATGTGGACGTCGTCCTTGGGCTTCTTCTCGACGTCTATAGGAGTAACGACAGCTATGCCCTTTCCGTCCTCTGTGAAGCGGAGGTTTTTAATTCCGTACTTGAACTTCGCTAAAAGCCTCGCCTCGCCGCCGTCGGTGGGGATGACGTAGAGCTCGGCTTCCTTGCTCTCCTTATCGCGCTTCGATGTGAAGGCAACGAGCTTGCCATCCGGCGAGAAGCGTGGGTTGGCGTCCTTCTTCCCAGAGGTGAAGGGCTCGACCCTTCTGCCGTCGTAGAGGTAGAGCCTTGAGAAGTAGTCGTCTTTCTCGACGCTTATCTCCGTCACCTGAAAAACGAGCTTTCTCCCCAAGGCGTCTATGTTTCCCACGAGCTTGAACTTTCCGAGGTCCTTCTCGGTCAGACCTTTCACCATTTAGAATCACCGAATAAAGTCGGGCTTTTTCGTATAAAAGCTTAGCGTTTCGATGTTTGTTTTAATTAGGGACAATGCGAAAGAGTAATAAAGATAATTTTCAAGTTCCGTCCATGCGTCTTATACTAAAAGTTGTCTCGGTTTTGGTTGCGGTGTTGCTCATAATCTCCACGGTACAGTGGATAGCGTTCCATCGGGCTGAGGAGAGAGTGGAATCCTTGCCCTGCGACACCAGGCTTGCTCCTTACAGGGTTGAAGTCGAGTCGATGTTGCCTCCCTCTAAACTTCTAAAAAACGCAACAGGATACCGCCTAGATGATGGAAAAGTGGAGGCTATAGTTCCCGGAAGGCTTGGCTCACACAGTCCGGATTATGAGATTATTCTTTCAAGGGCTGAGAGTGACCTAAACTTTAGTGTTGCCTCCTTGAGAGATGTCTTGAAGGCAGGGAACGAAGAAATTATAGACGAAGCGTTCTATTCTCTGAAGATAGACTACTTCAAACTGAAATTCGTGAAGGAATACAGGCAAACCAACATCACGGAGGTCAGTTTTAAGCCATCACCTCCCCTAAAATGGGTACTTCGGGCGAGAAACGTTTTTATGGCATTTTTACAAAGCTCTTACGTCCGCGCCGCAATTGCTGCGCTTCTAATAAGCACCGCGTTCTTTGGGGCGATGCTTCTTGGGATGTTTCTTATCGCAAAGCTTCCCGAAATGAACGGCACTCTAAAGTCCGCCCTTGCTCTCGCAGTCTTGGTTATCGTTTTTGTGGCAGTTTTTGGAGGGTTAATTGTCGTTTTCAAACATTTTGGTCCAGCTGATAATGATGCTATCCCAGAGATACCAAAAAATCCTTGTGAGAAGTCCTACAACCTCTATCCGAACTTAGAGGACTTCCACAGAACTGCTCTAAACCATATCTGGGAAAGCGAGAGGAATACTACCTCATGCGAAGTGCTCCAATATCTCCACACGGCTTTGAGTGAGGAAGAACTAGACACCCTCCAGAAAACCCTCAACGTTTCCTGCCCTTAGCTACCTTTTTAAATCCCCCTCATCCTTTTCTTTCGGGAGGTGGCGGCCGTGACCGTCAAGGTCCGCTTTGATAAGGAAGTGAGGGAGTACGCTAAAGGCGAGAAGGTTAAGGATTCGGTTCTCAAGATCACCGAGACTGCTTTAGCCCAGGCCCTTGAGAAGTTCCACAGGAGAATGATAGTCATAGAGGGAGACACGCTGAAGAAGGCCGAGCTGGCCGGTATCCTGGCTGGTGCTTCAGCGAGGGTTCTCTCCGATATAGTTGGCGAGCTCATCGAAAAGCGCCTTAGAGATGAGAGCGAGGATAAAATCGAGGTTCTCTACGCCACGGATGCCCTCGGCGAGGAGACCTTCGGAAGGAAGCGCTACGAGGCCTTCAGGAAGCACTTCGATGTTCTGGCCGGTTCCGAGGTGAACGTTACGGCTGTTACTTTCAAGCACACGAGGGAGATACTCGGAAGAACCTACGATCTCCTTATCTTGGACATGAGCTACGACTACTCGCCCAACGACCTCGGGAGGATCATCGAGACCGTCCGCGGCGGCGGGCTGATATTCATCCTCGCCCACCCGTTCGAGAAGTGGAAGGACATGTGGACGGGCTTCCACAAGAGCCTCGTCACGCCGCCGTACACTATAGAGGACGTCAAGAAGCGCTTCAACAGGAGGCTCATAAGGAAGTTCACCCAGCACGACGGGATATACATCATCACCGAGAGCGGAAAGGCGAAGAAGAAGCCCAAGAAGAGCAAGAGTCAGGCGAAAATAAGAGCCAGAAAAGGGGTTGAAATTCCAGAGGAGACTCTCTTCCCAAAGGAACTGTACGAGATGGCTCTCACGAGAGGACAGGTGGAGGTTCTCAAGGCCTTCGAGGAGCTTGTCGATAAGGAGGGAATGCTCGTCCTCACGGCAGATAGGGGTAGGGGTAAGAGCGTCTCTGTGGGAATAGCAGCGATAGGTCTCGCCGTTGCCCTGAAGAAGAGGACGAGGATAGTTGTTACCGCGCCCGAGCTTGAGAACGTCCAGTCCCTCTTCAGGTTCGCCAAGAGGGCTCTGGAAAAGCTCGGCTTCAAGCCCTACGTCGTCGAAGAGAAGGGCCTCATAAAGGAACTCTACGCGAGGAAGATTGGCCTGCGCTATTACCCTCCAGCGGAGGGCTACAAGAAGAACGCTGACCTCTACATCCTCGACGAAGCAGCGGGAATCCACGTGCCCATACTTCACAAGTACCTCAACAAGCCGCGCGTTGTCTATTCCTCAACGATCCACGGCTACGAGGGCGCTGGAAGGGGCTTCTCAGTCAAGTTCCTGAAGAAAGCCAGGGAGAAGCGCTCTTTCAAGGAGCTCCACATGGAGGAACCGATAAGGTACGCCTACGGCGATCCAATAGAGAAGTGGCTCTTCGACGTTCTCCTGCTCGATGCAGAGCCCGTCGAGCTGACTGAGGAGGACTACGAGCTGATAAAGCGGAAGGAGGTCTATCTGGAGGAGCCGGACCTCGACGACTGGTTCGAAAACGACAGGGAAGACCTCAGGCACTTCGTTGGCATCTACATTTTGGCTCACTACCGCAACAGACCGAGCGACGTGGCCCTATTAGCTGATGCCCCTCACCACGAGGCGAGGGTTCTCCGCCTGAAGAACGGCAAGATAGTCACGGCCGTCCAGATAGCAAAGGAAGGTGGAATCCCGAAGAACGTGATAGACAAGATGGCCAAGGGCTACAAGCCGCGCGGGAACATCATCCCGGACATGATGGTCAAGCACCACTACCTCAAAGAGTTCGCCAGGCTGAAGGGTTACAGGATAGTCAGGATAGCAACTCACCCGGATGCAATGGACATGGGGCTGGGAAGCAAGGCCCTCGAACTCCTCGAGAAGGAGGCAAGGGAAAAGGGCCTCGACTGGATAGGCTCGGGGTTTGGAGCCAGCGAAGAGCTCGTCCGCTTCTGGGTCAGGAACGGCTTCGCGGTTGTGCACCTCAGCCCGGCCAGAAACCCTGTCAGCGGTGAGTTTACTGCCATAGTCCTCAAGCCGATAAGCAAGAAGGCGAAGGAGCTCATCAAGAAGGCCAACGACGAGTTCAGAATCAGGTTTACCGAGTGGCTTGGCGACACCCACAGGGAGCTTGAGCCCGAGATAGCGCGCTGGCTCTTCGAAACGCCCTTCGGCGAGGCGGTGGACTACCCGATTCACCTGACTGAGATACAGAAGAAGCGCCTCGATGCCTTCACAGGGAAGGTTCTCACCTATGACACTGTGGTGGACGCCGTAAAGCCGATAGTGAAGCTCTACTTCCTCGACGGCTGGATGAAGCCCTACCTCGACGAGAGACAGATAAAGCTCCTCATATACCGCGTCCTCCAGGCCCACAGCTGGGAGGAAACGGCAAAGCTCATCGACAGGACAGAGATGTTCACGATGATCGAGGTCAGGGACATCATCAGGGGCCTCTGGTACTACTACAAGAGGCTTCTCACCTGAGGGTTTTAGCAATTTTTTTAACCTCTTTTAACTACTCCCGTTGGTTTGAAAATTACGGCGGTGTCAGCGATGCCCAGTGGATGGGAGAAGATAGTTTCGATGACGAAGAGCGGAATGAGGATCATCGGCCAGATGAAGCGGAAGGTCTCGAGGGGAAAGAGGATAGCGCTTCTCATAGACGGGCCGAACATCCTCAGGAAGGAGCTCGGGGTAAAGCTCGAGGACATTGCCGAGGCGCTCAGCGAAATCGGAGATATAAGGGTTGCCAAGGTTATTCTCAACCAGTACGCGCCCCAGGGGCTTATCGAGGCAGTCTCAAATCAGGGCTTCGAGCCGATCATAGTCTCCGGCGAGACAGGTGTAAAACTCGCCGTCGAGGCCATGAAGGAGATATACAACCCCCACATAGATGTCATAGCCCTCGCCACGAGAAACGCGGAGTTTTTGCCCGTCATCCTGAAGGCGAAGGAGAAAGGAAAAGAGACCGTTGTTATCGGCGTTGAACCGGGCTTTTCAGTGGCTCTTAAGCACGCCGCTGACTACACGATCATTCTCGGCGGTGAGTAGGAATGAAGGAGCGGTTTTTCAAGATTCTAAAGAGGGAGAGCGAGAAAAAAGAGGAAGAGACTCCAAAGAAGACGATAGGGCTTATCATAGACGGGCCGAACATCCTCAGGAAGGAGTTTGGGATAAAGCTTGAGGACATCCTTGAGGCCCTCAAGAGGATAGGAAACGTGAGGGTCGCAAAGGTGATCCTGAACCAGTACGCCCCACAGGGACTTATTGAGGCCGTCGTAAACCAGGGCCTTGAACCTGTCATCGTTGCTGGAGACACCGACGTCCGCGTTGCCATAGAGGCGATGGAGCTGATCTACAACTCCGACGTTGACGTCATAGCCCTCGCATCAAGGGACGCTGACTTTCTCCCGATAATTATTGAGGCAAAGAGGCGCGGCAAGGAGACCGTTGTTATCGGCGTTGATCCGGGCTTTTCTGTGGCCCTTCAGAACGCGGCGGACTACGTCATCAAGATGGAAGGGAGAAAGACCCCTGAAAACAAAGAAGGGTAGGTTAATGGTCTTTTTGCCGCAAGTTCCCAAATCTGCCCACAAACTTTTTTAAACGCTTCTATTATCGAGTTATTGAAGATAACAACTTGTTAATCCCTGGGGGTGAGAAAGTGGGGAAGATGGGTGAGTTGTTCGTGCTCGGGGTGATCCTGGCGTCCCTCTTCGCGTCTTCCTCGCCGGTTTCAGCCGAGGAGACGCTGACTGTCTACTCCTACGACAGCATCGAGCCGTGGATGAAGGAGATAATCCCCATCTTTGAGCAGAAGTATAACGTCAAAGTCCGCCTCGTGCTCTTTGGAGACGCTGGCGAAGTCCTCAGCAGGCTGATAATGGAGAAGGACAACCCGCAGGCTGACGTCGTCATCGGCATAGACAACAGCTACCTTCAGAAGGCCATAAAAGAGGGGATTCTCATCCCGTACAAGCCGGAAAACGCCAAATACATCCCCGACTGGATAATTAAGAACTTTGACCCGGAGTTCCACCTGACGCCCTACGACTACGGGGCGATAGCGATTGTGTACAAGAAGAACGAAGTCCCAAACCCGCCCAAGACTTTCGAGGAGCTCACAAAGCCCGAGTGGAAGGGCAAGCTCATAGTTGAGAACCCGCTGACGAGCTCCACGGGAATGGCATTCCTTCTCTGGACAATTGCGGTCTACGGCGACAAGTGGCCCTACTACTGGGAAGCCCTGAGAGAAAACGACGTCATCGTTGTCAAGGGCTGGTCTGCAGGCTGGGAGATGTGGGACAAGGGGCAGGCTCCTCTCTTCGTCAGCTACGCCACCGATCCGGCATACAGCGCGTGCAACTACAACGACACCAGCATTGGAGCTGTGTTCCTCAGCAACACTGCCTACGTGCAGATAGAGGGCGCTGGGATAGTAAATGGAACAAAGCACCTTGAACTTGCCAAGGCCTTCGTCAACTTCCTGATAAGCAAGGAGGCCCAGGAGAAGCTCCCGCTCAACCAGTGGATGTACCCAGTGAACAGCGAGGTCGAGCTTCCAGAGTGCTTCAGCTACGCCCTCGACGTGGGCAAGGCTAAGGTCGTTTCAATCCCCGCTGATGAGCTTGCTAAGAACACCGACAAGTGGCTCAAGGAGTGGAGGGCGATAATGGTCGAGGGCAAGAGCGCCTCAGAGATTTCGCCGACGAGCACCGCATCAGCCGAGAAGTCCGGCGGCATCTGCGGGCCTGCTCTACTCGTCGGTCTCGCCATCCTTCCACTCGCGCTGAGGAGGAGAGGGTGAGCCTACTTTCCTCCCTTTTTCCAGACTATTTTTCCGTTTACCATTGTCAGTGCAACGTCGCTTCCCCTGGTCGAGTACACGAGCAGAGAGTAAGGGCTCTCCATCGGCTTGAACCACGGCTTTCTGGCGTCTATCAGAAGGAGGTCCGCGAGGTAGCCTTCCCTGATGAGACCGGCTTTAATCCCCAGCGCCCGCGCGCCCCCGATGGTTGCGATCTCGAAGATTTTTCTTGCTGGGATGGAATGGGCTTTTCTTTCGAGGAGGTTTGCGGAGAGACCCGAAGTCCTCATCTCGAGGAACATATCCATAATGCCGACGGGATTTGGAGAGTCGTTGCCTATGGCCACGTTCACCCCAGCGCGAAGAACTTCTGGGAGGTTTATCGTCGTCCCTTCAAGCTTCACGTTGCTCGTTGGACAGTGGACGAGCGTTGAGCCCGCTGATGCGAGGGTTCTAATTTCTTCGTTGGTAAGATAGACGCCGTGGACTCCGATCAGACGGTCGCTTAACGCCCCAGCTTGCTTTAGATACTCCACCGGGTTTAGACTGTAGCGTTTTTTAACTTCCTTCACTTCGGTCCTGCTCTGGGCTAGGTGGACGTGAATTCTGGCGTTGGTTTCCTCCGACAGTTCGGCCATCTCCCTCATAAGCTCCAGACTGACTGTGTTGGTCGCGTGGGGAGCGAGGGTGGGCGTTACGAGTTCGCTCTTTTCCTGCCAGCGCCTGAAGAATTTGAAACCCTCCTCTGGATCGGCGTGTGGAAAATCTACCAGATCCATTACAGTCTGTCCGATAAAAGCCCTTACCCCCATCTTCTCGGCTTCCCGAGCTATTTCGTCGGCGAAGAAATAGTGGTCGTTTATCGTTGTAGAGCCGTTCATCAGGGCCTCCATGATACCAATCCTGGCCCATTCTCTGATTTCACCTGCCGTCCACTCAAGTTCCATAGGCCAGATTATCTTTTCCAGCCATTCCTCTGTTGGCATGTCCTCTCCAAGTCCTCTAAACTTCGCCATCGCCACGTGGGTGTGTGCGTTTATCAGGCCGGGGATCACGAAGAAGCCGTCCCCGCCGTAGACCTCATCGGGGCCGAATTCCCGGACTTTCTCGGCGGGGACTACGGCGCTGATAGTATTTCCCTCTACCAGAACAGCATGGTTTTGAAGAATTCTTTCGGCGTCAATGACGTCTCCGATGAGCGCGATCATTCTCCCACCGTTTGTATGTTTGACAGTCAAGTAATTAAGCCTTTTGCCGTTTTGACATCCAAATTTCCAAAGGATTTAAATTTGGGAGAGAAAAGCTATCCCCATGCCGCATTTGATAGAGATAAAGTCCCGGCCCGTGGCACTCTCGCTCTGGTTCAATTGACGCTATTCTTGGTAACATAGATATTAGTTAGTGTTATAAACCCGCTTTCAAAGCCTCTGGAGGTGGTTAAAGGTGATCGATAAGGTTTACTGTGCCGATGTCACGCCCGAAATGGAAGGGAAGAAGGTTAAGCTCGCTGGATGGGTCTACAGAAAGAGGGAAGTCGGAAAGAAAGTCTTTATAGTCCTCCGCGACTCAAGCGGAATTGTCCAGGTCGTCTTTTCAAAGGATCTGAACGAGGAAGCTTATAGAGAGGCCAAGAAAGTCGGAATTGAATCGAGCGTTATCATCGAGGGAACGGTTAAGGCCGATCCCCGCGCGCCGACCGGTGCCGAAGTTCAGGGAGAGAAGCTCCAGATAATCCAGAACGTTGACTTCTTCCCGATAACCAAGGATGCGAGCGACGAGTTCCTCCTCGACGTCAGGCACCTCCACCTGCGCTCTCCAAAGGTTGCCGCGATAATGAAGGTCAAGGGCACGCTCATGCAGGCGGCAAGAGAATGGCTCCTCCAGGACGGCTGGTACGAGGTCTTCCCGCCGATCCTCGTCACCGGAGCAGTTGAGGGCGGAGCGACGCTCTTCAAGCTCAAGTACTTCGACAGGTACGCCTACCTCAGCCAGTCGGCCCAGCTCTACCTTGAGGCGGCAATCTTCGGCCTTGAGAAGGTCTGGTCGCTTACACCGAGCTTCAGGGCCGAGAAGAGCAGGACGAGGAGACACCTCACCGAGTTCTGGCACCTCGAGCTTGAGGCTGCGTGGATGGACCTCTGGGACATCATGAAGGTCGAGGAAGAGCTTGTGAGCTACATGGTTCAGAGGACGCTTGAGCTGAGGAAGAAGGAGATCGAGCTCTACCGCAAGGACGATATCAAGACCCTCAAGAACGCGGTTCCACCCTTCCCGAGGATAAGCTACGACGAGGCCATAGACATTCTCCAGAGCAAGGGCGTGAACATCGAGTGGGGCGAGGACATGGGTGCCGACGAGGAGAGGGTATTAACTGAGGAGTTCGAGAGCCCGTTCTTCGTCTACGGCTATCCGAAGCACATCAAGGCCTTCTACATGAAGGAAGACCCAGAGGATCCGAGGAAGGTTCTTGCCGCTGATATGCTCGCCCCAGAGGGGTACGGCGAGATAATCGGCGGCTCCCAGCGTGAGGACGACTACGACAAGCTCGTGCAGAGAATCCTTGAAGAGGGCATGAAGCCTGAGGACTACGAGTGGTACCTCGACCTCAGGAAATATGGCAGCGTTCCGCACAGCGGCTTCGGCCTCGGCCTTGAGAGGCTCGTCGCATGGGTTCTCAAGCTCGACCACGTCCGCTGGGCAACGCTCTTCCCG
The DNA here is from genome assembly GCF_000009965.1 of Thermococcus kodakarensis KOD1. Classification (NCBI taxonomy): domain Archaea; kingdom Methanobacteriati; phylum Methanobacteriota; class Thermococci; order Thermococcales; family Thermococcaceae; genus Thermococcus; species Thermococcus kodakarensis. The sequence continues at coordinate 655,060 of NC_006624.1, forward strand.
AGGACGCCGAGCAGGCTTTATCCGTGACGCTTGTGCAAGGGATGAGTGGAATTCGCGGTGCTCTTCATAATTTTCATTTTAGTGCTTTGTTTTGAGATCAGCAAGGCTTTTTGAAAAAAAGCTTGACCAAAAGTTTGAATGTCTTCGAGTTCGAGATTGACCTAATAATGGGGAGTTCTCCGGTAAATTAGCGAAGAAATAGGGGTTTTGTTTTTAACGCCCTTGGACGTTATACCGTGAGCAAACCCTTTGAAAAATTGCAAATTAAGCCGAGAATCTAAAAATGAAGCGAGAATTGTGAAGACATTGGCTTTTTTCAAAGCGGACAAGACATACCAGTCGAAAACATTCTGCCAGCGCTTGTGGGAGGATGTTGGGGGGCGTTAGCCCCCCGGAGAACTAGGAAAGAAGGAAGGTGGGGAAACGTAGTTTCCCGGTTTTTGGAGAACGGAGGTTTGAGAGTACAGGAAACTTTGCAGGGTAAAGTTTCATCAAAGTTTGTGGTTCTTGTCTGTGAGCTATTGGAAAGGATTTTTCACTAGAAAATGGCTTATTGGTTGTGAATTCCGCTTTTATTGGCCTTATTTTTCGTGAGTTTTTCTTTTTAATCGACGCCACAAGGGCGTCAAGGTGAGAGAAACTCTTTCTTAGTAGGCCAAATTTTGGAATTCGTGCCTTTTTAGCCTGAGTATCACAAAATCATTGTAGAATAGCAATTTTAGAAGGAACCACGAACCTTGATCAAACTTCGCGCAGGCGAAGTTTGTACTGGTGGGCCCGCGGGGATTCGAACCCCGGACCTCCACCTTGTAAGGGTGGCGTCATAACCATCTAGACCACGGGCCCGCCCGGAATAGGAAAAAGGAGAGGGTTTATAATTTTTTCTACTTCTCGACTCCCCTCCTAACTTTCACGGCCAGTCCCTGCTGGAATATCTTCAGCTCCTCGCCGTTGAGGAGGGTCTGCCCAGTCGCGAGGAGCTCATCGTTCCTGTTAACAACAAGAACCTCGTCGTAGGGCCTTATGTTCAGGTCTGCATCAACCACGAACTTCGCGAAGACGTTCTTCCCCCTCCTTGCGAACGGTTCTGCATCCTCGTCAACTACAACACGCATCCTCGGGAACGGCAGGACTTCGTGGAGTCTCTTCGCCCCTTCAATTCCAAGTGTCAGCAGGCCGTCCTCGGCTCTGAAGGTAGCGAGGTGCTTGCCCTTGGCCTTTATCTGCCTCGGCATCCCGGTCTTCCTTGAGAGCTCGACAAAGGCGTCCTTGAAAGCCTCGCCGGCTCCCTCGCCGAACTGGTACTCTGCAACCGCCATAACGTACTTCCTGGCTTCTCCCTTCTCGGGCTTCTCAACTGTGAAGTCTTCTTCTCCTTCACTCTGGGCGAACGGATAGCTGAGTGAGAGGTACTTAGGTATCTCACCGAAGATCGGGTGGCTGATGGTTTCAGGAAACTTTGATCTAACGCGCTCCGCCCTCTCCCTGGCGCGCTCAACGATTGGCCACCTTAGAGCCTCCTCGCTCACTTTGAAGAAGGCGCTCGCCTTTGTTACCGGCTCGTTCTTCTCAAGGTATTCTCTGTACTCGAGAAGTCTCTTGTAAGCCGCGTAGAGCTTGGGATGGGAGCGGGCCCTCTCATCCACGAGGCGCCACAGCTCGCCCTCTTTTATAGCTTGCTTAACCCTGTTGAGTTCCTCCCTTATGACCCAGAGGTTGTGAATAGCCAGAAGCCTCGTCCTCTCCTCTTTCGGCATCTCGCGGAGCTCCTGCGGCGTATAGCGGGAGCACACGGGACAGGAGCACGGGAAGTACTCAAGCTCTTCAAGCCTCTTTGTTCCCTCGGGTGTCATGTAGCGGTCGTCCTTGGCGTAGAGGGCATAGCTGGCCGAATCAAAGAGGTCTATACCCATGGCAACCGCCAGCGCGAAAATCATAGGATGCCCTGCGCCGAAGAGATGAACCGGCCTGTCTGGTCTGAGGCCCACCTTCGAAGCTATAACGACATCCACCAGATCCCTGTAGCGGTAGCTCTCCATCAGCGGAACAACCGCGCCAATCGGGTGTATCTCAAAGTTCATCCTGCTGAGCTCTCTCGCGGCGTATGTCCTGAGATCAGGGTACGTTGAGCCCTGCACGGCGGCGTTCATCGCTATCTCCTTGATTTCCTCGGCTTCTTTCGCCCTCTCCAGCGTTATCCTCAGGTCTTCCTCGGCTTTCTCCCTCGGCGCGTCCGGTGGCGTCGGAATGTCAAGGAAAGTCCCTATGTCAACGCCTATTTCATGCTGAAACTCGACGATCTCCCTGTTGGTTACCTCGACGCCGCCGTAGCGCATGAGCTGGAATGAGCCCGAGTCAACCTCGATTATCCCGTCGTAGTCGAGAAGTTTGTGAATCCCCACTTCAAGCGCCTTCTCCCTAAGCTCTGGAGTCTTGTATATTATATAGGAGTTCGTGATTATCATCCCAAAGCCCATCTCCTTGAGCTCCTTCGGCGTTACGATAAGCTGTTTTGGATTGATGACGGGCATTATTGCGGGGGTTTCTACGGTTTTCCCGTTGACTGTGAGCTTTCCGATCCTGCCGGAAGCGTCGCGCGCCTTGACCTCAAACCTGAAATCGACCATTTTTCTCACCTACCTTGAATTGGAAGGGGCCTTTAAAAAGGTTCAAATGGAGGAGAACATGCTAACGAGGATAAAAGCGAGAACACCGGAAGCCGTTGGAGCAGTGACCCAGCCGCGCAGAATGCCTTTCAGGGCCTTTTTGTTGGGCCTCTCGCCCTTATACAGGCTCACGCCCGATATTGCACCGACGATGGCCTGACCTGAGCTGACCGGGATTCCGAAAAGGTTGGCCAGGGTAACGGCCAGGGCCGCGCCCATCTGGGCCGAAAACCCGGAAGTCGGGCCGAGAGGGGCCAGGTCCCTTCCCACCGTCATCATGACCTCGTAGCTGAACGTCAGCGCTCCAACTCCGAGGGCAACTGCGAGGAGGCCCTTAACCCCAGCTCCTCCATCTGCCAGTCCTATCACGTTGGCTAGCTCGTTTGCTCCTAGGTTGAAGGAGGCGTAGGCCGAGGCGGTGAAGGCGAGCCACTTCTGCGTCAGCTCAAGGATTTTAATGTGCTTTATCCTGTTGAGGAGGTGCTTGTACGGGATGTACGTCCCCACGGCCAGAACTCCAGCCAGGGCAGGAGACACAACCCAGGTGAGAACGATCTTTCCGATAACTGGCCAGTTCACGGGAAGGCCCTCCGCGAGGGAAGCCCCAATGAGGGCACCTATTATAGCCTGTGTGGTGGATATTGGGTTTCCCCAGAGGCTGGCCAATGTTACAGTGATAGCGGAGCTGAAGAGGACTAGTCCAATGGTTACTGGTTCCATGCCCCTGGCTAGCCCGCTCACCGTGTTGGATACACCCGAACCGCCGAGAAAAGCCCCTAGAAACACGAAGACTCCAATGAGGAGTACGGCCCTCTTAAAGCCGAGTATTCCAGAGCCCACGGCGGTTCCAACGGCCTTTGCACTGTCGTTCGCTCCTATTGCCCACGCCATGAAGACCGCTGTCGCTATCAGCATCATAGGCATCCCTATAGTCTATTGTGTCTATATAGTTTATGTAGCACAGAGGAGTGCATTGTATTTAAAAATCTTTCTGATAAGCTCTGAAAATCAGCATTCTGCAGTGTGTCTTCAGGTTAATTACCGGTAGCTTGGGCTACAGCTTTCCAAGCACCCATTTGGAGTATCCGTAGAGGTGCAATATCAGGTAGAAAACCGCCCAGAACCAGAGAACGGCGGGGAATATTAATGAGGTTGTAATACCCCCACCCTCGACGAGAACGGGTATGAGCATTGTAAGTGTCTCAAAGGCCCACCAGAGCCCAAAAGCCCACCAGTAACCAAAAACCAACAGGAGAACAGGAACTACAATATCGAGGATTGCTATAAAGTCACCCAGCAGCAGGAACCCCCATTCTTTCGTGAGGCCACCCCCAAGGTTCCTGAGGTCACCAAGGAACCACCTCTTCCTCTGGCGCCAGAGTGTTCTGATGTCCTTGGGCATCTCCGTCCACACCCGAGCTTTTGGCGCGTAGACGACCCTTCCGAGTTTCTTTATGGCCTTTGTCGTCGCGTAGTCTTCAACCGGGTCTTCCACGAAGCCGCCGATCCTCTCAAGAGCCCCCTTTCTGAACGCCGATATCGGTCCAGGAGCGACGCTCAGGTCTTCAAGCTCCTTTGCCCTCCTGAAGGTCGCTATCCTCAGGTGCTCAACGTCCTGCGCTCTCTCAAGAAACGAGTTCCCGAGAACCCTCACCTGGCCACCAACTCCAAGAACGTCTTCCGAGTAAAACCTCCTGACAAGCTCTTTGACGGCGCTTTTCTCAAGCGCGCTGTCCGCGTCGGTGGTGACTATTATTTCTCCCCTCGCTTTGGACAGTCCAAAGTTCAGGGCCTTTGACTTCCCGCCGTGGGCAATCCTGAAAACTTTAAGTCTGGGGTCTCTGATTGATGAAGCCACATCGTACGTGTTATCTTCGCTCCCGTCGTCCACGAATATGACCTCGAAATCTGGATAGTCCTGTGCGAGAGCGGCCTCTATTGCCCTTCTACACCGTTCCCCTTCGTTGTAGGCGGGAATTATTATGGAGACCCTAGGAGTCCGGTCTGTAGTTACATAATTCCTGAAAAGGCTAATTATGTAATTAATGAAGAAGTAGCCGTCCCAGAGGAAAACGATGACCAGCGCCGTTAGGAGGAGGGTGTGCATGTATGAGAGTTAAAATAAGGTCTTTTAATCGTTACTTAAGCTAAGCACCGGCTTTCTTCCCAGCTTGTATTTCACGACGTAGCGGCCGTGTTCAAAGTCATCTTCTACTGCCCCAAGAACCTCAACCGGTTCAAGCTCAAGGCCGAACTCCATGGCTTCCCATTTTATGTCGTCAAAATAGTCGTAAAGCCCACAGGTGGCGCAGAAGGAGCCCTCGAACTCTATTATCACTTCGTCTCCTTCAATCGAGAGAATCCTCGCGTTTGCCTCGCTCCCGTGAAGCCTGTTGAACTCGGCGAGGACTTTCTCTATCTTCTCCCTCACGTCCATCTTCTCACCATGTCTGGTTTTGATTCATCACTTAAAAAGTTTGTTAGACTAACCGAATAGTTTAAAAATCTAAGTCCGAGATGGAGAACGATGAGCGGGATAAGGTGGGCCGAGAGGGAGTACACGGACGAGGAGATTTATTCCATCCTTAGCGAGCCGGTTAGGGAGTGGTTTAAGCGGAAGTTTGGAACATTCACCCCGCCCCAGCGCTACGCCGTCCTTGAAATCCATAAAGGTGAGAACGTTCTCATTTCATCCCCAACGGGTTCTGGAAAGACTCTCTCGGCATTTCTCTCCGCAATAAACGAGCTGATTCTCCTTGGAAAGGAAAGCAAGCTTGAGGATAAGATCTACGTCCTCTACGTCTCACCCCTCCGCGCCCTGAACAATGATATCAAGAGGAACCTGGAGGGTCCGCTGGCGGAGATAAAGGAAGTGGCCAAAGAGCTCGGCTATGAACTGCCTGAGATAAGGGTAGGGATAAGGACGAGCGACACATCGAGCTATGAGAAGAGCAAGATGGTAAAAAAGCCACCTCACATTCTAATAACAACCCCAGAAAGTCTCGCCATTGCCTTAAACGCTCCCAAATTCAGCGAGAGGCTGAAGACGGTTAAGTACGTCATCATTGACGAGGTTCACGCGCTGGCCGAGAACAAGAGGGGTTCTCACCTCGCGCTGAGCATTGAAAGGCTCCAGGAGATGGCCGAGAACGAGTTTGTGAGAATCGGCTTGAGCGCAACTATTCACCCGCTTGAGGAAGTCGCCAAGTTCGTTTTCGGCTTCAACGACGATGGAACTCCAAGGCCGGGCCTCATAGTGGATGTATCCTTCGCCAAGCAGACTGAGATAAAAGTTGAAAGTGTTGTGGAAGACCTCATTTACACCGATGCCGGAACGCTCAGCGACGCCCTCTACAACCGCTTGGCGGAACTCATAAGGGAGCACAGGACGACGCTCATCTTCACCAACACGAGGAGCGGCGCCGAGAGGGTGGCCTTCAACCTTAAGAAGCGCTTTCCCGAGTTTGAGGGTCTGATAGAGGCCCATCACTCTTCCCTGTCGAGAGAGGTTCGCCTGGATGTTGAGGAGAAGCTGAAGAGGGGAGAGCTGAAGGCTGTTGTATGCGTCTCCGGGGATTCAAAAATCCTGACTGGGAAGGGGCCCGTCGAAATAGGGCGTTTGAACTCAAACATGATTGCAGGTATTTGGAGATTCCAAACTGAGCTTGTCAGGTTCGAAGAGCCCCACAGGGTAGAATACAGGAGAGAGGGAGTCAAGATAAGAACGCGGTTGGGATTCGAGATAAAGGCGACAAAGGAGCACAAGTTCCTAACCGTTGATGAAAATGGAGAGCTGAGATGGGTTGAGGCTTGGAAACTCAAGGAAGGGAACTGGGTTGGGGTCGTGAGGAGACTACCGAGTCCGAACGTAAAGGTCTCGATCTTGGACTTACTGCCCCCGAACGCATACCTTAAGCTCAAGGGGGAATTTTTGAGGGAGTTAAAGCTTTCAATACAGGCAAAATTCGGCTCAATACGGACCTATGCTAAGAAAAAGAGGTGGAGCGAATCTTACTTAGTAAAACAGCTTAACGGTGTCTATCCATTCCGGTGGGAGCGGCTGAGTGCCGTTTTAAAAGACCTTGACCTTAGAATGACAGAAAACGATGTTGAGAGGATAACTTCAGATAAAGGAAAATACTCGCTTCCCATTGAGTTCACACCAAGTATGGCAAGACTACTTGGCTTCTGGATGGCAGACGGCTCGTGGAAGGGGGGCACGCTAACTCTATTCTCGTCTGACAGGAAAATGCTTGAGAAGTACAAAGAACTGTGCAAAGAAGAATTTGGAGTGGTTGGAAGAATAAGGATGCTGAACGAGAGTACTTACTCCCTGGAAATTTCTTTCAACCTTCTTCCAGCCATCTTTAAGAATCTAACAGGAAACACTGAACGGAAGTCAAAGCTTGGAACTTTTCCCAGTATTATCTATTCGCTACCTGAAGAGCATAAGAGGGAGTTCCTGGCCGGCTACTTTGATGGGGACGGCTTTCTTGAGGTGAAGGGTGGAAGGGTTTATTCCGCTGGATTTTCGACGTTCAATAAGAGATTCGCCGAGGGCATACGGGACATCCTGCTTCAGTTGGGAATAGTCTCCTCAATAAGGGCCAGAGAATACGACGAAGTTCAAAAGTTTAAGGGAAGGGTAATCCCCAAGAAAGGGGCCTCTTACACAGTCTCCGTTCTAGGTGGAGAATACCTGAAGAGGTTCTTCGATGCTGTTCGCCCGTGGAGGTCAGATTATGAAGGATGGGAAGGTATGTACAATGAGGGGTACTCGAACTCCGATGTCGTACCCAACCTTGGAAAGCGCTTGAGGAGCATACGTGAGAGGCTTGGAATAAGTGCATACCGTATGAGCAAAATGGGCTTCTACAACCCCGTAAGGGTTGAACTGGGGGAGAGGGAGATAAGCAGGAGAAACTTGAGGCTCCTTGTAGAATTCTACGAAAGAGTGGCGAAAGAGAAGAGAGTTGAAGATGTTCTTGAGGAGCTATCTTATTTGAGGGAACTGGCCGAAGGGGATGTGTTCTTTGACAGGATAACCTCGGTTGAGCCCGCCTACATTGATGTTGCCTACGGCATCATAAACTCTGAAACTGAAAACTACATTGTTGAAGGATTTATCTCGAAAAACAGCTCGACAAGCTTGGAGTTAGGTATTGACATCGGTACAATTGATCTCGTCGTTCTCATCGGCTCACCAAAGAGCGTTAACAGGGCCCTGCAGAGAATCGGTAGGGCCGGCCACAGGCTCCACGATGTGAGCAAGGGCGTTATCCTTGCCCTCGACAGGGACGACCTCGTTGAGGTTACTGTTTTAGCTCACAACGCGAGGAATAGAAGATTAGACAGGGTCAGAATCCCGAAAAACCCGCTCGACGTTCTCGTCCAGCACATAGTCGGTATGGCCCTCTACAAGGTCTGGGAGGTCGAAGAGGCCTACCGCCTGGTTAGAAGGGCCTATCCCTTCCACGAGCTTCCCTTTGAGGACTTCATGAGCGTCCTGAAGTACCTTTCAGGTGGCTATGAGGGACTTGAAGACAGAAAGGTCTACGCCAAGATATGGCTCGAGGACGGGAAGTTCGGAAGGCGCGGCAAGATGACGAGGGCTATCTACTACATGAACGTTGGCACTATTCCAGACGAGGCAAAGATAAGGGTTTACACGATGGACAAGCAGATGATTGGAACCGTTGAGGAGGAGTTCGCCGAGAGGCTGATGCCAGGGGACATCTTTGTCTTGGCTGGAAGAACCTACGAGTTCATCAAGAGCAGGGGAAACAAGATATACGTCGTCCCGCGCGAGGGGGCGAAGCCCACCATCCCAGCCTGGTTCTCCGAGATGCTCCCGCTGAGCTTTGATTTAGCCCTCGACGTTCAGCGCTTCAGGAGGGAAGTGAAGGAGCTGTTGAACAAAAAACGGGCCAAGTCCCTTCTCATGAGGAAGTACGGAATAGACGAGAGGGCAGCCAAGGCCATAATAGCCTACTTCCGCGAGCAGGAGAGGTATTCAACAGTCCCCGACGACGAGACGGTTCTCGTTGAGGAGGTCGAGAAGGAGAACACTTACGAGTACTTCTTCCACACGCTGATAGGAAGACGGGCCAACGACGCCCTCAGCAGGGCCTTCGCCTACGCCGTCGGAAGGCGGAAGGGGGTAAACGTCGGCATAGCCCTCAACGACAACGGCTTCCTCCTTAGAGTTCCGAAAGAAGCCAGGCTGAGCGAGGCTGAAATCAGGGAACTCTTCCAGCTGGAAGACCTGAGGGAGATTCTCAAGAGGGCTCTCGACAACACGGAGCTTTTGAAGAGGCGCTTCAGGCACGTGGCGAACAGGGGCTTCCTGATCTTGAGGAGGTATGTGGGGGGGAGCAAGCGCCTCGGCAGACAGCAGGTCATAGCGGTTTCGCTCCTCAAAGTCCTCAAGGAGCACTACCCTGACTTCCCGCTCCTGAAGGAGGTTTACAGGGAGATCATGGAGGACAAGATGGACGTTGAGAACGCCGAACTGTTCCTGAGCTGGGTGCGGGAGGGGAAGATCAAGGTCGTCTTCGAGAGGAACGAGCTTCCGAGTCCGTTCGCCTTCAACCTCGAGGCGATAGGTTCGAGCGATGTCGTTCTGATGGAGGACAGGAGGGAGATGATAAAGGCCCTCTACCGGAAGATAATGGCCCTAATAGGGGAGAACGCCACCTGATTTGGCTTTTTTTAGCCTTTCAAAACGCTTAAGACGGTCCAATGATTTTTCTGACTTTATTTGCTTTGCCGGTGTAAAAATGTGTTCCTGGTTACACCACTTTTCACCGCCGGTGAAAACAAGCCTTAAGTATTTTACAGTCATAAAATTGTCGGGTGGTAGCATGAAGGTGAAAGTCGGGATAAACGGTTACGGGACAATCGGGAAGAGGGTTGCTTACGCCGTTTCCAAGCAGGACGACATGGAGCTCATCGGCGTAACCAAGACGAAGCCCGACTTCGAGGCCTATCTAGCAAGGGAAAGGGGCATTCCTGTCTATGCCGCGAGCGAGGAGTTCCTCCCGCGCTTTGAGAAGGCCGGTTTTGAGGTTGCAGGAACGCTCAGCGACCTTCTGGAGAATGTTGACGTAATCGTTGATGCCACACCGGGTGGAATGGGTGCAAAGAACAAGGCCCTCTACGAGAAGGCAGGCGTTAAGGCGATCTTCCAGGGCGGTGAGAAGGCAGAGGTTGCTCAGGTATCATTCGTGGCCCAAGCCAACTACGAGAAGGCCCTCGGAAAGGACTACGTCAGGGTCGTCTCCTGCAACACGACTGGATTGACGAGGACGCTCTCAGCCCTTCAGGAGTACATCGACTACGTCTACGCCGTCATGATACGCCGCGCAGCTGACCCAAACGACTCGAAAAGAGGCCCAGTCAACGCAATAACTCCGAGTGTAACCGTCCCATCTCACCACGGGCCTGACGTCCAGACGGTTATTCCGATAAACATCGAGACGATGGCCTTCGTCGTGCCCACTACCCTCATGCACGTCCACAGCGTCATGATTGAACTCAAGAAGCCGATAACGAGGGAAGATGTGATAGATATCTTTGAGAACACCACCAGAGTTCTCCTCTTTGAGAAGGAGAGGGGCTTTGAGAGCACGGCCCAGCTCATAGAGTTCGCAAGGGATCTCCACCGCGAGTGGAACAACCTCTACGAGATAGCAGTCTGGAAGGAGAGCATAAGCGTGAAGGGCAACAGGCTCTTCTACATCCAGGCCGTTCACCAGGAGAGCGACGTCGTGCCAGAGAACGTGGATGCCATAAGGGCCATGTTCGAGATGGCGGACAAGTGGGAGAGCATAAGGAAGACGAACAAGAGCCTTGGAATTCTGAAGTGATTTCAGAAACGTCTTTAAACCTGCCCCCAATTTATTTTTGATGGAAATGGAAGCCGAAGAGTACCTTCTCCTGCTCGGGCTGGCACTGGCAGTTCTTGCCCTTATTTATCCCGGGCAGACGTTAAGCGGGGAATTCTGCGAGGGATCTCACGAAAAGCTTGGGGACTACTACGTCAGCGTCTCGGGCGGTTTCCTGCGGGTATCGGCCGTGAGCGGGGATGTATTCATCGCCCACGGCCAGAACGTTATTCTGAGGAGGGCACCGATTGAGTACTCGTATCTACCGGACAGCAGGTGCTACACAGTCAAAATCAGGTACAAGGGAGGGACTTCCCTCTACGCTTTCGCCGGCGGGATTGCCCTTGCTGGCGGGGCCTTCTTTTACATGGCCTTTCTGAAGTACCGCTGAGTCTATCTTTCTTTAAAAAAGGTCTTCATATCAACAAAACTACCCAGCAAAAGAAATAAGAAATGGATAAATACCACCGAGGCCAACATGAGATGGTGGTGACATGTCAGTATCAAATACGCCAGAAGAATGGGCGTCAGCATTCCCTTCAAGGCGTGATCTAAAAGAGAGGCTCGAGTTCATCCGCCTCTATGTCTTCAGGCTCAAGCAGAACCCGGACGAGGTTTTCAGAGAGCAGGTTAAGCTCATCAACTCCCTCCTCAAGTCGTCGAAGAGCTTTCCGCTATCAAGAGAGAAGTACCTCCGCCTTAAGGGGGAGCTGAGGGTCAAGAAAGGCTAAACCCCCAGCTTCTTCCTAACTTCCTCAACGCTCAACCCCTTAACCAGCAAATCCTTCTCCCTGCTCGTCTCTCCCCTGACTATGTTGACTTCCGCTCCGAGGAGTTTCGAGAAGAACTTCACGACTTCCTTGTTGGCCTTGCCCTCAACTGGCGGAGCCGCTATCCTGACCTTCAGCCTTCCGCGCCACCCGTCTACCCCTTCAATCGCGTTCTTCTTTGCCTTTGGCTGGACGTAAATCATTATCAGGACTCCCTCTTTAGTCTCCTTGATGAACTTCATATCAATCCCTCCACTCGTACTTCCAGACTATTTCCTGCGGGAATTCACCCCGCTTAAGCTTTTCGAGTATCTCATTTGCCACCGAATATGCAAAATCGAAAGTTTTCTTGTCTATCAGCCTGTAGTTCAGCGCCATCTCAAGCTCATCCTCGTCGAGGAGAAAAGCTTCCCCGCTCGGGAAGACGAAGATATCTAAGAACAGGTCGAGCATCTCTATCGTGTCTCCATAACGCTTTGTATAAGCCAGAACATCAACGTAAAGCCCCTTGAAGTATCCTTTCTCATCGTAAACTTTGAGGATGTCGTAGTTTCTCCCGATGAATGCAAAGTACACCATCTTATAGCCGTTGTCTACGACCTTAACGCCGTTTACGAAGAGGGGCGCCAGCATGCCTGAGAACTCCGATTTTGCAACGACTACGTCCCCAATGTCAGCGAGAACTTCGTCTTCTCTCTCAAGCACTCTGTTTGGAATGCGTTTGTAGATGAGGTGGATTTTTGAACTCATGTTTAAAGGAGGATTCAAAATAATTAAAACGATTTTTGTTCCCATGCAATAAATTTTGACTTGTCCCTCCAGAGGTACCCCCTCAAAAAAGGGCTATGGGGAAGTCCCCTCAAGTTCCCTTTCTATCGTTGATATTTCCTCATCGAGGACGTCTCTGATCCTCTTCAGGAGCTCTAAGTACTCCATGATCGTTTCCCTGCGCATCTGCCTAGTCTTTCCAATCTCTTCAAGCTTTTTCTTCAGGGCTTCATGGTACTCAACGGCCGTGTAGAGTATCCTGAGGGTGAGGTTGTTGGAGGTCTTGAGGTACTCCCATCCTTTATCGGTGAGCCTGTACTTAACGCGCCTCACCCTACCCCTGTACTCCTCCCTCGGTTCTAGAAGGCCTTCCTCAACCATCTTGTTCAGGATCGTGTAGAGGTTGCTGTGGCTGGGCTTCCAGAGGCCTATTGCGAGCTTTTCGAGCTCCTTTAGGATTTCATAGCCGTGGGCTTCTCCCTTAAGGCCGACGATGACCAAGATGATGTCCTTCAGCGGCACCGTGAATAGACTCTTTATTATCCTCCTCTCAACGTCGGTCTTTCTCTCCATTGGTATCACCGTTGCCCAAATATTTGACCAAAACCCTTATAAATGCTTCTCCTGACGACATGTCGAAATTTAACATGTTTGAAAACTTCATGTTGATAAGCGTCATGGATGGTGGTGGAAATGGCCTGGAACGACTGGATTGTGAAGCACGCGAAGGCGCTCGTTGTGCTCTGGATCCTGGTGGTGATCCTCACGGCACCATTTGCAGCAAAGCTGAGCGACCTCACAAACTACAGCACCGACCAGTTCCTGCCGAAGGACGTTGAGTCGGTCAAGACCATGGACACACTGGAGAAGGAGTTCCCGAGCTTCACCACGAGTGAGAACCAGACTTACATGATCATACACGGAATCGACGTTAACGACCCAAAAACGAGGGATGCCTACGAGAGGTTTAAGGTTGAGGCCAAGCCCTACGGCGACAACTTCACCTCGTACTACGATGCGCTCGATATTCTCCAGAATGAATCTTACAATATAACTCTGAACATAACAAAGACAGCCGCTAACTTGAGCGGAATACTCTACGATTCTGCCGTAAACGGGAGCGACACATACAGGATGCTCCTCCTCGGTATTGAAAACTTGACAAACCAAGTGAGGCTCCTTAACGAGACCCTCCCAGAGCTGGCCGATGCCTATCTCAAGCTTGAGACCAACCTGACTATCCTGTACAACCAAACTCTCGAGCTCAAGGGAGCGCTCAATGAAACTGATATGGCTTACGTTCAGCTCCACCAGAATTTGACCAAAGCCAGCACACAGCTGAAGGAGCTGAACTCAACCATAGCCATGCTGAACATTAAGCTTTACAACCTCAGCGAGTCTTATGCTAAGGCCTACCTTGGGGCCATGGGAGTTTATGAAGCCCTGTCAGCCAAGACGAACGCATATCAGACCTGCAACCTCGACCCACAGACGGCTCAGGCCGTTGCCGCTCAGCTCGGCGTTCCCGTTGAGTTCGTCTATGCGGTCTTCAACGCGACGTATTCCGCTTATCACACCTACGGACCGAGCGCAATAACGGATGAACTCCTAGCCAACGTTACAGGCGGGATAATTTCAAATACCCTCACCTATTCGCTTGAGAAGAGCCTCGTTAAGGCGTACTCCTACGCCTTCTATTCCGGAGTCATTGCCTTTGACAGGACACACGGAAGCAACTACACTCTATTGGAAAGTGGTGAGAACGCTGAAGCTGCAGTCATTGAGATAGCTGAAAACGCCCTTCAGGGCACTCCAGAGGTCGTTGCAAGGGCCGGCGGAACCTACGCCGTCCCTGGATTCGGAGAGGTTTCCGCAAAGGTGCTGGCAAAGGTTCTTAACGTTGCAGTAGGACTGGGAAGAAACCCGACAGCGGGGGCCGTTGAAGATGCCACAGTTGAGGTTGCTAAGGCCATCCTGGATGGAAGTCCTCTGCTATCGCTCCCTAACGCCGACTACGTCCTAAAAACCCTCCTCGTGAGTGGCCCGACGAAGGAACTTGAGGAGAGCATCCTCGCCAATGCGCTGGCCGAAAAGCTCTCTGAAGACCAGAGGAAGATGGCCGAGCCGGTAGCTAAAACAGTCACAACCTTCGACCCAATGGCTGAGGGAGTACTCTCCCAGAACTCCAGCGCCCTGAAAGAGGCAACCGTTTCCCTCCTAAGCGAGATATTGAGGGAGAAGGGTGTTGAACTTCCGAATGACGTTCTGGCAAAGGTCTACGACTCAAACGGCAACGTCGGGCCTATAGCCAAAGAGATACTCGTCAAAGAGACCGCAAGGCAGTGAAGGACGAACGAAGAGCCAGAGACAATAGTCAGCGTTGCTATCCAGCATGCCGATGAGCTTGCAAAGGGTGAGAACGTTAAGGAAGCCGTTAAAGAGGTCATCATAAAGCTCGCTGGCAATCTGCCGATTGACGTTGAGAGGGTTGTCGATGAGATATACTCAGGCAAGAGTGCCAGTGAGATAGCGCTGGAGCTTTACAGGGAAGGAGTTGACGAGAAGCTCGACGATGTAGACGCCCCAAAAGAGGTGAAAGACGCCCTCAGAGAGGTTCTCCTGGCGGTCGCCGAGAACTATCCAATGAGCGAAACCGAAATTGAAGAGCTGACGAAGGAGAAAGTGGCTGAGCTCGTTGAAGAATTCATGAAAGACACCGAAAGCAAACTCGGAATGAGGATTGACCCGGCTAAACTCGCAGAGATAGCGTTCAAATTCAAAGACAACCCAGAAGGGATGGACAGGGAAGACGTTGCACCCGTCGAGAAGGACGTCTACACAGCCCTCTACAACAAGGCCAAACTCTACATCAACATGCTCAAGAGCGACGACAACAGGACTATGCTGGTTATCTTCGTACCCAAGGCTCTCAAAGGGGTTAACGACCTCGAAAAGCAGAGCAAGTTCCAGTACGAGAACTCGATAAAGGCCAAGGAGGTCGCCCTGAAGGAGTTCGGAAAGCTCTCGCCTTCTGTTGAGGTATATGTAACGGGAACTCCGATCCAGACCTACGAGGCAATCAAGTACGGAAAGGAGGACAACGACAAGACCACCAAGTTCAGCATCGCAGGAGCGTTCATAGTCCTCCTCATTCTTATGGGAGTGGCCTTTCTGGCGACTCTACTCCCTTTCACTGGCGTCGCAACGGCCACACTCACGGCCCTTGGAATCCTCTACCTCCTGGCAAAGGGTGACATACTGGATGTCGGCAGCTGGGCGCAGATGCTCACCGTAACGACCGCTCTCGGCCTTGGAATTGACTACTCGACCTACTACCTCCACAGGTTTAGGGAATACCTCGCTGAGGGCTACGACCACAACAAGGCCGCGAGCGAGGCCCTCAAGAGGGCAAAGGACGCCGTTCTGGCGAGCGCTTCAACCGACATCATAGCCTTCGCCAGCTTCGTCCTTGCCTACGAGTTCCCGATATTCAAGACAATGGGTATCATAGCCCCTCTCGCGGTGATAGTCGTCCTCCTGGCGAGCTTAACCTTCATCCCGTCAATAACCGTTCTCATCGGTGACAAGCCGATCTTCTGGTGGCCAAGACACATCGAGCACCACCTTGAGAACATCGACCTCCACGAGAGAAGCAGGATAGCGGAGTGGGCCGTGAAGCACGCCAAAGTCGTAACAATTATAGCCCTCCTCATAGCGGTTCCCGCTGCTTACAACTTCGTAAACTTCAATGGAACCCATGACATCAAGCTATTCATCCCGAAGGACAGCGAGACCTATCACTTCCTCCAGCTCAGCGAGGACACCGTTGGAGCGGGAGTTACCTCCCCGACCTATGTCGTCATCGACCTTGGGCATAAGGTAAGCGACTCTGATCTGGCGAGGATAAACGAGCTGGTTGACAGGATATCAAAGGTCAGCGGCGTCAGGTACGTCTACACCATCACCCAGCCGTTCGGAGAGAGAATTGACAACGCGACCCTGGATGAGCTCACGAAGTTCGAGGGAGACCGCTACATCTCAAAGGACAGGCACAAGGTCCTCATTCAGGTGACGGGTGAGTACGGAGCAACCGACGACCGCTCGAAGGACATGGTTAGGGAGATTAGGAGCATCGTTGAGGACGAGAAGGACTCGAGAAAAATAGCTGACGGAATGGTCGGAGGAAACACCGCCTTGGCCCTTGACCTCAGCAACCTCATCAACGACGTCTTCTGGCACAGGATATTCCCTGTGGCGCTGCTCCTGATGTTCCTGTCGCTAATCCCGACGCTCAAGGGACTTCCAGCGGTCATAACGACCATGGGTACAATAGCGGCAGGCGTGCTCCTCAGCATCGGTGTCTCCAGCTGGCTCTTCGAGAAGGTCTTTGGACAGCAGGTCATGTGGTTCCTGCCCATGCTGGTCTTCATAGTGCTCATGGGAGTCGGCATTGACTACAACAGCTTCTATCTAGTTAAGGCCAGGGACGAGTTCGAGCGCAGGAAGCCCGAGGAGGCCCTGATAGTCGCCGCTGGAACCATGGATACCCTCGTCGTTGGCCTTGCGGCAGTGCTCGCGGCCACCTACGGCTCCCTGATGACAGGGGCGACGTGGGGCATAAGGGAGATAGGCTTTGCCCTCGCCCTCGGAGTGCTCCTTACGGCGACGGCAGTGGTCTACTTCATCGGGCCAGCAACCATGGCCCTCTTCGGAGAGAAGGCCTGGTGGCCGCTGTTCAATAACAGGGAAAAAGTGTCTCCGAGGAGAAGAAAGTAATTTGATCGTTATGATTTTTATTTATCTTTTTGGTTCTTTATAAAATACTCTTCTCGTAACTATATATCAAAAGTAAAATTTTTAAATAGAGACCCATGGATATACCTACTGGTGAAGTTTATGAGATTATTAAAGTTAATCGGATTAAAAATTAGGAACTATAGGTCCATTAAAGAGCTTCCTTTAAACGATGAATACTTAATGGTTGAAAATTTTGTCACGATAATCGGAAAAAATGATGCTGGGAAATCAAATATTTTGAACGCAATTAGGATAGTTCTAGAAGAGGATAAAGTAACCAAAGATGATTTTCATAAGGGTACCAATGAAAACATTGAAATTTCATTGATATTTGATGCCACAGAAAATACGGAGATTATGCATATCATAAACCATGATTCTAATGAAACTGCAAAGGGACTGGGGGCATTTTTCAGTAGATATAACAACAAGAGTTCTACAAATACTAAAATAAAAATAAAAAAGATTTTTGAAAAAGATAAACTTAATTCACGAAATTATAAAGGAGATACTATTGTAGAATATTTTGATGAGGATAAGAACAAATGGGTTAAAATTAAAGATAAAAAACTCATTAATACCATATTAAATGATCTTCCAGAGGTCATTTACATTCCGGCTATTAGAGATGCAATTGCAGAAACAACTCAAAAATCTGGTTTTTTAATGTCAAAGCTTCTTTTGCCACTTTTAGAAAAACAAAATAAAAGCAATTCTAATGAAGAAAATGGAAAAGAAAAGCAGAGAAGTATAACAGAGCTAAAGAAAGAATTGCAAAATCTGATTAGCAGAGAGTCTAAGAAGCTCACTAAAAAAATTTTGAAGGAATTAACTGTATTCAATAGTTCAATTGAAGAGATAAAAATTGAGCCTAATAAAGTTCAAATTAACTTTAGTCCTAAAATACAAATCAAAGATAAATACTTGCCAGATAGTGTTCCTCTCGAGCAAAGGGGAGCTGGATTGAGAAGTGAATTTCTCTTGGCAATGTTCAGAATATGGGCAGAAGTCGGTGCAGGAAAAGGTTATATACTTCTATTTGAAGAGCCAGAGCTATATTTACATCCCGAAGCTCAGAAAAAAATGTTCTCTGCATTAAAACGCATAAGCAATGAGGCTCAAGTTTTGATAACAACCCATTCAACAATATTTGTGGACAGAAGTGATTTAAAGTCAATATGGCTTATACGAAGAGAGAATGGGGAGACAAAGATTACAACATTCGAAAAGCCTAAGGTATTATCTGAGATCCTTGAAGAAATTGGGGCAACTCCCAGTGATCTGTTTTTATCCAATGGGGTCATATACGTCGAAGGAAAAACAGAGATTAAGGTATTTAGTAAAATTGCAAAGGCTATATGCCCCAAGTGGGAAGAGTACAATATTTCAATTGTTAGTTTAGGAGGAGGCAACATCCGAGATTTATCCGAAACGCTGTTATTCAATGGTCTTGCTTCACTAAATCCGAATGGAGTTGTTGTAATTGATTCAGATGGAGAGCAAGAAGATAAGAAGAGTGGAGGTTGTAAACCAAAACCTGAAAAGCTTAAGATAAAAGAAAACTTCGAGCAATATGGGCTCACGGTTCATATCCTTCAAAGAAGAGAGATTGAAAACTACATTCCTCTTAATATTCTTGAAAAGTATTTCATAGAGGGATACATTAAATCGAAATATATAACCAAAATTGGGGATCAGCAGCTTAAAGTCAACAAAATTAAGAGTAAAGAGTATTTCAAAAAACAATATCTCAAATATTTCAAAAGAATGGAGTCTAATTTGAGAGAGATAGAGAGAAAACAAAACATGATTAGGGCAATAAATAGAGTATCACCCTGTGAGGACATCCTTAAGAAGATTGACGAGCTCTTATATACTAAAAAACATAAAAAATGGGATCGCAAAAAAGCCGAAATAACTCCCAAATTATTTGAAATGATGATCAAAGAGAAAAAAGCTCCACTTGAGTTTAAAGAGATACTAGAAGAGGCAATAAGAAAATGCGGATTTGAGCCAGAATTTAGCGACGAATTTGAGTACATTTAATGTTTTTAGTTCAATATCCTTTTAAACGCTGAATTTTAGCTTTTAACATGAACATCTACGAGATGCTCGCGCTCATAGCATTCGGATACGTTCTCAAGCGTCTGTTTAAGTCTGAGAAGCCCTTTGACTACATCCGAATCCTCACAAACGACATTCTTCTGGCCTTCTTCGTCTTCGGCAACGTCGCGAGCAAGGATTTGGGATACTTACTCAGCATAAAGACGGTTTTCATCTACGTCTTTCTCGTAATAGGCATAAGTCTTGGCTCCTCTTACCTCTACGGCAGGTTCGTTCTCAAAAACGACCCCTGGGCTGGTGCACTCATGGTTCTCTCGGTTTACCCGAACACCGCGGCCCTAGGCTTCCCGATAGCGAGCCTCTTCTTGGACGACATAACCCCCGCAATTCTCTACTCAACAACCAACAGCCTCATCGTAATCCCGATAGTGACGTTCATAGCGGCCCACTACTCCAGCGGCGGTGCTTCACTAAGGAGGAGCATCGAAAAGGCCCTGAAGTTCCCGCCGACAGTCGCCAACCTGCTTGCCCTCGCCCTTGTGATAGCTGGAATCCGCCTTCCGGGCTGGATCATCGAGCCCATTAAGACGATCGGCTGGTGGAGCATCCCGCTCCTGATAATCTACTTCGGCTCGCGGATAACCCTCAGCAGGTTCGAGCTCAGGAAGTTCCTCGAAGTGGGGGCCTTTAGGATAGCGATTCCATTCATCTTCGTCTTCCTCACCCTCAGGAACGCCAGCCCAGAGGTTTTCTACTCGGTTCTGGTCGAGGCCAGCATGCCGCCGGCGATAGCCGCCAATGCGATTCTTGCACAGTACCAGCTGAAGGCTGAGGAGGCAATAAGCGTTACCTTTGTCCTTACTCTCATCGTTATCGGCCTCTTCATGGCCTTAAAGGCTCTTCTCTGACCGATGCCTTTTTAGTCCTTCGATGGATTTTTGAACGGTGATAACATGGAGCGCGTCGTTGAGATTCTGAAGGAGATACTTGAGATACCGTCCCCAACAGGCTACACAAGGGAAGTTATGGAGCACATTGAGAAAAAGCTTACCGAGGCAGGGATTAAGACCTACTACACCAACAAGGGCGCCCTGATAGCGGGCAACCACCCCGAGCCTGAACTCGTGATTGCGGCACACGTTGACACTCTAGGTGCGATGGTAAAGGGCATCCTCCCCGACGGACATCTGAGCTTCACGAGAATAGGCGGCCTTCTCCTTCCTGCCTTCGAGGGGGAGTACTGCACGATAATCACCCGCTCAGGAAAGCGCTACCGCGGGACGCTCCTCCTCAAGAACCCGAGCGTTCACGTGAACAAAGAGGCAGGAAAGAAGGAGAGAACAGAGGAGAACATGTACATCCGCCTCGATGCAGAGGTGGAGAAGAAAGAAGACACTGAAAAGCTCGGCATAAGGCCCGGCGACTTCATTGCCTTCGACCCGAAGTTCGAGTACGTGAACGGCTTCGTCAAGGCCCACTTCTTGGACGACAAGGCGAGCGTGGCAGTGCTAATTGACCTCATGCTCGACCTTAGTCAGACCCTTGAAAAGCTCCCGGTTGCGTTCTTCTTCTCGCCGTACGAGGAGGTCGGCCACGGCGGTTCGGCAGGCTATCCCAAGAGCACGAAGGAACTCCTAGTCGTTGATATGGGAGTAGTTGGCGAAGGCGTGGCTGGAAAGGAGACGGCCGTCTCAATAGCGGCCAAAGATTCGAGCGGCCCCTACGACTACGAGATGACGACCAAACTAATCGAACTTGCCGAGAAGAGGGGAATCCCTTACACCGTGGACGTCTTCCCATACTACGGCTCGGACGGGAGCGCGGCCTTGAGGGCTGGCTGGGACTTCAGGGTTGCCCTCATCGGCCAGGGAGTCCACGCCAGCCACGGCATGGAGAGAACACACGTTAAGGGAATGCTCGCCACGAAGGAGCTGATAAGGGCATACATCGAGGAGAAGTTCCTCTGATTGGTCTTTCCAAATTTTTATCACATTTGCCGAAAAGCTTAAATTGATTCTCAACAGAATCATTCTCATGAGAATTATTCCCAGAAGAATTGAAATGAAAACCCTAAGATATCCAGGCTGGAAGATGCTCTACGGCCGCAGAAAAACAGGGAAGAGCTTTATAGCAAGCAGGTTCTTAGATCACGACCTCTATTACTTTGTACAGCGAGATGGAGCCATCCTTGAGAGGAGGAGTGGTGCAAGGTTATCATATCAGGAACTGCTGAAAGAGCTATCCAAGAACCTTGGGGAGAAAACAATCGTTATTGATGAGTTCCATAGACTCCCTGAGGACTTCCTCGATTTCCTGCACGCAAACGCTGGGAGAAGTGAAAAGGATCTGGTTCTCCTCACGTCAACGCTCTGGCTCTCACTGCGGCTTCTCTCCAAAAAGGAAAGTCCCTTACTTGGGGTAGTGCTGCCGATAAAAATCGGACTTATTGACGAGAGAGAAGTTATCATCGAGCTTTCAAAGGAAGTGAGTGGAAAAGAGCTTGTGGAAGCTTCCACGTATCTTAGAGAACCTATGCTTGTTCCCCTTTACAAGCCACCACTGAGGGAGTTCATGGCTCAATACCTGTACTCATCAGGGCCGGTCGTTGAAGATTTAATCGGCGAGGCTTTCACTGAAGAAGAAATCCTGTTTTCTGAGGTTTATCGAGCGATTCTCCACGCAGTAGCGGATGGAAAGTCCAAGAGCGGCGAGATAGCGAGCTACCTGGTGTCCCAGGGACTTCTTGACTCGCCCTCAAGCATCCAGAAGTACCTCAAAGTTCTCTCCACAATGGACATCATACGGAAAGTTCCCATCTTCCGAAAACGCAGGAGGTTCAGTTACTCCATAGCATCCCCCCTGCTGGATTTGCACTTCTACCTCAGCTCCAAGTACGCGTACACCGAGCTGGAAACCCCACTTGAGTTCATAAGGAGTGCCGTTAATGAGAAAGTCCCGAGACACGTTGAAAAATACATCGAGAGCCTGCTGGGAAAGGTATACGGGCTCAGACCAGTTAGAATCGAAGAACCTGACCTTGAAGTGGACATAGCCCTTCAGGGCTTCAAGCGTCTTGAGCTAGTGGGGGAAGTGAAATGGAAGAGCAGGGTAAAGAGAGAGGAAGTTTGGAAAATCGAGGAAAAGCTTTCAAGGTTCAACTGTAGAAAAGTGCTCGTCGTTCCCGATGAAAGCGTCCTTGAGTCAGAGCCAAAAACCGTTGAAGTGCTCACCCCAGAGGATCTCTTGACTCTCGCCCAGAAAAGCCTGAGAAAGGAGCTCGGGGAAGAATGAAGCTTTCTCACTCCCCCATCAGCTTCTCTATCAGCTTTGCCTTCTCCTGGGCCTTGCGGAGATGTTCCACTGTTACCTTGGTGTATATCTGGGTAGTTGAGAGGTTCGAGTGGCCGAGAAGCTCCTGTATGGCCCTTATATCCACCCCTTCCTCAAGTAGGTGAGTCGCGAAGCTGTGGCGGAGCTTGTGTGGCGTTACCTCAACCCCAGCTTTCTGGCCGTAGCGCTTGAGGAGGTACCACACGTTCCTTGTTGAGAGCTTATCCTTCCTCCTTCTTCTGTCCTCGACGAGGAGGTATTCGCTCTCATCGGAGCGGCTCTCGAGGTAGGCCCTTATCTCGTCGGCGAGGTACTTCGGGATTGGCACGACCCTGTCCTTCGCTCCCTTTCCGCCCCTTACCACTATTAGCCCTCTGTCGAGGTCAACGTCGTCCTTTTTGAGGTTGCACAGCTCGCTAACGCGCAATCCAGCGCCGTAGAGGAGAAGAACAATGAGCCTGTCTCTCTTCCTTGTTGGCGGTATAACAGAGAGAAGCCGCTTAACCTCCTCCCTAGTGAGTGCTTTCGGCAGGCTCCTCGGGACTTTGGGAGGCTTCAGCCTCTCGGCTTCATCGTCAAGGCCCTCAAACCGAAAGTAGGCCCTCAACGCCTGGACGACGAGGTTGAGGCTCCTGTTAGAGTAGCCGTTTTTCCTCAGATGGGCAAGAAATCGGAGGGCGGAGTGGGCGTTCAGATCGCCGCCCCACTCAAGGTATCGCCTAACGTAGTAAGTGTACATCCTGATGGTATGGGGGCTTTTACCCTCAAGGTCCAGATAGGTCTCGAACTCCTCAATGACCTCGTTCGGCTCACTCATTGTCCATACCCTTCAGGAGCCTCTCCAGCTCTTCTGGCTTCACCTCGGGGTTCTCAACTATGTTCTCGGTTTCCGGCTCCACGGGTTTTGGCTCTGCAGGATAAACCCTTGGCTCCGCTTTGGGCTTTTCGCTTTCAAGCTCATCCTTGACCGCGAGGCTGAGGTAAACAGTCTTGAGGAGCTCTTCTATCAGGGCATCCTCCTCGGCAAAGATGTAGCCTTGGCCGACTATTATCTTTCCGTTAAGGCCGAGCTTCTCGACTGCCAGTGCGAGAATCTTTTCGTCGGGTACGGGCTCTGCCGGGAAGAGGTTCTTCCAGGCGTCCTCTATCTTCACTGGCCTGGCCCTCTTTTCGAGGAGCTCTTTAAGGCCCTCGTTCTCGCTGGCCAGCCTCTTATACTCCGAGTAGAGTTCATCGTACTTCTTCTGAAGCTCTTCGTGCTCCTTGTAGAGGGCCTCGTACTCGTTGGCAAGCTCGTCGTACTTGCCTTTGATGTCGAGGAGCTGCTTCCTGAGCTCCATGTACTCAGGAAGAACCTGGAGACTCTTGAGACCCGCCCTTACCAGGGTGTTTTTGAGTTCCTTCCTGACTAGCTCAACATCAACGTGCTCAAGGTCGTGGCCGAGCGGGAGCTTCATTCTCTCAATGTGGCCGACCATCTCACCGAGCTCGTTGAAGAGCCTCTCGGCAAGCTCTCTTCCTACCCTGTCCGCGTCGGTCGCTATGATAAGCAGGTCCGCGCCGGCCGCAGCGCTCTTCGCTATCTCAACGTTGGTAGTCGGGATTATCGCTGATATAGTGATGTTGTACTCGCTTCCAAGGGCGAGCCCCTGGAGGGCCTTGCTTACGACCTCTACGTCGCTTGCACCCTCTACCAGAATCCTTACGTCAACTATTGCCATCTTTACCACCTAAACTCATCTTGGACATCGGGTTTAAAACCGTTCTCATACTTCAACCTCAAGCTCGGGCCTTTCGAGGACGATTTTTCCATCGGGCAGGAGTGAGATGCTGAGGGCGTGGATTTCAACGCCCGCTTTTCTGGCCCCTTTGAGGAGCCTCGCTATCTCGGGGTCGCCTTTCTCGTAAGGCCTGAACTTTTCAACACCTGGCATTGCGCCGATGAAGAATATCATGGCCCTCTTTCCAGCTTTCGACAGCTCGATGAGCTCCCTTATGTGTCTCTGCCCCCTCGTTGATGGACAGTCAGGGTACATTGCATATTCCCCTTTCTCACCGCCCCTTAGGACGGCACTCTTCATCTCGGCGTAGACATCACCGCCGGGACATTCAAAGAGGTAGTCGAGGCGGGAGCTTCCGACTTTGATCTCCTTCTTCTTTATGGAACAGTCCCTGAGCCAGGGGACGAGACCTAGCTCAAGGGCCCTCTCAAAGGCTCTTGCCTGCGTTCTGGTGTCGATCACTGCTCCTTTGCCCTCTTCATCTTCGAATGCGACTAAAACAAAGTCAGTCTTCCCCCCTTCCTTCGGAACGCAGAAGGCTTTTCTGCCAGGGATCATGAACTCTTCTAATCTTCCAGTGTTCGTTACCAATGCTTTCCTGGTCTCACCGTTTACCTCGACTAGAGCAACGAAGCGGTTGAGACGCTTAAGGAACGTGCATGGAACGACGTTTAGGGTGAGCAGTACGGGCTTCGCCATGAGTAAACCTACACCGAAAGACGTTTTTAAACCTTGGTGGCAAAAAGGAACGGTGGTTCAATGATACCCGAGGAGTTCATCAAATACGCCTTCGAGGAGAGGGTTGCTTGAATAAGAAAGCTCGCAGAGGGGAAGTTCGACCCCTCGGTTTTGCTCGGCTTCACGCGGCACAACCCGGCAATAATAACCTGCGGCAAAGCAGGGCCGAACGGGTCAATCAAGGGTATTGGCTTCATTCACAAGGAGGAATATTTAGAAGAGACCCTCCAGAAGCTCCGTGAGGAGCTGAAAAAGCCCTACAACCCCAGAGATGCTCTCAACTTTCTCCTCAACGAGATATATGTGAGGGAGAAAATAGACTTCACCAAGCTGGTATCCCTTGAGCTGGCTAAAAAGCACACGTGGACAAACATCACGGGAGGAAGCAGCGAGGCAACGGTGCTCTTCTTCACGCCCCCGAGCACCTCCTATGAGGTTCGGTGCGAGGTCGAGGTGCACGAGGACGACGAGGTGTGGGAGTACACAAACGCCGTCCACGACGTCTTTCACAGGCCAAAGAAACCGAGGGACTGGAGCAAGACGCCCGCTTATCTTTTCAAAATCAAGGAGATTTACGACAATGGGGAGAAGGCGATGGGTGTGAGGATCTACCCATAATTGTTAGGGTAGGGGAAGGGTAATAACCTCAAACTTTTATCCGGTCACTGGATAATCCAGCAGGTGGATAATATTTGAAGCCTCATAACTAGGACACGACGCGTCTGTCCTCGTGGCAAGGGACTTCAGGAGAAAGTGCGACGACTGCCTAACCATCGAGGAACTGCTCTCCCACCTAAACCCTTAAATATCCCGGGCGTTACTTTTAGATGGAAATCTAAACGGAAGGTGATGGGAATGGTCGACTACGAACTGCTCAAGAAGATAGTTGAGGCCCCTGGTGTTTCGGGTTTTGAGTTTCTCGGCGTCAGGGACGTCGTTATAGAGGCCTTCAAGCCCTACGTGGACGAGATAAAGGTTGACAAGCTCGGCAACGTCATAGCCCACAAGAAGGGCAACGGCCCAAAGGTTATGCTCGCGGCACACATGGATCAGATCGGCCTCATGGTGAACCACATCGAGAAGAACGGCTTCCTCCGCGTCGTCCCGGTCGGCGGCGTTGACCCGAGGACTCTCATAGCCCAGCGCTTCAAGGTCTGGATTGACAAGGATAAGTTCATCTACGGTGTCGGCGGAAGCGTTCCTCCGCACATCCAGAAGCCCGAGGAGAGGAGCAAGGCTCCCACCTGGGACCAGGTCTTCATTGACATCGGCGCCGAGAGCAAGGAAGAGGCCGAGGAGATGGGTGTCAGAGTGGGAACCATAATCACCTGGGACGGCAGACTTGAGAGGCTCGGAAAGCACAGGCTCGTCAGCATAGCCTTCGACGACAGGATAGCTGTTTATACTCTCGTTAAAGCCGCCCAGGAGCTTGGCGAGACCGATGCGGACATCTACTTCGTCGCCACCGTCCAGGAAGAGGTCGGACTCAGGGGTGCGAGGGTCTCGGCCTTCGGCATCGACCCGGACTACGGCTTCGCCATTGACGTTACCATAGCGGCCGACGTCCCTGGAACGCCGGAGCACAAGCAGGTCACCCAGCTCGGAAAGGGTACCGCAATCAAGATAATGGACCGCTCGGTCATCTGCCATCCAACGATCGTCCGCTGGATGGAGGAGCTCGCCAAGAAGTACGAGATACCCTACCAGTGGGACATTCTCCTCGGCGGCGGAACTGACGCAGGGGCCATTCACCTCAACAAATCCGGTGTTCCGACCGGAGCCATCAGCGTTCCGGCGCGCTACATCCACTCCAACGCAGAGGTCGTTGATGAGCGCGATGTTGACGCTGGAGTCAAGCTGATGGTCAAGGTTCTGGAGCACATCGGAGAGCTTGAGCTTTGATTCCTTACGTTCTTCCCAAATTTTTATAAGCAATCTCTTTGAGTCTTGATTTTGATATGGAATCAGGAATATTCAAAGTCCCGGCCAGATTTTCATGGGAGGCCCTGAAGAGGATAACATCAAGGCCAGACGTCCTTATAGCTTCCCTGCCGTTTCCCGGGTCGCTTGATGGAAAAACTGTCTCAATACGCCTCCCTGGGAAGGTGTTCGGTTTCGCATTCTCAGGAAGCTTTGAGATGACGTACGCCGATAACACTACAACTTACATAATGAAGTCCCCTCTGGGGCTTCTAATAGTCACCATCCAGCTTGATGGGGGTTTTCTGGTTTCTAGGGCTTCGGCCGATCTAGATGAGAGGTTTCTAAAGAAAAGCTCCTCAAAATTGCGGAGGGCTTTGGGAGGACTGCCCTGGCGTTTTCTGAGAGCTACGAGAGAGTTATACCAAAAATAAGGCAGGAACACGGCAAGATCGTAGTATCTGACCTGAAACCTGGAGATCTGATTCATCTGGCCAGATACGTCCGTTTCTTTGGAGGAAAAGACACTTTTGAGATCGTTGGAACAGGGAAGGGGGAAATCAAGATTAAAGTGAAAGGCGGAAATCTCGAAGGGATCGAGTTCAGAGAAGATGGGAGTCTGGCAATAGTGGAAATCAAAAAACCCCTTCTCGGCGTTTCGGAGGATGAACTTTCAGACCTCGGCATCGGAGGAAGATACATCTTCAAAGTTCTCTGGGACTGAGTTTTCGGGATGAACCTCGGCGATCCCCTGACTTCTTCCATCAAAGAGCACATTCCTGTTCCTCCACAGCTCGAAGGCCAGAAACGTGGCCCCCATGAGGACACCGAGGATTATGTAGGGCGTTTTACTCGGAAGTGGCAGACCGCGGTGCCAGTTGTGGAGCAGGTAGTTCTGGTAGAGGAACAAATAGCCGAGCCACGCTATTAGCACTGCCTCCACGATGTACTCTGCTATTTTTCCCCACCGCTCTTCCATGCCCATCACGGCAAAGGTTAAAACGGGCCGGTTAAAACCCTTTCCCATGAGTGAGTACTTTCCCTACGAGAACCTCAGACCTAACCAGAGGGAGTTCATAGAACTCATCGGCGAGGCCGTCAAGAACGGCGAGAACGCGATAGTCGAAGCTCCAACGGGCTTTGGAAAGACGATCAGCGTTCTTGCTGGAGTTCTCCCCTTCGCCAAGGAGTACGGCTACAAGGTTCTCTATCTTGCCAGAACCCACAGGCAGATGGACAGGGTTATTGAAGAGCTGAAAGCCATCCATCGAAAAAAGCCCGTTTCTGGCGTCGAGCTTAGGAGCAGGAAGGAGCTGTGCCTTCACACCTACCTCAAACAGTTCACCACCGATGCATACAACGCCATGGTCGTCTGTAAAAACCTGAAGAAGCTCGGGAAGTGCCCCTTCTATGAGAACGAGAAGAAGAAAAAGGCCGAGTTTGAGGAAGTCATACGGTTTTTCCTGACCGAACCGAGCCATCCGGCTGAGATCCTCAACTACGCCGAGACGCTTGAGCTGTGTCCCTACGACCTCACCAAGAGAATAGCGGAGAAAGCCGACGTAATAGTGGCCAGCTACCTCTACGCCCTAAGTCCAAGCATAAGGGAGAGCCTGATAAGCTCCCTCGGCGTTGATTACTCCGACCTTATTGTCATCTTTGACGAGGCTCACAACCTCCCAGACCAGGCAATCTCGGCATTGAGCGACAGGTTGAGCATACACACGATAAACAGGGCAATAAAGGAGGCCGACGAGTACAGGGAGCACGAGATAGCTAACTTCCTGAGCATTCTCGGGAAGGGGCTTGAGAAGCTGTACTCGGAAAAGCTGGCCGAGAGAGACGTCGAAGAAGCCCCTGTACAGCCCGAGCTGGTCTTTACCCATGTTATTGAAATTCTGGGGATAAACGAACGCTGGCTCGTTAAGACGCTCAACGAGATGGTTTCGGTTGGGGATGCCATAAGGGAGGACCGCATAGAGAAAGGTAAACCCCCGAGGAGCTACGTTGGTAGGGTCGGAGAGTTCCTCCTGCTGTGGCTCTCCCTCATCGGTAGAGACGACTACCTCTTCCTGATGACGCGGGAGAAGGGTATGAGCCTTGAGCTCGTTGCCCTCGACCCGTCACGGGCGCTGTCCTTCATAAAAGACGTTCAGAGCGCGATATTTATGTCCGGAACTCTCACGCCGCTTGAGGCCTTCAGGGACGTTATGGGCATTGAAAACGCCAGGATGAAGAAGTTCCCGAGGATGGTGAAGAGGGAGAACGCTCAGGTGCTGGTTGCCAAGGACGTCTCGACGAGGGGAGACGAGCGCTCCCTCCAGGCTTACAGGAAAATGGTCGACTACATAGTTGAAGCGGTAAAGCTCATTCCCAAGAACGTCGGCGTCTTTACGGCCTCCTACGAGGTTCTCCAGGGCCTTCTCTCGGCAAATCTCGACGTAAAGCTCGAGGAAACTGGGAGGGCAGTTTTCATAGAACAGCAGGGTGTCTCTTCGAGGGAAAACGACCTCATGATAGCCCAGTTCAAGGCCCACGCGAAGGGAAACGGCGCCGTTCTGCTCGGCGTGATGGGGGGAAGAAACAGCGAGGGACAGGATTATTCTGGCGACGAGATGAACGGCGTTGTCCTCGTCGGAATCCCCTATGCGAGGCCGACGCCGAGGGTTCAGGCCCAGATAAGGTACTTCGAGAAGAAGTTCCCTGGAAAGGGTCGCTACTATGGCTATTACCTTCCAGCTCACAGAAAGCTCGTCCAGGCAGCTGGGAGGGTTCACCGCTCCGCTGAAGAGAAGGGGAGCATCGTAATCCTCGACTACCGCGTACTCTGGAGGAGCATAAGGAAGGATCTGCCCGACTGGATGAAGGAAACTATGAAGCCAGTAACTCTCCCGACGATGAGACTCTACCTCAAAAGGTTCTGGTCTAACGGACGGTGAACTCCTTCTCCACCCTGACCCTCGCCCCGTTCACGTAGGCGTGCTTGACTACCATGTACCTGCCCGGTGGAAGCTCAAGGGGGAGCTTCTGCTCGATCGTCTCACCTGGTATGAGTACAATCATCTTCCTCAGGAATACGATCCCTGGGTCAAGCTTCTGCCAGTAGCCTATGAACTCGTAAAGCTCAACCTCGTTGTCGATCTCGACCTTCGTGGTGTTTGGGTTTGTTATCCAGAGGACAAGCTCGCCTTTTCGCTGCTTGACTTGTATCTCAAGCTCGACCTCTGGAGGAGAACCGTAGGGTATAATCCCAATGCTGTCGTTGGAGGGGACTTTAATTATCTTCATCGGGATAAGAATACACGCTTTTCCAGAAAAGGTTTTCGCAAGAAACAGTTGGGGTACTCGGGCAAGCTTCGGAAGGAAAAAGTAATCAGTGCATTTGCTCTGGTATCCTAACATTCAGTCTAGAGACTGAGTACTAGTTAGGGGCTTTAGAAAAAGCTCCACCAAAAGCTTGAATGTCTTCGAGAATTGGCTTAATGCAGTTAGATTCTCTTGATTGATGGACAGAGAAGTGGGGGTTTTCTTCCTTTTTAACGCCCTTCGGGTGATATGCTGTGAGTAACCCTCTTAAAATTGCTTATTAAGCGAGAATCTATCAAAAGGGAGCGAGGATGCAAGACATTAACTTTTCAAACAGGTGAGTTAGAAGAGTCATGAACATTTCGTCATCCGTTTAGGACGCTTGAACATTAGTGAAAGCGGCGCTGAAACTTTGCTTTGCAAAGTTTCATCAAAGTTCGTGGTTCTTGATTAGAAGGTGGTTCTAGGGAGATTTTCATTCACAGGAACTCACTGCATGAGTGTGAATTCAATTTTAGTAAGGGTTCTCGATGTGAGTTTGCTTTTTAATCGACGCCCGTAGGGCGTCAAGGGGAGAAAACTCCCTTTAGAAGGCCAAAATTGGGAAATTCATTAATGTTTAGCTTGAGTATTTTGAAAATCCTTGTGGTGGAGCAATTCTAAGAAGAACCACGAGCCTTGATCAAACTCAATGGAACTACCGTTCCGTGCGTTGAAGCGGAGCTTCAACGTCGCGCAGGAAACTTTTGGAAAAAGCTTCACCAAAAGTGCTCCCTTTCTTTTGACTTTCCTGTCAAAGAGTGTATTCTCTACCAGAAAGCAACTTCACGCGGGTTTACTCTCAACATCTCTTGTTAATTGTGATTTTGACTTTCTTTTTAGTGCCCTTTGGGCACTATATTGTGAGAAAATCCTGCTAAATCAGCAGATTGGTGCGTAAACCCACTCAAAAGCCAGCTCGCTAAAAACGCATACTACTCTTCCGCCAGCGCTTGCGAAGCAAGGGCTGAATGGTGCCGGGGCGGGGCTTTGAACCCCGGACCTCTCGGTTTCTCAGGCTCCCCCGAAGGGGAGCGGCCCTATGAGCCGAGCGCTCTGACCAGGCTAAGCTACCCCGGCACTTCCCGAGCGCTCGTCCTATACCTCAAGGAGGGCATTTTTAAATCTTTCGGCGTCACCAGTAGTCGCCGTACGCGTACTGCCACGTGAGCCTTCTCCTGATGACCTTTCCGTAGTAGTAGCCTATCGCGATGCCCGCCAGCAGGCCTCCAAGGTGGGCGTATGCATTGACCCCAGGAAGGACGCTGTTTATCAGGAACAGGAAAAAGGCGTTCATCATGGCTGCCTGCATATTTCCACCGACGACACCGCTTATCGTTATCAACGCTCCGACTATTCCGAAGAGAGCACCGCTGGCTCCCGCACTGACGGTCATTGGGGGCTTGAGGAAGAGCGTCAGAACGTTTCCAACAAGCCCAGAGACGATGTAAGTCATCACAACCCTCCTCGGGCCGAGAACCCTTTCAAGCTGTCTCCCCATCGTCAGGAGAAAGTACATATTGAAGAATATGTGGATTATGTTGACGTGCACGAACATCGCCGTGAAGAGCTGCCACCAGTAGCCGTAGTTGAGAACCGCGTAGTTCCACTGACCGAGGAGTGCCAGGACGCTGCCCCTTATGCTCAGGAAGTTCCCGCCGCTCAAAACTGCCTCGACAACGTAAACGGCGACGTTGATTAGAAATAGCGTGAAGGTTGCCCGCCCGTAGCGGTGGAAGTAGTGCTCAAGGCTCATCCTTCATCGCCTCCAGGATGGTGTTCAGGAGCCTCTCGTTTGCGACGGCTATTATGTTGGTCTTCTCCGTTGCGCTGAGCTTGACTTCGAACTCCCTTCCCCTTTCGTCCGTTACTATTCCGCCCGCTTCCCTCACAAGGAGGACTCCAGCTGCAACGTCCGTCGGCCTAACGTAGTTCCTTATGTCAAAGACCCCATCTAAGGAGCCCCTCGCAACGTAGGCAAGCTCCACCGCTATCGCCCCGAGCACGCGGACTCGCTTCACCTTCTTCACGAGACCGAGGCATCTTCCCCGGGTATAGAAGCTCAGGGCTTCCTTCCCCGGTTCGGGTTCGTTCACCCTTATCCTCTCTCCGTTGAGGTACGCACCTTTCCCTGGCTTTGCTTCATAGAAGTTCTCAGGCAGGAACTCATAGATTGCCCCGTAGACAGGCTTCTTCCCCTTGAAGATCCCCAGGCTGAAGGCGAAGATTGGTATCCCGGCCGAGAAGTTGTAGGAACCGTCCAGAGGGTCGACGACAACGGTGTAGTCACTCCCGCTGTCAACCGTCCCGACCTCTTCGCTGACGACGTTTACTCCGAGAGGGACGAGCCTCTTGAGTATTATGTCCTCGGCGACCTTGTCCACGTACTTTGTTACGTCTCCGCTCACGTTAGTCCCAACGTTCTCGCCGGCTTTTTTTGTCCCAAAGAGTGGCATTATTTTCTCTTCAAGCTCCTTGGCGGTATTTAGCGCTATCTCACTCCAGTTAAACTCCATAATATCACCCCAGCAAGGCTATAAGCAGGTTTCTCGTCCCGGGGCCGAAGCCGAGGACGAATATTGCCAGTTTGACGAAATTTATCAGCTCGGGGTCTTCATCTTCCATCATCCTGTCGAGTATGTAAACGACTGGAATCAAAACCAGCAATTTTTCCAGATACATTACTGCAGGTGTGCCCGTTAGGTCTATGAGCGTCCTTGCGAGGACGTGCTGCTCCCAGAAGCCGAAGAACTGTATCCCGACAAAGGTCGTGGTCGCGTCGTAAAAGTGGGTGTAGAACAGCACTTTGTTGTCGACTATCAGTTTGAACTTCTTTGCTAGAGCCCAGATAAAGGCCTCGGAGACAGCAAGGCTCGGGATGAAGTACTTGAAGTACTCCCATCTGACAGAAAGCTTCCCCCAGTTGATTATGATTATGAAAACCAGCCCTCCCACGAGCACCCAGCCGAAGTCGCGGTATATCGGGTAGAG
The DNA here is from genome assembly GCF_000009965.1 of Thermococcus kodakarensis KOD1. Taxonomy (NCBI): domain Archaea; kingdom Methanobacteriati; phylum Methanobacteriota; class Thermococci; order Thermococcales; family Thermococcaceae; genus Thermococcus; species Thermococcus kodakarensis. The sequence goes on from NC_006624.1 coordinate 688,116, forward strand.
CCTCTCATCCGGGCCCAGATGTCTCCACACCGCAAAGAGGGAAGCTATCGCAAAGGCCGCTATGACGAAGTAGCCGCCGGGGCTAACTGTAAGGTAAGTCCTCGGAAGCAGGCCCTCATCTGTTATGGCCCTCATCAGCGGGCCGAGGACTATGTAGGGCATCAGGGAGAGGAAAAAGCGGTCGTCTATCCTTATTCCCATCCTCTTAAGTATTCGGTAGAGGAGGAGAACCATTATTCCAAGGATTACCGCGTAGACAAGCGTGTTAACAGGGTTGTAGCCCTGGTTGTATTTTATCGGCTCAACGAAATACCTGTAAAAAAACTCCCCAACTCCCATTCGACCACCGTAGGGAGTCTTCCGATAGCCTTAAAGCTTTTCCCACCAATAGTTTTTCGGCGATAAAAATGGAGAGAAGGATTCATCTCATGCAGCTCCCAAGGGAGGTACTGCTGGGCGAGAACCTCACGGGAGAAGTTGTTAGCGTTGCCAAGAGGATAGGCCTTACTGGAAAGGCACTCGTTATCTACGGCCCAAAAACGAAGGAAATAGCTGGTAGAGATGTGGAAGATGCGATAAAATCTGCGTACGAGGTGAGCTCCCTCACCATCAGAAAAGGCGCAACGATGGAGGAAGTCGAGAGAACGATTGAAAAGATCAAGGACGAAGGCATCGGCTGGGTGATAGCAGTTGGCGGCGGGAGCATAATAGACGTCGCCAAGCTCTCTTCATTCAAAACGGGCGTTCCCTTCATAAGCTTTCCAACAACCGCTTCCCACGACGGCATAGCGAGTGCGAACGCTTCAATAAAGGACCTCGGCTCAAAAACGTCCGTGAAGGCCGTTCCACCAGTTGCAGTCATTGCCGACGTCAAGGTCATCAAAACGGCACCCTACCGCTACTTAGCGGCCGGTGTTGGCGACACTATAAGCAACTTAACGGCTGTGAGGGACTGGCAGCTTGCCCATAGAATCAAAGGTGAATACTACAGCGAGTACGCCGCATCACTCTCACTCATGAGTGCCAAGATGGTAATGCGGAACGCCGATATAATCCGCCTCGGAAACGAGGAGTCCGTCAGGAAGGTCATCAAGGCGCTCATCTCCACAGGTGTGGCCATGAGTATAGCCGGGTCTTCAAGACCAGCAAGCGGCGCTGAGCACCTCTTCAGCCACGCCCTAGACATGCTCCTCGATAAGCCCGCCCTTCACGGCGAGCAGACGGGCCTCGGGACGATAATCATGGCCTACCTGCACGGTATGAAGTGGGAGCGCGTTAGGGAAACCTTAAAGAGGGTCGGCGCACCTACAAACGCATACGAACTTGGGATCGACCCCGAGGTTATAATCGAGGCGCTCACCATAGCCCACACCATAAGGCCCGAGCGCTACACCATCCTCGGAAAGGACGGTTTAACTCGGGAGGCCGCTGAAAAGGCCGCTAAAATCACAGGAGTGATATGATCATCCATCAGGAGGTGTTGAAAGTGGCCATAATCACGTTAGTTGGGGAAAAGCTCGCAAAACCGGGGGTTGAGTTCATATTCTACGGTCCGGCCGAGCCCTGCAAGACCTGCAAGCTCGCGGGCGTTTGTGTCGGCAACCTTGAGCCTGGAAGGCGCTACAAGATTCTCAGGGTAAGGAGCATGCCTTCCCACTCCTGCCCGCTGCACGAGGGAAAGGTCAGGGTAGTGGAGGTGGTCGAGCCGAGCATAGAGGTGGCAATAGAGCCGAGGCTTGCAGTGGTGGGCTCGGTGATAACGCTGAAGCTCGAGGACTGCCCCGACCTGGACAAAAGGGATCTTTTCAAGCCGGAGGGGCTCTTTGACGGGGACAGCGTGAAGATAATCGAAATAACTGGGGAAGTCGAGTGCAACGGCAAGACATACAAGATAGCCAAGGTCATGAGGAAGAAGGAGTGAGTCTTATTTTCCATTTTCTCTGAGAATTCTTTAGGAATAAACGTTCCCCCTTTTTCCTACCTTCAGGATCATCACAATTCGCTCTTCTTTGTTATACTCAAATATTACCCGATACTCTCCAACCCGGAGTCTGTAGACATTGTCGTATCCTTTCAGTTTTTGGACGTCAAGCTTTACGAGCGGAAAGAAAGCGAGTTTGGAGATTCTGTCTTTTATAATGTCCCTCTGACTTTCGGGGACATTCTTGAGTTCCTTGAGGGCTCTTTTGCTTATGAGAATTCTGTTCTCAAAGCTCATCCTTGACCACGTCCCATTCCATAAACTCGTCCTTTCTGCGCTTTTGAATTTCCTTAATCTCCCATTCCTCTGGCTCGGACTCTTCAATGAGCTGAAGGTTTACTTCTATGAGCTCTTTGAGGAACTTCTCTATCTCGTCTATCTTCCTCTGTATCTCAACCAGAGTAACGCTCACAGTTCTCACCACAAAAAGATTTGTAAAAGGACAAATTAAATTTTCCCTTCAGCTCCACGTCTCCGCTATGACGTCGTGCTTGTGGATGCTCTCGTTGCTGATGACCCTCACGTGGATTCTGCCCCTGAAGCGCTCCTTGGCCTTTGCGAATATCTCCCTGGCCACGTCCTCGACGAACTTCGGGTTGGCGAACATTCCCTGGACGACGGCGTTCTCGTCCACAGTCTTTAGGAGCGTATAGGTCGGGTGGCTGAAGGAGCTTTCGACGACGTCTATCATCTCCTCAAGTGGAATCTCTTCCTCAAAGGGTGCCCTTATCTCCAGCTCGCCGATGGCCCTCTGGATGTGGGTCTTGCCGTTGTTGTTCGCCATGGCGTGCGGACAGGCCGTGTTTCCTATCACCCTCACCCTGAGAACCTTCTCGAAGGAGCCGTCCTCATTCTTTATGACGCCGACCTCGACGTCGTAGGGTTCGTAGCTGGTCTTTTTACTGGCCGGAGTGGTTCTCGGAATTATCAGGTGCGTCTTGATCCAGACCTCAGCTCTCTTATGCGGGTGTTTTCCTTCGAGCCTCTCTATGACGGACTTTCCAAGCTCCTCTAGGGAGCTGTGGACTTTTGCCACTTCCTCCTCGACAGCTTCGCTCATGGCTTCTGTTATGCTCTCCACGAGCCTGCTCATGTGGATGCCCTTCTTCTCGGCCGGCACGTCTATGGTTACCTCTATGAGCGGAAGGAATGTGTACTCCCTTCCCTTCCAGTTTATCTTGGCGACCGTCCTTAGGTTCGTTATGCCGACCCTTCTTAGAGGCTCTCTGATTTCGGGAACTTCTTCCTGTGTCTCGACGAACATTCTCTCACCCGACTGGAGTAGGCCTGCGGGTTTTTAAACCTCTCCCGAAGAGCAGAGGCCGAGGATGAAAGACTTCAGGTTTTCGGCGGTGTCCTCATCGATAACTACCGAGTTCTTCCTCAGCAGGATTTCGTCCCCTATCATCGAAAGCTCGTACCCGAAGACCCCCACCCTCGTCCCGTCGAAGAACTCAAAGGTATCCTCCGGGCGCGCGCTAAAGAGGTTTGGAATCCAGTGGTTGTAAATTCCCTCGAGCCGCGGGTAGACTAGGAGAACTGGAACTCTTTTTGCCCCCAAATACTCGCTGACAAGGCGGGAGTACGTGTAGGCCTGATAAAGCTCGTCGCTCTTCCTAACGAGTTTTCTATGGGCCCTATTCTCTCCTCTGTGATACACGTAGAGGTTTCTGTATTTTACCTCAACGACGCAGGTTCCTTCGTCGGTGCTGACCACTATGTCTGGAAGGGGGTTGCCCATCATGAAGAGTGCGCCAAATCTAGCCTCGATTTCGCCCGCGTTTTTTATGACGTGGGGCAGCTGAACCTGGAATCTCACCTCTGCTTCGTTGTCGAGGACGGTCTTCAGCGTCCTGTAAACGAGCGTCTCAAAAAGCTCATCCATCCTGATGAACACTCCTGGAAGGAACTTCCTCGAACCTCCCGCGGCCAGCCCGAAGTACATCACCCGTGCCAGCCTGAAGACCGTTCTGAACCTCTCGTTGAGGTGGTTGAAGGAAACTTTCCCGAAGTCGCCGGGTTTTGGGTCACCCACGTCCCTGAAGAGGTCGAGAAGTATTCCTCCGACTTTCCTCGTCTCACTCAGGCGGGCAGACTTTACGGCGACTTCCAGGGCACCCTTTAGAACCCTGTTGAGGGGATTGTCCTCAAGAAGGAGTGAGTACCTGACGGGCAGGTCGGCCTTCCATGCTGGCCTCCGGGCGAGTTCATTTACAAGGATTCTGCCGCGGACGGTCTGGGAGCTTTCCTCAATCTCCCCGTATTCGTAGTAGAGTCCTCTGGACAGCGCTCTGGAGAGCATGAGGACGTAGAGATACTTGAAAATTTCGTCCAGCGCCTTCTGCCTGCCGTATTCAAACACCAAGGCCCTAATTTCGCCCGGCTCAAGACCCATCTGGTAGTACATATTGAAGAGCTGAAGGAAGAACAGCAGAGAGCGGCCGTCCTCCCTGTCGTACCTGAAGGGCTTTGGCAGTACCTGCACAAGCACAATCCCGTCATCGCCCAGGTAGTACGCAAACCCCACACTCCCATGGGTCTTCAGGTGGTATTCATCCCTTCTCGGATCGTAGGTGACTGTAAAGACCGGACTGTCGCCGCCGTAGAGAGAATTCACAGCCTCGGCGAACTTCATTAGTTCTCTTTCCCCTGTCTGAAGCCCGAGTTTCTTCAGTTCTGAGAGTGGCCTGTTCTCAAACTCGTAGAGGGTTACGACTCTGAAGTCCATCATTTCTCTGTCACCAGCTTGCGGAGGGCTTCAATGAACTCGTCGTCGTCCATCTCGATTATACGCCCTTTCTCGTCTATGAACCCGAACCCCGGCAGGGAGCGCCTTATTGCCTCCCAGTTGCCGTAGAAGTATTCCTGGAGAAGAGGGAGTATCTTGTAGTAGAAGACGTCCTTGAGTGCCTTTGCCCTCTCCTCCGGCTTAGCCTTTATGACCTCCCTGAAGTAGCCGTGGCCTATCGTGTAGTCCTTCCCGCGCTCTTCCTCGATAACCCTGTTGAGCGTCGAGAGGAGGTGCTGAAGGTTTACACCGCCGACTTCGATATCCCCGAGCTCCTCAGGGCGGGGCAGTATCTCAAGGAACGCAAAGCGCCTCCTGAGGGCCATGTCAAGGAAAGCTATGCTCCTGTCCGTGGAGTTCATTGTCCCGATTATGTAGAGGTTGGGGGGAAGGGCGAAGGGCTCTCTGGAATACGGCAGGGTTATTTTTGTCTCGTACTCCATTCCGAGCCTTTTATCGGGATCGAGTAGGGTTATGACCTCACCGAGGATCCTTGAGATGTTTCCTCTGTTTATCTCATCTATTATTAGGTAGAACTTCCCGCGGGGTTTGAACTCGCCTTTTCCTGTTTGAAGGTATTCAAGGACGGCTTCCTTTTTCTTCTTGTAATCGGCCTCTCCCTCGTCCGGGTGGAGGCCGCGGAAAATCGCCTCGACTGCAAGCCTCTTTAAAATGCCGTCCTCAACGACATAGAGCAGTTTGCCCTCCTTTTCAACGGGCCTAAAACCTTCAACGAAGTCCTCATAGCTGTACGACTGGTGGAACGTAACGACCTCAACCTTATCGGCATCTCTTGAGAGATCCAGGGCAAGCTTCGTTTTTCCGGTTCCAGGGGGTCCGTAGAGGATTACGCCGCCGAACCTTCTGAGAACCTCTTCGAGCTGGGTGAACTGGTCGTAAGTAATGTCCCCCTCCCCAGGGGCGGCCTGCGTGGAGACGTAAGAGTATAGATAGTTCGAATCCGGGCGAACGTAATAGTAGAACCTGCCGCTGGCGCTTACTTTTCCAGAGGATTTGCCCAGAACGAGAACGTCTCCGCTCCTAGATATTCCCGAGAACTTTGGGTCAAAGGCTTCTGGGTTGTACCTGCCGAAGACTGTTCTGTCCACAATGTCATCCAGTTTTAGAGAGCCCTTTTGAAGGAGGTCTTCGTACGTGACAAAGCCCCCGTACAGATAGCCCCTGAACTGGCCTATAAGCAGGAAAAGGCCCTTTTCGGTGAACTTCGTGAACACGAGCTCTCCCGGCAGGGGAATTATCCGCGCTTTCTTGGATGTGAGGATGTAGAGCTCCTTCCCGAGCTTCGTCCCGAGGACCGCTATTGGCTCGTTGTCCCTCAGTACGATGTCCCCTATTGCGCCTTTTGTCGGGGGCGCTGGGGAATGGGCCGAAATCGTCTCTACTCCGTCCCAGAATTCAATCGGCGAATAATATGGGTGAGGCGGATAGTTTATCCTCCCTATCCTGAGGGTGGGGTTTTTCATCCCGGGCTCTTTGAAGGTGTGGAGTATGTAGATTTCATCGTCGGTGTCATGGATGGCATGGAAAAAGGCGTAGCCTCCCTGAAGGCGAGGTATGAAGACTGTCTCAAGGTCGGCGGGGGCACTGAAGTCGAGTCTCATGTCGCCAAAAATAACCACCCTCTCCATGTTGGTCAGGCTCACGTAGATGGGAAGCCTTGAGAAAGTTACCCTTAGGGCGTGCTCTTTTGGGTTTTCATCCTGAAACGGATAGAGTGCTATTTCCCCAGTACCGCACTTCATAAATACAGCCACGTTTTCAACGCCCGGAAAAACGACAACGTCCTCCTGGCAGGGAATCCCAACCCCACTCTTCCACCCCAGAAGCGGGTTCCCCTTCGTATCAAAGATGTGGAGAAACCTGGAGTCGTAGTCGTCCCTTATGAGTACCGAGAGGTATTCCCCGTTCTCTGAAATTCTCATGTCCTCTATAACGTAATCAACGTTGCTGCCCTCGTATTCTTCCCTGAGGCTTTCAGCTATTTTTTCCAGAGCGTTTTCGGAAATCTCAAATCTGCCCACGTGAACCACCGAGGTAATGTGGGGCAACTCCTATATAACCATAACTGCCCTCAGTGGTTTGGAAAATCACTCCCCTCGAAAAGAAGAGTAAGAAGTGGTGTACAAATTTGCCAGGTAGTAGACAGTCCTCAGAGGTATTCCGAGCTTTCTGCTGATCTCTTTCATAGGCACGCCCTTCCGGGCCAATTCAACGACCTGTTTTATCGTTTTCTCATCGTACTTCTTTGGCCTGCCCCTCGGATAGCTCTCTGGCAAAAGCTCCACCCCAAGCTGATTCAGGGCCATGATGACTTTTTGAGACACCTTAGGGTAAAGGCTTGGCGGACACGTGATTTTCCTGACGTTCGGCGAGCGCTCTAGGATTTTGACGACTACCTCCTTTGTTGGTCGGAGGTTCACATAGACCTCACTCACATCCTCGTTCAGAACCTCGTCCAGCTTCCTGATGAGTTCCGAATATGTCTTCGCCTTTACCCTGACCTTCATTCAATCACCCCTGGAGCAGGGCGAGGAACTGCTTGGCTTTGTCGCTCTTCGGCATGAACTTGTCAAACTTCTTCGCCTCTTCCTTGGTGAACAGGACGTTTGCAAGGCCCGATATCACGAACTTCTTCATGGCCTCGGTAAGCTCGTCCTCGGGAATTCCCAGTATTTCGGCAACCTTCTTCTCGTCGTAGTTGCTTATGCCGTAGAGTAGAACTCCTCCGAGGAGGTAGTTAGGAACCCCGCTGAGGTCCTTCTTCCTTCCAACGAGCTGTTCCTCCATCTCGCACTTTCTTATGATGTAGAGGCTTCCCTGGCCTGTTTTGAAGTTTGGATCCCACCTAAAGGGCAGGTCGAGGATTGAGTAGTGGCAGTCGAGACAGCTCTTTATCCCCGGGAAAACTCCGAGGGTTTCCCTGTCCGCTGGCGACGTGAGGAAGTAGTAGCGGAATATGTCGAGTCCCAGCAGTTCGGCGCCCTTTTCGGGATTAAATGAGGCATAGGCCAGTGCCAGGTTGTCCACCGTGTAGTGGTTGTTTATGAGGACGCCCCTTGTCTTCACGAGGCTGAGAACCCTCCAGCGGAAGCGCCTTCCGAACTGCTTCCTCAGCTCGGCCTCGATGTCTGCATCGGCGGGAAGGCTGACGTGGGCCTTTTTCAGGCGGTTGTTCTCAAAGTACTCCACCTCAAGCCTTATGCTCCTGGTTTTAACCATTCCCTGTTCCCTGAGCCTGCCCTTGATCTCCTTGAAGGCGTCCCTCACGGAGAGGCTCTCCCTGGCGAGGAGCTTGAGGACGTCTCCCGAGTACGCCAGGTAAGGCAGTATCTCCACTCTC